>NZ_AJTQ01000180.1 GCF_000262345.1 Streptomyces xiaopingdaonensis | reverse complement strand
CGCGCCCGCGGGCGCGGGCGGGCAGAAGGCGCGCGGTGGTGAGCGGAAGCGCCGTGAGGGCAAGGGCACCGAGCTGCGCGAGGACGCCGAGGTGTGGCGCCCCCGACGCAGGGCCGGCCCGGGCACGTTGGGCGAGTGAGCGAGGGAGGAACGATGAGCGAGGACGCAGGGCTGGACTACCTGCCCGAGGGGTTCAGGGAGGGCGGACGCACGAGCAACCGTTCGGCCGACGCGGCGGAGGGCGCCCGGGGCCACCTCAGGGGCGTGGAGGCCGGCGGGGCGCAGTTCGGTGGCGCGGACGCGTACGTGAGCGCCCTCAACGGCAACAGCGAGCGGCAGGCGCGCGGCGCCGGCAAGGCGGCCGAGGACCGCGACGACATGAGCGGCGCCGACCACCGCGTCGCCGACCTCGGCGAGGACGTCGACACGGACACGCACACGCAGCTACGGACGGCGGGCGACTCCGGCTCGGACGTGGCTCGCTCCGTCACCGACGGCATGTGAGCGCCGAGAAAGGGGAGTTGGGAGATGCCCGGCGAGGTCGGCTTCACCAAGAGCGACGTCCTGGAGGGGACCAACATCGACCCGTGGCAGCGCCGCGACGACTTCTCGGACGAGGTGAACGAGGACGAGATGGCGGATGTCGCCGCCCAGTACGCCCGTGCGGCGGGGGAGGCGGAGTCGGCGGGCGATCTCGCGCGCGTCGCGGGTGAGCAGGGCGCCGAGTCCGGCAGCGTCGACGGGCAGGAGCTCATCGACAAGGAGCAGCGCGGCGAGTTGACCTCGAACGATCTCGGTGGGAACGGCGAGGACATGGACGCCGTCGTCGGCAACGTCATGCGGGGGATCGGCCTCGCACAGGACTGCATCGACGAGAACGAGGAGATCATCGACGGCGGCGGCGACTACGGCGGCGGCCTCGACCAGGAGATCGAGGACCTCAACACGGACGCCGAGCGCGACCTCGGCAACGTACGCAGTGCGCTGGAGCGTACGGAGAGCGGCTCGATACTGCTCGACAGCATCAAGGACGCGCCGAAGGTCACCTACGGCGACATCACGTACACCGCCGTGCAGGACGAGTCGGGCTGGGACGCGCCGTGGGACCTGAAGTTCCGGATCCGCCAGAAGCATCTGGAGGCAGCGATCGAGGCCACGGAAACCGCCGACGGCAACATCGACGACGCCATCGAGCAGTACCGCTCGCGGATGGCCGAACTCGCCTACGAGCTGGAGCAGTCGGGCTTCGACACCTCCGAGGACCCGGGCGGCCTGTGGTCGAGCCCCGAGATGGCGGAGTACAACGGCGAGCGTCTCAACGAGGAGCTACAGAAGGACGAGCCGGACCCGCACGCGCTCGGGGTGTACAGCGTCGGCCTCGATTCGGCGCTCGACGACATCTACGACGAGAACGGTGAAATCCGGGAGGACTTCGACAGCGAGGATTCCGCGGCAGCGCGTTACGTCCACCTCTACGTCGGCGAGTTGGACGCCGAGGCGCTCTCGGCGCTCGGGCACCTGGACCCCGACGACGCCGACGGGCCGGTCGGCACGGCTCAGCAGGCGGTCGCCAACGGCATCAACACCGTGATGAACCCGGCGGCCGGGGGGAACGCGCAGGCGATGCCCGCCGGCGTCGTCGAGTACATGGACGGCTACGACGAGCGGATCTCCGACTCCTTGACCGCGAGCGGCGAAAAGCGTGACATCGTCGCGAAGTTCGACGGCTTTGCCGGGCTCATGGGCAACGCGACGGTGGCCTCGGGCGACGAGTTCAGCACCGCGATGGCTGACGTCGCCGTCGATGTGCAGAAGGCCATCGACAACGAGAACGAGGAGATCGACAGGCTCAACAACAGAGACCTGCGGAACGACCATTTCGGCAATCGGCCGAATATCTCTGCCGACGGCGTCGGCGGCCTGCTCTCTGCAGCGTCGCTCAACTCCGGCGCCACGGCCGAATGGCTCGGCGACGAAGACAGGGTAAAAGAACTGCTCGGTGCGGGTTGGGGAGACTCTTCGGGTGCTGGGGACTTCGTCACCTCGGGCACCACGCTGCCCGAGGACGTCTCCTACGACGACAAGGAGGCCGAACGCTACTTCGACGCGTCCTTCAACGTCCTCACTGGCGCGATCGATCAGTCGGACGCACTGAAAGCAGACGTACTGGGAGTGGATGGCCCGGCCGGGGGCACCGGGCTCCAGGAAGCGATCGCCGATACTGCCGTGCGCAACATGGATTTCCTGTCGCAGATTTCGGCGGAGCCGGAGTCGGGGATGGTGCGGGACCTTGACGACCTCTACGGCAGGGATTATCCGTACGGATTCGAGCTTGCGCAGGAGGACCAGGCCGAGCTGTTCACAATGATGCAGAACTTCGATGACGACGTGACCGCGCAGTTCGAAGCGGGCGTCGGTGCCTGGCAGTACAGCAAGGCGTACGAAGCGTTTGAGCACGGAGACGGTGACGATGCGTGGATCGGCTCGATGGTCACCGGGGTCTCGACGGCACAGGGGCTCGTGCACGGAGGCGTCGAGGCGGCGGACACGTCTCTCCAAATAGACCCCAACAACGTCAAGACATCGATCCTGAGTGGTGTCGCCTTCGCATCAGGTCTTGGGGGGCCCGCGGCGGGTGCCGCAGGCACCGCCTTGGCCGAAGGACTCAGAAACACCGTGGACGTGGGTTCGAAACCCCCCAATCCATACGAATTCGAGCATCGTCACTGGGGTACTCACAGTGTTGAGTACATGCTCGCGACCGCTGCGCAGGACGCCGGTTACAAAGTGGACGAAGACACTGGGATCCCTGATGTCTTCGGCGCGGAATCCGAAGACGGAAAAGGGCCCAGGGAAACCACCCTCAGACGCCAATTCGACAACTTGGAAGACAACTTCGACTTCGCGGACCCCTTTTCCATCAACGAAGGCTACGACAGCGGCAGGAAACCATTCGGATGACCCCCACCACCCTCTTCCGCCGCCCTGCCCGAGCCCCCCGACCCACCGCCCCCACGGGCGACTTGACCCTCAAGCCACCCCCCGAACTCCCCCAGCCCGACCCCAACAACAACGTCTGGCTCACCGCACTCCCCGCCCTCAGCGGCCTCGGCTCCGTGATGTACATGCTGACGATGGGCCGCGGCCCGATCGGCTACGTCGTCGGGACGATGTTCCTCGTCTCCTCGCTCGCGATGGTCGTCGGCTCGCTGCTGCGGCAGCGCGGCAGCACCAAGGGGCAGGCGCAGCAGGAGCGCAGGGAGTACCTGCGGTACCTGGAGCGGACCCGTGCCGAGGTGCGCAAGACCGCGGACGCACAGGCGGACGCGCTGCGTTGGGCGGCGCCCGAGCCCGGCGCGCTCTGGGCCGTCGCGGCGAGCCGGCGGCTGTGGGAGCGCCGCTCCGCCGACGGGGACTTCGGGGTGGTGCGGATCGGCACAGGGCCGCGCTACCTGGCGACGCCGCTGGTTCCGGGTGAGTCGGCGCCCGTCGAGGACCTCGACCCGCTGAGCGCCGTCGCGTTGAAGCGGTTCGTCGACGCCCACTCCGTAGTCCCCTCGCTGCCGGTCCAGTTGGCCCTGCGCAGGTTCGCCTCCGTCGCCGTGGAAGGCGAGGAGGAGGGAGTACGCGGGCTGCTGCGCTCCGTCCTGGCGCAGGCCGCCGTCTTCCACGCGCCCCGCGACCTGCGGGTGCTGGTCTGCGCGAGCGACCCGGACGGTGCGGAGTGGGCGTGGGTGAAGTGGCTTCCGCACGCGCACCACCCGGAGGAGGTCGACCACGCGGGCCCGGTGCGGCTCGTCCACGGCAGCCTCGCCGGCCTGGAGGACCTGCTCGGCGCGGAGTTGAGCAGGCGTACCCGGTTCAACAGGGACTCCGAGCCCGATCCGGACATGCCCCACCTCCTCGTCGTCCTCGACGGCGGGCTCGTCATCGGGTCCGAGGCACTGCTCGACCCGGGCGGCATGCAGGGCGTGACCGTGCTCGACCTCGACGGCCGCGCCTCGGGGCTCACGGCCGCGCACGGCATCCGACTCGCCGTGGAGGGCGGTGAGTTGAGCGTCCTCTCCGGTGAGTCCAGCGACGACCTGGGCGCGGCGGACCAGCTCCCGCATCCGCAAACCGCGGCGCTCGCCCAGCAGTTGGCGCCGTACCGACTCGACTCCTCGACCGCGCAGACCGAGGACCTCAGCACGGCCGACACGACGCTCCCCGGTCTGCTGGGGGTGGCCGACCCCGGGCGACTCGACCTCGACGTGCTGTGGCGCTCCCGCCCGATGCGCGACCGGCTGAAGGTGCCGGTCGGCCTCTCCGCCGAGGGCGGCACCCTGGAGCTGGACATCAAGGAGTCGGCGCAGAACGGCATGGGCCCGCACGGCCTGCTCGTCGGCGCCACCGGCTCCGGCAAGTCGGAGCTGCTGCGGACACTCGTCCTCGCGATGGCCTCCACGCACCCGGCCGAGCAACTCAACTTCGTCCTCGTCGACTTCAAGGGCGGCGCGACCTTCGCCGGCATGTCCGAGCTGCCGCACGTCGCCGCCGTCATCACCAACCTGGAGGACGACCTCACGCTCGTCGACCGCATGCGGGAGGCGATATCCGGCGAGATGAACCGCCGGCAGGAGGTGCTGCGCGACGCGGGGAACCTCGTCTCGGTGCGCGACTACGAGCGGGCGAGGCAGCGCGGTGCCGACCTGCCGCCGCTGCCGAGCCTCTTCATCGTCGTCGACGAGTTCTCCGAACTCCTCGCCCAGAAGCCCGACTTCGCCGACCTCTTCGTCCAGATCGGTCGGCTCGGCCGCTCCCTCGGCCTCCATCTCCTCCTCGCCTCGCAGCGATTGGACGAAGGAAGGCTCCGCGGACTGGAGGCCCACCTCTCCTACCGGATCGGCCTCCGCACCTTCTCCGAGCAGGAGAGCCGCGCTGCGCTCGGCGTCACGGACGCGCACCACCTGCCCAGCTCCCCCGGGCACGGCTACCTCCGCACCGACACCACGACGCTCCGCAGATTCCGCGCCGCGTACGTCTCCGGGGCCTACCGCACGGGCGACGACGACCACGGCAGCGCACTCAGCGGCCCGGTCGACGTACGTCCCTTCCCCGCCGGGTACCTCCCCGTCCCGGAGGAGCTGCGGCTCCCCGAACCCGAACCCGTCCTCGCCGAGGACGAGTTCGATGAGGACGAGGAGATGGGCAACACGATCCTCGACGTCATGGTGGAGCAGATGGCAGGGCAGGGGCCGCAGGCCCACCAGGTGTGGCTGCCGCCGCTGGACGAGCCCGAGACGCTCGACGCGCTCTACCCGGACGCGGCGCCCCGCGAGGGCCGCGGCCTCACCGCCGCGACGTCGCGCCCGGCGCTGGAGGCGGTCATCGGCACCGTGGACCGCCCCTACCACCAGCGCCGCGACCCCTTCACCCTCGACCTCTCCGGCGCCGGCGGGCACATGGCGGTCGTCGGCGGTCCCCACAGCGGGAAGTCGACCGCGCTGCGCAGCCTCATCGGCTCGCTCGCGCTGCGCCACACCCCGCGCGAAGTCCAGTTCTACTGCCTCGACTTCAGCGGCACCCTCTTCGGCCTCTCCGGACTCCCGCACGTCGGCCAGGTCGCCGGAAGGCTCGACGCCGAACTCGTCACGCGGACGGTCGCCGAGGTCCTCGAGGTGCTGGAGGACCGCGAGTTGCGCTTCCGCGAACTGCACGTCGACTCCATGGCCGACTACCGCAGGCTCCGCGCCGAAGGGCGGGTCCCGCAGGACGCGTTCGGGGACGTCTTCCTCGTCGTCGACGGATGGCAGGTGCTGCGGCAGAACTTCCCGCAGTTGGAGGAGACGCTGATGGGCGTCGCCGGGCGGATGCTCACCTACGGGGTCCACCTCGTCGTCTCGGGAAACCGCTGGATGGACATGCGCATGGGACTGCGCGACCTCATCGGCACCAAGGTGGAGTTGAAGCTCGGCGACGCCCTCGACTCGGAGGTCGACCGCAAGGCCCAGCGGACGGTGCCCTCGGGCCGTCCGGGGCGCGGCATCACGTCCGAACGGCTCCACTTCCTCACCGCCGTTCCGCGGTTCGACGGCGAGCGCAGCGACGCCCGACTCGGCGACGGGCTCGCGGACTTCGTCCGCCGCGTCGACGAGGCGTGGACGGGCGACCCGGCGCCCCGTGTCAGGCTGCTCCCCGCGGACTTCCCGCTCGACGCCGTACCGCCGCAGCCGTCGGCGGAGGAGGGGGAGCGGGGCGTCGTCGTCGCGCTGGAAGGCAACCGGCTCGAACCGGTGCGGTTCGTGCCGGGCCGCGACAACGGCATGGTGGTGCTCGGCGACAGCGAGACCGGGAAGACCTCCGTCCTGCGCGGCGTGGCGCGGCAGGTGGTCGAGGGCTGGGAGCCGCGCGAAGCGAAGCTCGTCGTCCTCGACTACCGGATGACGATGTTCCAGGAGTTCTCGGGCGACAGCCTGCTGGGCTACGCGGGCAACCACGACACCGCGACGCAGGTGGTGGCCGGGCTAGCCGCCGGCTTCAAGGAGCGGCTGCCCGGGCCCGACGTCACACCGGAGCAACTGCGCGACCGGTCCTGGTGGACGGGTCCCGAAATCTACGTCCTCGTCGACGACTACGACCTCGTCGCCACCTCGGCCGGCAACCCGCTGCGCCAGCTCGTGGAGTTCCTGCCGCAGGCCAGGGGGATCGGGCTGCACCTCTTCGTCACCCGGCAGGCCGGGGGCGCGGCGCGGGCGAGCGGGGACCCGGTGATCAACCGCATGCGCGAACTCAACTTCCCCGGCGTGCTGTTGAGCATGCCCAAGGAGGAACCGCCCGTCTGGGGCCAGCGCCCGGCGAAGCGCCAAGCGGGGCGCGGACTGATGCTCCACCGCAAGCTCGGCAACACGCCTGTGCAGCTGGTGCGGTCCGACCCGCCGCCGCTGGATCGCTGAGCCCCGATCGTCCCGAGAGCCACCCGCCGAGAGCACACCACTGTGAGCGTGACGAGATGACGACCGCACCCCAGACGCGCGCACCCTCCACGGAACCCGCGGGCACCGAGCCCCGCACGCCGGCGCGCGCCGGCGCGGACGGAGGGGACTTCTGCCGTATCGCCGTAGCAGGACCGAGCAGCCGGGTGGACCTCGCGGTACCGCTCGGCGTCCCGCTCGCGCGCCTGCTGCCGTCGCTGCTCCAGCACGCAGGAGAGGAGCCCGGGCCCGACGGCGGCGCGCTGCACGGCGGTTGGGCGCTGCGCACCTCCGACGGCACCCGCCTCGACGCGTCGCGCACCCTCGGCGCCCAACAGGTCAGGGAGGGACACCTGCTCTTCCTCACCCACGGCACCGAGGAGCAGCCACCGCCCCTCTACGACGACGTGGTGGAGGTGATCGGCGCCGAGAGCGTGCGCACCCCGTGGCCGGCCGCCGCCACCCGCCGCACCGCCGGCGCGTTCGCCGCCGTCGCCGTGCTCGGCGCCGCCGCAGCCCTGGCGGTGGCGCCCGGCGTCCTCGCCGGTTACCTCGGGCTCGTCACGGGCCTGCTCGGGCTCGGGCTCGCCGGACTGCTGTCGCGCGCCTTCGCCGACCTCTCCGCCGGCACCTTCGCGGCGGTCCTCTCCGCGGTACCCGGAGCGGTCGGGGCGATGCGGCTCCTCGGCGGGGCCGAACCCCTCTGGCCCGGTCAACCCGACGCCCCCCACCTGCTGTTGGGTTGCGCGGTCGTCGCGGTCTTCGGCGCCGCTGGTCCCCTTCTCGTGGGCGGGGGAGACGGCACCTTCGCCGCGCTCGTGGTGGCCTCGACCTTCGCCGCCGTGGGAGCCTTCATCGCCGTGGTGTGGGACGCGGGCGCCGCACCCGCCGCGGCAGTGGCCGCGCCGCTGGCGCTCGCTGCGGTACCGCTGCTGCCTGCGCTCGCCTTGCGCCTCGCGCACATCCCGGGGCCGCAACTCGCGACCGACGCGGGTGGGTTGGAGGAGTTGCCCGAGCAGATCGGGCACCGGGAGCTGCGGGCGCGCGTCGACCGCGCGCGACGGCTGCTGACGGGGATGCTGGCCGGCTGCCAACTCGTCGTCCTCGCCGGGGCGTTGACGCTGCTCGCCGCCGGTGGACTGTGGGCCGGGGTGCTCGCCGGAGCCCTGTGGGTGCTGGCGCTGCTGCGGGCCCGCCTCTTCCGCGAGGCGCCGCAGACGGCCGTGTCGCTCGCCACCGGGCTCGCCGTGCTGCTCGGCGCGGCGGTGCTCCTCGTCGCCGACTTCGCGGGTGAGGTGCTGCCGCTGCTGGCGGTCTCGGTGCCGGTCTGCCTCGCCGTCGCGCTCGTCGCGTGCGCCGTCGGCCTCTACAGCGGGCGCCGCGCCCTCAACCCGAGGTTCGCCAGGCTCCTCGACGCCGTGGAGACGACCCTGCTCCTCTCCGTCGTCCCGCTCGTCCTCGCCGTCTGGGGCGTCTACACCGCGCTGCTGGAGCTGAAGGCGTGACCCCGCGAACTCGCCGCCGTACGAGGGAACTCAGGGGCACGGCCCGGCGCTGCGTGCCGGCGCTCGTCGCGGTGGTCCTGCTCGCCCCGCTCGCGGAGGGGAGCGGACGGGACGACGGTCGAGGGGTCGACGTGTCGCCGCGCGAGGCGGCTCGGGGCGCGGACGCCGCGCTCGCAGGCGCCGGGGCGGACCGTGCGGACGTGGGCCACGGGGGCTCGTCGAACGCGGGTCAGCGCCCGGAGCGCGGGGCGGGCGCGTCGGCGAGAGTGCACGAGGGCGCATCCCTCGTGTCCTCGGGCCCGGACGCGGCGCCGTCCGCCGCCCGTTACGCCCGCACGCAAGGACGTTCCATCCCCGCACCGACCGCGCCGACGCGTCCGTCCGTCCACGCGCCCGCGCACGCCGCGAGCCTGCACGCCGCTTCCCTGCCCGTCCCGCACGCCGCACCGGCGTACGCGGGCTCCGTGCACGCCTCCGTGAAGAAACCCGCACGTGTCGACACCTCCTGCCGCCAAGCCCCCGAGAAAGGCGGGGCGAAGCCCCCCGCGGCGAAGGGCGCCGGCCTGGTCGAGCGGCTCGGCCTCGCGCAGGCATGGGACCTGGCGCAGGGCGAGGGTGTCACCGTCGGCGTCGTCGACTCCGGGGTCGACGACCGCCACCCCGGCCTCGACGGCGTGGTGGGCACCGCGGCCGAAGTGGCGACCGTCCGCACGAAGGAAGGCTTCCGCATCCAGCAGCCGCGCTCTCCCGACCTCGACTGCGAGGGTCACGGAACCGCCGTGGCAGGGCTGATCGCGGCACAGCGCACGGCCGACAGCCCGCTCCCCGGGGTGGCTCCCGGCGCACGGGTCCGCTCGGTCCGCGTCGCCGACGGCGTGGAGAACGCCTCGGGGGAGGCGCTCGCCGCTGCCATCGACCGGGCCGCCGCGGGCGACGCGAAGATCCTCAACCTCTCCTTCGCGCTCCCCGTCGACCGCGCCCCGGTCCGCGCGGCGGTACGCCGCGCCGTGCAGGACGACGTCCTCGTCGTCGCGGCAGCGGGAAACGAGGGCAGCGCGGAGGAAACAGCCGGGAGCGGCTCCGCACCCAAGACCTACCCGGCTGCGTACAAGGGCGTGTTGGCGGTCGGCGCCGTAGCCGCGGACGGGCAGCCCATGCAGGAGTCGAACAGCGGAGACTGGGTCGACCTCGCCGCCTACGGCGAGGAAGAGGCGGTACTGGCGTCGGGCGGACGCGGCTTCCGCAGCGAGAAGGGCACGAGCTTCGCCGCCCCCCAGGTCGCGGCCGCGGCCGCACTCGTGCGCTCGCGCCATCCGGGACTCGACGCCGGCGAGGTCGCCGACCGCCTCGTCGCCTCGGCCGCCCCCGTCGGCGGCGGGCGCGACCCCCGCACCGGCGCGGGCGTGGTCGACCCGTTCGGTGCGCTCACCCAACTCGCCGGCGGCGAGGACCGATCCGACGCCGAGGAGCGCGCTTCCGACCAGGCCGCTCTCCCCGTCCAACCCGTCCCCGAGCCCCGCCCGGTGCTGGAGGGCGGGGGCCGTACGGCCGTCGTGTGGAGCGCCGTGCTGCTCCTCGCCGTGGTCGTCTCGCTCCTCGGTGCCCCTGCGGTGCGCCGCGCCGCCCGCCGCGGCTGGCGTGCGGGCCCGACGGCGGCCGGCCACGACGGGCAGCACCGCCACGCGCCGCGGGAACAGCCCGCGGCCCACGCGCTCGAACGCCTCACCGGACCGCCCGAGCCGCCTCCGGGAAGCCGGAGCACTTCGGCGGCGCCCCTTGCGCAGACCGTGAACCGACGTAACCACCGGACGAGTTGATGGCGACCACCCGAGACAAGGCAGAGGCTCACTCCTACGACAACCGCCGCCAGGTCACGAGCCTCCTGCGCGGCAGCGACGAGGCGATCCGCGACCCGCGCCGCCGCTTGAACCGTTCCCTGGCGGGCGGAGTGGCGCTCGGCATCCTGGTGATGGCCGGGTTCGGCGTCGCCGGGTGGCTCGGCGGGGGCAGCGGCCCCGAACTCCCCGCCGACGGTGCGGTGGTGGTCAGCGGCAGCGGCGACCGCTACGTCGTCTCCGACGGCGTGCTCCACCCCGCGCTCAACCTCAGCTCCGCCCTCCTCGTCGGCGGCGGCAAGCGCACCGAGGTCCGCTCCGACGCGCTGGAGGGCGTGCGCCGCGGCCTCCCCGTCGGCATACCGTCGGCGCCCGACGTGCTTCCCGGCAACTCGCAGCTCTCCGAGGAGGATTGGACGGTCTGCACGGTCCCGGGCGGCGACCCGGCGGAGAACCCTCGCACCCACCTGTACCTCGCCGTCCCCGAGGCCGCGCCCCGCGCGGGCGGCGGCCCCGCCTCCTCGGCGACGGTGCTCGCGTCGGCGCCGAACGGGGCGCTGTGGCTCCTCACCGACGGACGGCGCTACGCGCTGAGCAAGCCGGTCCGCGACGTCCTCGGCCTCCAGCGGGCCGAGCATCTCCCCCTGCCCGACGCCGTGTTGGCGACCGTCCCCGAGGGTCCCGCCATCAAGGCGCCCGAGGCTCCGGCGGGGGAGGGCAGCACACCCGAGGCGCGTCTGCCGGGCAAGGCGCGCGTCGGCGACCTCGCCAACAGCGACCTCGGCGGCGTCAACCCGCAGTACTACCAGGTGCGTTCGGACGGACTCACCGCCGTCTCCGAGCTCGTCTACACCCTGCTGCGCACCACGGGAGCGACCGAGCACCGACTCACCCCGGCGCAGGCGGCCTCAGCGCCCCGCTCCACGGCGCGCGCCCCCGGCGACCGCTCGTGGCCCGAGCGGCTGCCCGAGGTCGACCGCAGGGACCGCGGCCGCCCGGTCTGCGTCAGCGCTCCGCCGGGCAGCGCCCCGGGCGACGCGCCCTGGGAGGCGACCGTCCACCTGCCGAAGCGGATGCCGGAGCCGGACGCGGCCGACCCGGTCTCCGCCTCCGGCAGCGGGTTCGGGTCCCTCGACGCGCTTTACGCGCCCCCCGGCGCCTCCGCCGTGGTCCGCGCCACGGCGTCGGCCGGCTCCGGCGGCACCTACACGCTCGTCACGGAGACCGGCACCGCCTACCCCTTCTCGTCCCGCGAGGCGGTGGAACGCCTCGAGTACCAGCCCGACGAGGCGCCGTCCGTGCCCAAGGGGTTCGTGGCGCTCCTCCCCGCAGGCCCCGTCCTCGACCCCCAGGCGGCCTCGCGCCAGCACGCCGGCCGGACGGCCGGCGACGGGGCGGCCGCCTCGGAGTCCGACGCAGCAGAAGGGAAGGAGTCGCGATGAGCGTCGCGCAACCCCCGACGGCCGGCAGGCGCTATCTCAGCCGGGCGCGAATCGTCGCCCTTCAGACGGCAGTTGGGCTCCTCGCGGTGGGAGCCGCCATGGGCCCCGTCGCTTTCGCCGTGCTCGGCGCGACCGGTGTCGCCGTGCTGCTGCTCGCACTGGTGCCGGTGGGCGGGCGCACCGCCACGGGGCACCTCGTGCGAAGGCTGCGGCGGGGCGCCCTCCACCCGGCGGCTCCTTCGCCGTCGCCGGCGCGGCAGCAGTACGGGCTGGCGGGCGCCCTCTTCCCCGCGCTCGGTGTCGCCGAGTGCGGCGACCGCAACGGGCGGCGGACGGGCGTCGTCGGAGACGGCCGCGGGTACGCCGTCGTCCTCGAACTCCCCGCAGGTGCCTACCCGGAGCTCCCCGTCGGTCTCGTCGCCGAGTTGCTCGACGACGACGCCGCGCGGCCCGCCACCGTCCAACTCCTCCTGGAGCAGTACGGTTTGCCGCCCTGGGACTTCCACGGGCGGTTCGAACCGACGCTCGCGTACCGCCAACTCCCCGCGCCCGCCCGCCCGGTGGCGATCCGCTCGTGGCTCGTACTGCGGTACGAGCCCTGGGAGGCACCCGAGGTCGCCGAGGCGCGCGGCGGCGGCGCCGAAGGCGCACGGGCGGCGCTCGTCGCCGCGGCCGCGCGGGTCTCGGCGCGCCTGGACACCCTCGGGGTCTCCGCCGTGCCGCTCGACGCGGAGGCCGCGACCCAGCTCCTCCGACAGCTCGGCGACGAGGACCCGAACGGGCAGGCGGAGGAGCGGAGTTGGGCCGGCGGTTCGGCGACGCACTGCCTGCTCGGCGTGGACCTGCGCGAGCCCGACGACTGGTGGCGGCTGCTCGCCGCGGTCTCCGACGCCGCCGTCGACCGGGTCGTCCTCGGGGTCACCTTCGGCCGCGCCGCACGCACCGACCGGCAGGAAGGACCGCCTTCCGGACTCGAACTGCGGTGTGCCGCGCGGCTGGTGAGCACGTACGCGCAGCGCGCCGCGCAGGAGCGGGACCGCCTGTCGGCCGGGGGCCGGGCGCGGCCGCTCGACGGGCTCCAGGCCGCGGGCCTCGCGGCGACCCTGCCGCTGGCCCACCCCGCCACCTCCCTGGTGGCGGCGACCGGATTCGCAGTGGGAGCGGGAGAGCGATGAGAGCGGTACACACCGGTGGGCGCACCAACCCCGGTAGCAGTGGGACGAGTTCGCACGGACGGCCGGCGGGCGCGGGCGGCGTCGCGTCGCTGCCCGCCAGCTCGTGGGAACGGCCGGCCGAGCACGGGCCGTTCCGGGTGCACGACGCGCTCGTCGGCCTCCACCTCGGCAGCGACCGCACCGGCGCCCCGGTGACGCTGCCGGTGCTGGGGCGCAGGGCCACGCGGATCGGCGTGCTCGGCGAGTCGCTCTTCGGGCGCCTGATCGCTTCGCGCCTGGTGGCGGCGGGTTTCCTCGTGACGGGCGCGACCCGCGGCCCCAACCTGTGGGAGCCGCTCCGCGAGGCGGCGGGCGGGCGGCTCGTACTCGCGGAGAACCAGGGCACCTGGCCGTCCCGCGTCTGCGAGCCGCCCGGCGTGGGCCTCGGGCCGCAGGCGCTCGTCTCCGACGTGCGCCGGCCGCCGCCCGTCCTGCTCGACGCGCGCTGGAGCACGGCGGTCCACGTCCGCAGACAGGTGCCGCGCGGCGGCTTCTGGCAGAGCCTCAACGCCGTGCTGACGTTGGGGTCCTCGTTCGCCGACGCGGTGGTCCCCGTCTGCGGGGCCGAGGCGGCGCGGGTCACGGCGTCGCTCGCACCGGGCGAGGTGGCGCTCTTCAGGGACGGCCACTCCCGGGTGCTCCGGCTCGACATCGCGCCGGCGGAGACCGCCATGCTCACCCCGCCGTAGCGCGCCACCCGCGCACCCGTCGAGTTGTGCGCCGGCGCGTGCTCGGCGAGGGGCCCGCCCAGGACGGCAGGCGCGTGTCGTGGCGCGTCGGCGCCCCGAGTTCCGCGCCGGTGCTGAGCCGGTCGGTGGTGCGGCCCTTCGCCGGTGGGGCGGCGGGGTCGGCCCTGGCGGAGAGGCGCCGGACAGCCCGCCGGATGGTCACCGGCGGCTCGACGGGTGCCGCCGTTCGCCCGGTGCCGAGAAGCCTGCATGGGCGCGGACTTGAGAGGCCGGCCCGGGGGGCGAGGGGCTCTGCTCGGGTCCGGGCGGCGTCGCGTGTGCGTGTGCGGGCGGTGCCGGACCGGAGCCAGAAAGGTCCCTGGGCCGGGGCGTGGACGCTGCTCGTACGCGAGCACCGGTGGTCGTTCGGATCCGCAGGGAAGCGCGCGCCGCGGGTCGACGGTTTTCCCCGAGGCGACATCCTCCTGGTAGGGATAACCGACCAATCCGTGCATTCCTTCCGGAGCGGACGTTGACCAGGACTACCCGTGGGTCTCGCATCGACCCCCGCTCAGCCCGACGCTGCACCAGCACCAGCACCAGGCCGGCCGGCACGGCGTGCGCCACCTCGATCGGCTCCTCGTACGCCGACGACCGCTTCCCGAAGCGGGCCGCCGCCCGCACCACCGGCTTCGACGGCCTGCACACCACTGTCCGTGCAAGCGGCAAGGCCGTCCGCGACTCCGATCGGCCCCCCGCAGATGCGGGACGCGGGCGAGGCCAACACCGGGCCTGTCGACCGGACTCGCCCCGGACGGCGGAGCCACGCTCGCCGACCGAGCAGCGGCGGTCGACGCCCCCCGCACTCTCTGTGACCCCTACCGCAGCGGAAGGGAGCGCCACGTGCGCACCGCCATCGCCACCGTCAGCCTCAGCGGCTCCCTCACGGAGAAACTCACCGCTGCCTCCACCGCCGGATTCGACGGCGTGGAGATCTTCGAGAACGACCTGCTGGCATCACCGCTCAGCCCGGAAGAGGTGCGCGAGCGCTGCGCCGACCTCGGCCTCCGTATCGACCTGTACCAGCCGGTGCGCGACATCGAGGCGGTGCCGCCCGCGGAGTTCGCCCGCAACCTGCGCCGCGCCCGACACAAGTTCCGCACGACGCAGCGCCTCGGCGCCGACACCGCCCTCGTCTCTTCCAGCGTCGACGGCCGCGCGGTCGACGACGACGCGCTCGCCGCCGATCAGCTACGCCAACTCGCCGACTCAGCAGAGGAGTTCGGCCTCAGAGCCGCCTACGAGGCGCTCGCCTGGGGACGTCACGTCAACACCTACGAGCACGCGTGGCGCCTCGTGCGGAACGCCGACCACCCCGCACTCGGCGTCTGCCTCGACAGCTTCCACATCCTCGCGCGCGGCTCGGAACCGGCCGGCATCGAGGAGATCCCCGCGGAGAAGCTCTTCTTCCTCCAACTCGCCGACGCGCCGCTCATGGCGGCGGACGTCCTCCAGTGGAGCCGCCACTACCGCTGCTTCCCCGGTCAAGGGGGATTCGACCTCGCCCAACTGCTTCGGCACGTGCTGGCCGCCGGATACCGCGGCCCGCTCTCGCTCGAAATCTTCAACGACGTCTTCCGGCAGGCCGATCCGGGCCCCACGGCCGTCGACGCCCGCCGTTCGCTGATCGCGCTCCAGGAGTCAGTCGGCCTCGCGGAGCTGCCGGCGCCGCCGCCACCGACCGGGTTCGCCTTCGCCGAGCTCGCCACCCCCGACACCGAGGCGCCCTCCAGCCTGCTGACGGCGCTCGGCTTCGCGCGTACGGGGACGCACCGCACGAAGCCCGTCTCGCTGTGGGAGCGCGGTGATGCCCGCATCCTCCTCAACACGGGTGCGGGGAGCCGACGGGAGGGAACCGTGCTCCGGGCCCTCGGGCTGGAGACCGAAGAGCCGGCCGAACTGGCGGCCCGTGCCGAGGCGCTCCTGGCGCCCGTACTGCCGCGCAGGAGCGACGGGGAGGAGGCGCCGCCGGCCGCGTTCGCCGCGCCCGACGGCACCGAGTTGCTCCTCTGCACGACCGGCCGACCCGAACTTCCCGACTGGCGCCGCGACTTCGACCCCACGGGGCGGCCCGGCCCGGTCGCGCCCGAGACGTACATCGACCACGTCGCACTGATGCAGCCACGGCACCGGTTCGACGAGGCCGCTCTCTTCCACCGTTCCGTCCTCCGGCTCAGTCCGCAGGGGAGCGCCGAAGTCGTCGACCCCGGCGGGTTGTTGCGCAGTCACGCGCTCACCAGTGGCGACGGCGGCCTACGGATCGCGCTCGGTAGCGGCCCCGCGCCCTCCGACGAGGCGCCGCGCGTCCAGCACGTCGCCCTCGCGACCGACGACGTCCTCGCGGCCGCCCGCGCCTTCCGCGACGCGGGCGGCCGGCTCCTCGCCATCCCCGAGAACTACTACGACGACCTGGCGGCCCGCTTCGAGCTGCCCGACCAAACCCTCGCCGAGTACCGGGAGTTCGGGGTCCTCTACGACGAGGACGCCCACGGCGCCTTCCGCCACTGCTGCACCGCGACGATCGGCCGCCTCTTCTTCGAGCTGACGGAGCGGCGCGACGGGTACAGGGGTTACGGCGCCACCAACGCGCCGGTCCGCCTCGCCGCGCAGCGTGCGGCGGAGTGGAGGCTGTGAACGCCGCGACGTCGCCAACGCGCCGTGGTGGGCGCGGAGTTGATCGGTTGATGCGTTCGTGGCCTGCGACGTCGAGCCGAAAGGGACGCGTGGCGGTGCCCGGTCGCGCGGAGGCGACGGGAGGACGGAACAGCGCACGCGGCGAGGGTCCGCAGGAGACGGAGCCGGCCGGGACGGCAGGTTTCGGGGCGGCGCCCGGTCCGTTGGCACCCGCCCCCTGGGCTGCGCCGTCGCACCGCTCCGTCGCCCAGTCCTCAACGCCGTGGGAACGAGTGCGATGCAGGATCGCGCGGGCCACGACCCGAAAGGGGTATCTGCCGGGGAGCGAGCTCGGAGCCGTCGGCGCGGTGCTCCGCTCCCCGGGGAGGTCGGCTGCGCATCCCGGTCTCGAAGCAGCCACGCATGACCGCCGACGGCGTACGGGTAGCACGAAACCGCGCGCCGCCCATCCGCTCGCTTCCCGCGCGGACGCCAACCGACC
>NZ_AJTQ01000179.1 GCF_000262345.1 Streptomyces xiaopingdaonensis | reverse complement strand
GTCCGGCGGTTGCGGCAGGAACGGACGCCACACCTGCCGCTACCGCACGGCAGGAACGCTCTCGGTCCCGCACGGCTCCGCGGCACGGGCACGGCGATCCGCGCACGGCGAACTCCCCACCGTGCCTGCCCACTTGACTTCCTCCGCGGCACGGACGAGCGGAACGCACCCACCACCGGCCCCGAGCCCCCGCTGCGAGGGCCCGGTTACCCCTCGCCGTCACGCTCGTTGAAGACCCCGGACCGACCGACCGCCCCGATCACCCAGGAGCCCGCCCGTGTCCGCGAGCCCGCGCCGTAAAGCCGTCCCCGTCCCAGCAGCCGCACTCCTCACCGCGACCCTCCTCGTCGGCGGGGCCGCGCCGGCCGATGGCCGACGGGCGCCGGCCGGGCCGGAAACGCTCGGTCCCGTCGTGGAGGTGTCCGCCGACCGGCTCGCCGTCGCCGACCGCGTCGCCGCGGTCAAGTGGCACGAGTCGGCCCCGATCGGCGATCCCGAGCGGGAGCGGCGGGTGCTGGAGGAGGCGCGGGTGAAGGCGCGGGGCGCAGGAGCCAGGCCCGAGCCGGTCGCGCGGGTCTTCCGGGACCACATCGAGGCCGGCAAGGAGGTCCAGCACGGCCTCCACAAGCGCTGGCAGGAGGGCACCGACCGCGCGCCCGCGCGCCCCGAGGGCGGACTCGCCTCCGTACGCCGGGAGATCGACCGTACCGACCAGAAGCTCGTCGACGCCCTCGCCGAGGCGGCGACCGCCCGTTCGGCGCCGTACTGCCGCGGGCGGACCGAAGGCGCCGCCGCCCGCGTCGGCGAGGACAGGCGTTGGGACGCCCTCCACCGGGACGCGCTCGCCAGAGCCGTCGCCTCGGTCTGCAAGGTATGACGCCCCAACGTCTCTTCACGGCAGGGGATTTGCGGTCTCGTGAACCGCCGTGAACTCCGCGGGCTCCGCCTTGACCTGCGTCGTCGCCCCTCGCGATGCTCGTCGGCACGAAGCAGCGACCCGCCCCGCCCCGCAACCGCGTCCCCGGCGGCAGCGTCCAGGCCACCTGCCGGCCCGGCCCCGACGCGACCTGACGGGCGCCCCACCGACACCACCGGGGCCGCCCGGCGCCCCCTCGCAACCCATCCCGCCCGACCGGCAGTTGACGCCCTCAGCCTGCGGCCCGCCTCCTGCACTGTCGCCCGGAAGGACGCCCCGTGCCCGTGAACCAGCCAGCGCCCGCATCCGTGCAGGCCGACCTCCCCGAGCCGCTCCGCGTCCTCGCCGGCAGCCTCCGCGGCCGGCACACCAACGACTGCGCGGCCGCCCGTCCGAGGGCGGAAAGTCGCACTCCTCCGCCCCATCGAGAGGTCTACCTCGACCACCTTCCGCACCGAGCACCCGCTCCTCCGCATCCACCCGGAGACCGGTGAACGCGCCCTGCTCCTCGGCGACTTCCTCCAGCAGACCACCGGACTCGGCGGGCGCTGCTCGCAGGCCCTGCTCCAACTCTTCCGGAGCCACATCGAGCGCCCCGGACACACCGTCCGCCGCCGGTGGCGGGAGAGCGGCGTGGCGATCCGGGACAACCGCACCACCCAGCGGTACGGCGTCGACGACTCCGGCGGCCGCGAGCGCAGGCTCCGCCGCGGCACCGTCGACGGCGACGTACCGGTCGGCCCCGACGGGCGGCGCTCCCGCCCGATCGCACCCGAGGAGGCGCCGGCGCCGGGGTTCGGCGTCGCCTCCGGCGAGCCGACCGCCGCCTGAACCGGGGCGCACGCGCCCGCACTTCGCACGGGAGGAACCCCATGAGACGGCAGACGGCGTCGGCGCGGGAACGCGCCTACGACACAGGAAGGCGCCGGCAGTGGCTCGCCGGCGAGGCGCGCGCCGAAGGGGTGAGCCGGCGCCGACTGCTCACGGTGCTGTCGGCGGCCGGCGTCCTGGCGCCGCTCCTCACGGCGCCGGGCGCGCACGCCGCGCCGGCGCGCGGGACGGCGGCACCGGGCATCCTCAAACCGCTGCCCGAGCACCTCTTCACGGTGCGCGGCACCAACGCGGAGACGAGGTTCGAGGTGCTGCGCGGCACAGGACTGCACACCCCGGCCGATCGCTTCTTCGTGCGCAACCACACCGAGACGCCGCAACTCGACGCGGCCGAATGGGCGTTGCGCGTATGGGGAAGCGGACTGCGGGGCGGCCCCGCCGAGTTCGGGATCGACGACCTCAAGTCTTTCCGTGCGTACGAGCGTTCGGCGCTGATCGAGTGCGCGGGCAACGGGCGCGGCCTCTTCGCCGAGCAGCAGGGGCAGGAGGTGTCGGGCACCGCCTGGCGCCTCGGGGCCGTCGGCAGCGGGCGCTGGCGCGGGGCGCGCCTCGCCGACGTGCTGCGCGCCGCGGGTGTCTCGGAGCACGCCGTCGACGTGATGCCCCGCGGGCTCGACCCCGCCTACGTCGACGACGGCGTCGACCAGGGCCGGGTCCGCCGCCCGCTGCCGCTCGCCAAGGCGCTCGAAGACGTGCTCCTCGCCTACGAGTTGAACGGCGAGCCGCTCCCGTACGACCACGGCCACCCGGTCCGCGTCGTGGTCCCCGGCTGGGTGGGGATCTCCTCGGTGAAGTGGGTGGGCGACATCGAGGTCTCCGACGCTCCGCTCTACTCCCCGTGGAACACCGACACCTACCGCCTCTTCGGCCCGTCCTATCCGCCGGAGGGGAGCGCGCCGCTTGCCGAGCAGACTCTCAAGGCGGCCTTCGAACTGCCCTGGGAAGCCCAACTCCGCGTTCGTACCGAGCACTTGCTCACCGGCCGCGCCTGGTCGGGCAGGGGAGGCGTGGATCGGGTGGAGGTCTCGACCGACGGCGGGGCGCGGTGGCGTCCCGCGCGGCTCCACGATCGCGCGCGGAGCGCGCAGTGGGTGCGCTGGTCGCTGCCGTGGCGCCCCGAGCGCACCGGTGATGTCGAGCTGCTGGCCAGAGCCCATGACACGGCGGGACGCGTCCAGCCGGAACGGACGGTCTTCAACGAGCAGGGCTACCTCTTCTCCGCCGTCGTACGGCATCCGGTACGCGTCGCCTGAGGGGGTTCCGCCGAATGGCCTCGGCCGACGTCAACCGGTGCGCATATGTAACACGTATGTGTCCGCGGGATGTACGGTGCATGCCATCGGGCCGGCGCCCTGCGCGTACCGGCCCGTTGTCCTGGCTGCCTACGGCACAACGGAGAGGTACATGCGCAAGAGATCCCTGCTGGCCACGGTCGGCGCTGCGGCGGTCGCGGTGGTCACCGCGACCGCCCCCGCGACCGCGGCACCGGAGACGACCGACCATGCACGCGGTGGCAGCGGAAGCGTCCACTGCCCGCAACTCTCCACGGACCTGGAGTGGCACGGCGACAACCGCGAGCGCCTCCAGCAGGTGATCGACGAGCGCGGGCGCTGCGACGACCACGGGCGCTCCGGCCACGGCCAGCGGCCCGTCGCGGCGTTCGACTGGGACAACACCATCACCAAGAACGACACCACCGACACCGTCCTCGCCTGGGCCCTCGAACACGACAAGATCCTCCGCCCGGCGAAGTGGACCGACATCAGTAAGTGGCTGACGCCCGCGGCCGACCGGGCGCTCACCGAAGCCTGCGGAACCGACGTCCCCGTGGGCGCCCCGCTCCCGACGTCGACCGACACCGACTGCACCGACGAGATCTTCTCCCTCCGCACCGAGGCGAAGACGATGGCGGGCGCCGAGGGTTTCGAGGGCGAGTGGAACCACCGCCGCACGGTGCCCGAGTACGCCTGGGTCGGGCAGCTCTTCGCCGGCCACACCGTGAGCGAGCTCCGCCACTACGCCTCGCAGGCGCGGGACGAGTGGCTCGCCGCCCCCGTCGGTTCCGAGCGCCAGGTCGGCAGCCACACGATGCACGGCTACGTCCGCTACTACGACCAGCAGCGCGACCTCATCAGGACCCTTCAGCGCGCGGGCTTCGAGGTCTACATCGTCTCCGCCGGCGTCGAGCCGGTCGCCGAGGAGTGGGCGGAAGGCGTCGGCATCGACCGCAAGCACACCATCGGCATCCGCAACACCACCGACCACGGCCGGCTGACGCCGTACAACGAGGGCTGCGGCGACGAGAAGCGCGTGGTCCACGGCGACTCCATCCCGTACATCGACGGCAAGCGCTGCTGGATCAACCAGGAGATCTTCGGCGTCCACGGCGCCGACGCCTGGGAGCGGCAGGCGTGGCACAAGCGGATCGCCGTCGGTGGCGGCGACGCGGACACCGACGTCACCTTCGTCGACGACGCCACCGGCGCGCACCTCGTGCTCAACCGCAACAAGAACGAGATCAACTGCCGTGCGTACGACAACGAGGACGGCCGCTGGGTCCTCAACCCGATGTTCATCGACCCCGAGCCGCGGATGAAGGGCACCTATCCCTGCTCCACCGAGGGGTACACCAACACCGACGGCTCCCTGGGCCCCGTCCTGCGCCACGACGGTTCCGTCATCCCCGACCAGCGGGACACCATCCACGGGTGATCCGGACGTCGGCGCCCGCTTCCCCGGGGAGCGGGCGCCTTCGCCGTGCCGCCGACTCCGATGCGCCGCACGGGGGTCGGTGGCGCCGGGCGGCGCCGTCAGCACCGTGCAGGCGCCGCCCGGCTCGTCGCCGTCGGGGGCGCACGCCTCTTCACTTCGCAGCCCTGGCGCCGCCCGGAGCGCCCGCACTCGCCGTACCCCGCGGAGCGCCGCCCCGCCGCCCGCGGTGCCGGCCGTACGCTGTGCCCGAGACCGGCGACCGGAGGGCCCAGCCGATGAGACCCACCGCCCCCGCACTTCGCCCCGGCCGCGCCCGGGGCACCGCACCGTGACCGCGGGGCCGCACCAGGCGCCCGTGCGGCTGGAGTTCGCGCAGCCGCTCCGCTTCTTCCTCCGCGCACGCCGGCGGGCCACGGGCGAGGTCGCCTCGCCGTGGGACGGCACCTCGACGCTCGGGCACCACGTGCAGTCGGCCGGCGTCCCGCTCACCGAGGTCGGACGCCTGCGCGCGGACACCGGCGCCGTCGGGCCGGGCGAGCGGCCGGCGCCCGGGGCGCGGGTCCGCGTGGAGGCCGTCGCACGCCCGCAACGGCTCCCCGAGGGCGAGCGGTTCGTCCTCGACGTCCACCTCGGCGCCCTCGCCCGACGCCTCCGCCTGCTCGGCGTCGACACCGGCTACCGCAACGATGCCCCGGACGACGCGCTGCTCGCCGAGGCCGACGAGTCGGACGCCGTCCTCCTCACCCGGGACCGCGGCCTGCTGCGGCGGCGCGCCCTCCGCCACGGCGCCTACGTCCACGGCAGCCGCCCCGACGACCAACTCGCCGACGTGCTCGACCGGTTCGCGCCGACCCTCGCCCCGTGGACCCGCTGCCCCGCGTGCAACGGCTTCCTCGTCCCCGTCGAGAAGGCCGCGGTCGCCTCGCTGCTTCCTCCGGGCACCCGCCGTACCTACGACGTCTTCGCGCGGTGCTCCTCGTGCGCCCGCGTCTACTGGCGCGGCGCCCACGCCGCGCGCCTCGACGCGATCGTCGCTGCCGCCTCGGAGGGCGACGCGCCCGGAAACGGCTGAGGCCGTAGGGCAGCCCACCTCAGGTTCCCCGACTCCCTTGGCCTGACTCCCAGTCAGGCCGAGACGGCCACCCCCTCAGAAGTCGTTGCATTATGCATCTGATATACCGGAGGACATGATCGAGCTCTTCCGAACAGCACGCGGCGGTCACGCACCGCCCGGCCTCGGGCTCGTCATCCGGGAAGCCCAGCGTGGGGCTCCTGCCACGACCTCGCCGGCCAGCAACTGGCCCCTGTGCCGCGACAGCAGCTCGCACCGTGCCCCAGTCCACCGGATGCGCTGCCCCTCCCTGCCGACGCACGGAACGAAGACCTAGAACACGTCGGAGCGCCCCCGGCCGGCGGCAATCCCGCAGGGCCGAGGGCCGGCCCTGCGCGCCTGCGTCCGTGAACTCCCGTTCGCCGCACCGCGAAACGGGGCTCCGGGCGCGCAACGCGCGCCGCTGTGAACCCTCCCGCGCCCCCGCCGTACACCCGCGCGCCTGCGGTCAACCGCGTGCTCGTTGATTCATCCGCGGGGAGGAGTCCGAGCGGGTCTCCCACGCCAGGACGGCACGGCGCCGCGCGGTGGGGCCCCACGCTCGCCAGGATGCGGGGCGTCCCTCAGCCCCGACTACCGACGACCGTTCCTCATCCGCCCTAGGCGCGCCCTCCGCGTGCCGCAACCATGGGTATGGGAAGCACAACCGATGCATCTTCTTGTCAAGGGAACCCGGCAGCAGCTCCGCGGCGAAGTCCAGGTGCCCCACTCCAAGTACCACGCGCACCGAGCGCTGATCCTCGCCTCGCTCGCCGAGGGGACCAGCGTCGTGCGCGGTCTCTCCGACGCGCGCCACGTCCACTACACCGTCCAACTGCTGCGCGGCCTCGGCACCCGGATCGACAGGGATGGCGACGCGTTCGTCGTACACGGCGGGCGCTACACCCCCCGGCGCTCCACCGTCTCGGCCGGAAGCTCGGGGAGCACCCTGTACTTCATGATCGGACTCGCCTCGCTCGCGGAGAAGCCGGTCACGGTCACGGGGCAGAAGTACTTCAAACGCCGCCCGGTCGGCCCGCTCCTCGACGCGCTCGGTGCCATGGGCGTCAGCCTGACGTCGGCCGAGGGGTGCCCGCCCGTGCACGTCGAGGCGCGGCGGCCCACCGGCGGCCACGTCCGCATCCCCGGCACCCTCTCGCAGTGGGTCTCCGGGCTCATCCTGCTGGCGCCCTTCGCCGCGGGACCCACCGTGATCGAGGTCGAGGGCGCGCTCAACGAGCGGCCCTACCTGGAGCTGACGGTGGCGATGATGCGAAGGTTCGGCCTCCGCGTGGACGTCGCGGACGACTGGCGCACCTTCACCGTCGAGGGCGACCAGCGGGCCGTCCCCACCGAGTTGACGCTCCCGCCGGACATCGGCTCGGCCGCCTTCGGCGTGGCGGCCGCGGCGCTCCACCCCTCCGACGTCCTCCTCCGCGGCATGACGCGCCTCTCCGGCGACGCCGCCGACCACCCCGAGGCACACTTCCTCGACCTCGCAGCGCGGATGGGCGTCCCGATGGAGCTCGACGAGGCGGCCGGCGGCGTCCGCATCCGGCACGACGGCGTCGACCTCAAGGGGATCGACGTGGACTGCCGCGAGGTCCCCGACATGCTGCCGATCCTCTCGACCCTGGCCACCTTCGCGCAGGGCGAGTCGGTCTTCCGGCATGTCGCGCACACCCGCCTCAAGGAGTCGGACCGCGCGGCAGCGATGCTCCAGCTCAACTCCATGGGAGGGCAGTTGGAGCTGGCAGGGGAGACGCTGCGGATCGCGGGCGGCGCCCGCAGGCTCGTCGGAGCCAAGCTCTCCTCCTTCAACGACCACCGCGTGCTGATGTCCCTCGCGGTCGCTGCCTCCCGCGCGGCGGGCAGCTCCACGCTCACTTATCCGCACGCGTACCGCATCTCTTACCCGACGTTCCTCGAGTCGATGAACACCCTCGGCATCCCCATGTCCGTCGAGGGCGGCCGCCCCGCGGCGAAGTCGGCCCCCGACACCTCGCGCCCCGAAGAGGCCGCCCGTCTCACCCTCCCCGAGTGGGTCGAGCGCCGCGCCGTCGAGCGGCCCGACGAGACGGCCGTCGTCGACGTACGAGAAGCCGGCTCGCACCGGCTGAGCTGGTCCGAACTCCGCGACCGCAGCGACCTGATCGCCCGGCTCCTGCTCCGCCTCGGTGTCCAGCCGGGCGAGGCCGTCGCCTTCCAACTCCCCAACACCGCCGAGTTCACCGCCATCGCGCTCGCCTGCCTCCGGGTCCGCGCCACCTGCTGCCCGATCATGCCGATCTTCCGCTCGCGCGAGACGGCGTTCACCCTCCGCCGCTCCCGCGCCCGGGTGCTCCTCGTCCCCGACGAGTTCAAGGGACGCCGCCACGCGGCCGAAGTCGCCTCCATGGTGGGCGAGTCGGCGGAGACCGGGCGCCTCGGCCACGTCGTCGTACTGCCGCAGCACGGCGGGCAGGCGGAGCTGCCGCACGTCGCCGGCGCCGCGGCCGACATCGAATGGCACGACTGGGAAAGCGCCCTCGCCGCAACGCCCGCCGACCGCACGGCACTCGACGCGATCACACCGCGCCCGGACGACATCGGCCAGCTCCTCTTCACCTCGGGCACCACGGGCGAGCCGAAGGGCGTCCTCCAGCGCGGCGACGCCCTCACGCGGGCCGTGTCGATGGAGATCAAGCACCTCGGGCTCACCGGGCAGGACACCGTCTGGGTCCCCTCGCCGCTCGCCCACCAGACGGGGTTCCTCTACGGCATGTGGCTCGCGCTCGTCCTCGGCGTACCGCAGATCGTGCAGGCCGAATGGTCGCCGCGGCTCGCCCTCGACTCGCTGCGCAGGCACCGCGCCACCTTCGTCCAGGCGGCGACGCCGTTCCTCATGGACCTCGTCCGCACCGTGGAGGAAGGCGAACGGTCCCCGCAGAGCCTCCGGCTCTTCGTCGCAACCGGTGCGACCGTCCCGCGCGGCCTCGCAGAGCGCGCGGGGCGCGTACTCGGCACCACGGTCCTCGGCGCCTTCGGCTCCACCGAGACCTGCCTCGCCGCCCTCGCCGCACCCGGCGACGAGCCGGCGCAGCGCTGGGGCACCGACGGCCGCGCCCTCACCGGCGTACGCCTCCGCGTCACCGACGACCGCGGCTCCGAGCTCCCCGCCGGCACCGAGGGGAACTTCGAGATCCTTTCGCCGACCGTCTTCGACGGCTACCTGGAGCGTCCCGACGTCACGGCCGAGGCGTTCACCGACGACGGCTGGTACCGCACGGGCGACCTCGCCACGATCGACGCCGCCGGGTTCCTGCGCATCACGGGGCGGGTCAAGGACGTCGTCAACCGCGGCGGTGAGAAGATCCCGGTCGCCGAGGTGGAGCAGCTCCTCCACGACCACCCGTCCGTCGGCGACGTCGCGATCGTTGCCATGCCGGACGACAGGCTCGGCGAACGCGCCTGCGCCTTCGTGGTGCTGGAGGACGGCGCCGGGCTGGATTTCGCGCAGATGCAGAAGTACCTCGACTCCCACCAGGTCGCCAAGCAGTACTGGCCGGAGCGCCTGGAGCCGGTGGCCGGGGCGCTGCCGCGCAACGAGGTGGGGAAGATCCAGAAGTTCCTGCTGCGGGAGCGGGCACGCGCCCTGCGGCCGCAGCGCGAGGAGGGAAGCAAGTGACCGACACGACCCGAGCAGAACAGCCGGTGACCGAGGCGGAGTTCGCCGCACTCAAGGACCGGGTGGCCGCCTGGGTGACGGGACCCGGGGAGGAGTGGGCCGAGCGGATCGAGACGACCGGCGAGGTACCGGAGGAGCTCTGGGCCGAGCTGCGCGGGCACGGCTTCCTGCGGATGGCCGCGCCCGTCGAGTACGGCGGGTTCGGGCTCACCTTCCCGCAGTGGATGGAGCTGATGGAGGTCTTCTCCCGCTCGCACGGCTCGACGCGGATGATCGTGCACGTCGTCAACGGGATCTGGCGGGCCATGGACCCCTTCGCCGACGAGGAGCAGCGCAAGAAGTTCGTCCTGCCGGCGATCTCGGGCGACATCAAGATCGCGTTCACGCTCACCGAACCCGGCAACGGCACGGGCGCCGACATCACCTCGACGGTGGTCCGCGAGGGCGACACCTACTACCTCACCGGACACAAGCACCTCATCACCTTCGGCGTCCGCTGCGACTACTACCTGCTCGCCGCCCGCGTCGACGGCACCACGGGCCACGAGGGCACGGTCGCGCTGCTCGTCCCGCGGCACGCGGAGGGCGTCCACGCCGAGGACACCTCCCGGACGATGGGCGTCACCGGGACCGACCACGCCGAGATCCGCTTCGACCGCACCCCCGTGCCCGTCGCCCACCGGCTCGGCAGGGAGGGCGAGGGCCTCGACGTCGCGCTCGGCGGATTCCTCACCCCCTCGCGCATCTCCGTCGGGATGAGCTGCGTCGGACTCGCCCAACGCGCACAGGAGCTGGCGCTCGACTACGCCGAGCGGCGCGTCTCCTTCGGCAAGGCGCTCAGCCGCCGCCAGGCCGTGCAGTTCATGCTCGCCGAGAACGCCGCGGACATCGAGGCGGCGAAGCACCTCGTCCTCCACGCGGCACGCAGGTTCGAGGAGGGCGGCGACGACGCCTCGATGCTCTCCTCCATGGCGAAGATGACCGCCGTCTCCATGCTCACCCGGGTCACCGACAACGCCCTCCAGGTGCACGGTGGTCTGGGCTACTGGAAGACCAGCCCGATCGAGCGGGTCTACCGGGACGCACGCGCACAGCGCTTCGAAGAAGGCACCAACGAGATCCAGAAGACCGTCGTCTTCCGCGAGCTGACCCGTCTGCGTACGCAGCCGGCCGACGCGGCGACGGCGCAGGGAGGGGCGAAGTGACACCGACACCCGACAGCGGAGCAACCGCGGCGAGGACGAAGGTCGCGCTGATCACCGGCGCCTCGCGCGGCATCGGCAGGCAGCTCGCGCTCACCCTCGCCCGGCGGCACGGCGCGACGATCGCCGTCAACTACAAGAGGAACAACGACCTCGCCGAGAAGACCGTCTCCGACATCGAGGCGGCGGGCGGCAGCGGCTTCACCGTGCAGGCGGACGTGGAGACCGAGGAGGGCATCGAGGCGCTCTTCGACGAGGTCGCCCGCCGCTGCGGCCGCCTCGACTGGTACGTCAACAACGCGGCGGCGAGCGCCTTCAAGAACATCGTCGACCTCAAGCCCCATCACCTCGACCGTTCCTACGCGATGAAC
Organism: Streptomyces xiaopingdaonensis; assembly: GCF_000262345.1. Taxonomy (GTDB): domain Bacteria; phylum Actinomycetota; class Actinomycetes; order Streptomycetales; family Streptomycetaceae; genus Streptomyces; species Streptomyces xiaopingdaonensis. The sequence continues at coordinate 2,503 of NZ_AJTQ01000179.1, read as the reverse complement.
CTCCGCCCCTTCGTCCTCGGCGCACAGCAGGCGCTGACGCTCATGGACGACGGCGGACGCATCGTGGCGCTCTCCTCCTACGGCAGCGTCCGCGCCTACCCGACGTACGCGACGCTCGGCGCGATGAAGGCCGCGATCGAGGCGTGGGTCCGCTACATGGCCCTGGAGTTCGCGCCGTACGGCGTCAACGTCAACGCCGTCAACGGCGGGCTCATCGAGTCGGACTCGCTGGACTTCTTCTACGGAGTCCCGGGGATGCCCTCCATGGAGACCGTCCTCGACCGCATCCCCAAGCGCCGCGCCGGCACCGTCCAGGAGGTCGCCGACACGCTCGCCTTCCTGCTGGGCCCCGAGTCGGAGTACATCACGGGGCAGACGCTCGTCGTCGACGGCGGCCTCAGCGCCGTCGCGCCGCCGTTCTTCGCCGATGCAGGGCCCGAGCTCCAGTTGCCGCCGAGGCCGCACCGCAGCGAGTGAAGGACCGCGCGGCCCCGACGACCGGGGCCGCGCGTCCCCGCAGGCAGGACAGACCGAGGAGTCTCCGTGTACCCACACGTCCTGCGCCCCGGCACGATCGGGACGCTCCCCCTCGCCAACCGCGTCGTGATGGGCGCGATGCACCTCAACCTGGAGGCCCTCGACGACGGCGGGGCAGCGCTCGCCGCCTTCTACGCCGAACGCGCCCGCGGCGGCGCCGGCCTCCTCGTCACGGGAGGCAGCGCCGTCAACGAGACGGGCGCAGGAGGCCCCGGCTACAGCCTCGTCAACAACCCCGCCCACGGCGACGCGCTCGCCCGCGTCGCCGCCGCCGTCCACCGCGAGGGCGGCCGCATCGCGCTCCAGCTCTTCCACGCGGGCCGCTACGCGCTCCTCGACGGCCGCACCCCGCTCGCCCCCTCCGCCGTCCACAGCAGGTTCTCCGGCACCACACCGCGCGCCATGACGCCGCCGGAACTCGCCTCCACGGCAGCCGACTTCGCCTCGGGCGCGCGCCGGGCCCGGGAGCTCGGCTTCGACGCCGTCGAACTCATGGGCTCCGAGGGATACCTCCTCAACCAGTTCCTCGCGCCGTTCACCAACCGCCGCACCGACGCCTGGGGCGGCGACGCCGAGCGCCGCCGCCGCTTCCCGCTGGAGGTCCTCGACGCCGTGCGCGACGCGGTCGGGGCCGACTTTCCCGTGCTGTACCGGACTTCGGGCGCCGACCTCGTCGAGGGCGGCACCCCGCAGGAGGAGGCGGAGGCGTTCTGCGTGGCGCTCGCCGAGCACGGGGCCGACGCCGTCGACGTGGGCGTCGGGTGGCACGAGTCGCGCGTGCCCACCGTGCAGGCGGTCGTCCCGCCCGGCGCCTGGGCGCGGTACGCCGAGTCGGTGCGCAAGGCGCTCCACGCCGCGGGACACGGGCGGGTACCCGTAATCGCCTCGAACCGCGTCAACCGCCTGGAGCAGGCAGAGGAGTTGGCGCGCGGCGGCCTCGACTTCGTCTCCATGGCCCGTCCTTTCCTCGCCGACCCGCAGATCGTCGCCAAGTCCCGTGCGGGCCGCACCGAGTTCGTCGTCCCCTGCCTCGGCTGCAACGAGGCGTGCATCGACCGCTCCTTCGGCACCGAGCGCGTCTCCTGCCTCGTCAACCCGCGAGCCGGCCACGAACTCGACTTCCCCGAGCGCTTGTCCCCGGCTCCGCGCCGCTTCGCCGTCGTCGGCGCGGGCCCCGCCGGGCTGGAGGCGGCCCGCGCGCTCGCCGCGCTCGGCCATCGCGTCGAGGTCTTCGAGGCGGCGGCCGAGGCCGGGGGGCAGTTCACCCTCGCCCGACGCGTCCCCGGCAAGGAGGACTTCGGCACCGCGATCCGCACCTGGGAGGCCGAACTCGCCCGCCTCGGCGTCCGCCTCCACCTGCGCCGCCGAATCGGCCTCGGCGACGCACCCCTGCTGCGCGGCTTCGACGGCGCCGTACTCGCCACCGGCGTCACCCCGCGGCTCCCCACGCTCCCCGGGTGGGCGCGGGCCCGACTCCTCACCTACGCCGAGGCGTTCGCGGCGCCCGAGGAGCTCGGCGAGCGGGTGCTCGTCCTCGGCGGCGGAGGCATCGCCGTCGACCTCGCCCACTGGCTCACCTCGCCGCAGCGGCCGCCCACCGCCGAGGAGTTCTTCACCGCGCACGGACTCGCCGACGGGCCGCGGCCGGAACCGGCGTCGCGGAGCGTCACCATCGCCCGGCGCGGCAGGCGGATCGGCGCCGGCATGGGCCCGAGCACCCGCTGGGCCGTGGTGGGCGAACTCCGCTCACGCGGCGTCGAGTTGCTCACCGGCGTCACGTACCACGAGGTGAACCCCGACGGGGTACTGCTCACCGACGCGGAGGGCACCAGGCGGCTCGTCCCGGCCGACACGGTCGTCACCGCGCTCGGACAGGAGCGGGAGCGCAGCCCGCTCCCGGCGCTCCGGGCGGCCGGCGTCCCCTACGAGGTCGTCGGCGGCGCCGCCGACGCCGCGGGCCTCACGG
>NZ_AJTQ01000178.1 GCF_000262345.1 Streptomyces xiaopingdaonensis | reverse complement strand
CGCTGCGCGCAGCACACCGGCTCGCCGCCGCCGAGCCGGTGCCGTCCGGCTGAAGCCCGCCGGACCGTCCCACCCACGGCACCGCCGAGTGCCGGAACCACAAGGAGAAAGCAGCAAGTGTCCCGACAAGCAGTGGTGACCGGGATCGGCGCCGTGACGCCGGTCGGAAACGACCGGGAGAGCAGCTGGGAGGCGCTCCGCGAGGGCCGCTCCGGCGTCGCCCGGATCACGCGGTTCGACCCGACGGGGCTGCCCACCCGCATCGCGGCCGAGGTGAAGGACTTCGACCCCGCCGCCTACCTCGACCGCAAGCGGGTGCGCCGCTCCGAGCGCTTCTCGCAGTACGCGGTGGCCGCGGCCCGCGAGGCCGCACAGGACGCGGGGCTCACGGACGTGGAGGACCCCGAGGGCCGGATCGGCGTGCAGATCAACAACGCCGTCGCCGGCTTCCCCGGCATCGAGGCCGCGACGGACACCATGCACACCGAACCCCGCCGGGTGAGCCCGTACTTCGTCTCCTCGGTGATCCCCAACATGCCGGCGTGCGAGGTCGCCATCGACCTCGGCGTGCACGGCCCCGTCAACGCCTCGGCGCTCGCCTGCGCCAGCGGCGTCCACGCCCTGCTGGAGGCGCGGCGCACGATCCTCGCGGGAGAGGCCGACGTCGTAATAGCGGGCGGCACCGACTCCGCCCTCACCCGGGTGATGTTCGCCGGGCTCAGCAACATGGGCGCCCTCTCCGCCAACAACGACGATCCCGAGCACGCCAGCAAGCCCTTCGACGCCGAGCGCGACGGCTTCGTCTTCGGCGAGGGCGCCGTCGTCCTCGTCGTGGAGTCGGCCGAGCACGCGGAGGCCCGCGGTGCCGCCCCCTACATGGAAGTCGCGGGCGGCGCCCTCACCTCCGACGCCTTCCACGTCAGCGCCCCGGACCCGCAGGGCACCTTCGCCGAGGCGGCGATGCGAAGAGCCCTCGCCAACGCGCACGTCGTCCCCTCCGAGGTCGACTACATCTGCGCGCACGGCACGGCCACCCGGATCAACGACCGCCTGGAGACGCGCGCGATCCGCGCGGTCTACGGCGAGGCGGCCGACGGTCTCCTCGTCAGCGCGCCGAAGTCGATGGTCGGCCACATGATCGGCGCTGCGGGCGCCCTCTCCTCGATGGTCACGGCGCTCGCCATCCGCGACGGCGTGGTGCCGCCCACGGTCAACCTCGGCACCCCCGACCCCGAGTGCGACCTCGACTACGTCCCCAACACCGCGCGCAAGGCACACGTCCGCACGGGCGTGGTCAACGCGTTCGGCTTCGGAGGCCAGAACGTCGTGGCGGTCTTCCGAGAGGTGTGAGACCCACGCTGGTCGGCCCGGTGACGCGGCGTCGCACGGTGGGACCGCGTCACCGGGCGGGCTCGTGTGCGCGTCCGCGTGCCCTGCAACGGCCGTCGCCCGGGTCTCACTTGAGGAGCCTCGACATCCGCCGGTCGGCGAGCGGCTTACCGCCGGTCTGGCACGTCGGGCAGTACTGGAGCGAGGAGTCGGCGAACGACACCTCGCGGATCGTGTCACCGCAGACCGGGCATTGCTCGCCGGTGCGGCCGTGCACCCGCATCCCCATGCGCTTGCCTGCCTTGAGCTCGTCGGCGGGGAGTGCACGGGCGCGCTCCACGGCCTCCCGCAGGATCTCCTGCGTCGCGTCGTGGAGCCGGCCGACCTCCTCCTCCGTGAGCTGCGAGGCGAGCTTGAAGGGGGACGTCTTCGCCGCGTGCAGGATCTCGTCCGAATACGCGTTCCCGATGCCGGCGAGGAAGGACTGGTCGCGCAAGAGGCCCTTGATCCGGTGGCGTTGGCCGCGCAGCAGCGCCGCGAAGTCCTCCCGCGCGAAGTCGGGCGCGAGCGGATCGGGGCCGAGCCGTGCGACACCGGGGACCTCGGCCGGGTCCCCGACGACATGGACGGCCAGCCGCTTCTGCGTCCCGGCCTCCGTGATGTCGAAGCCGGGGCGTCCCTCCCCGTCGAGCTGTACGCGCAGCGCCAACGGCCCCTTGCCGGGACGCGGCGGCGCCTCGGGCAGCGTCTCGCGCCACCGGAGCCACCCGGCGCGCGCGAGGTGCACGACGAGGTGCAACTCCTCGCCCCCGCCCGGCTGCCGCATCCTCAGATCGAGGAACTTGCCGTGCCGCGCCGCACCCTCGACGACGCGACCGCGCAGGGCGCTCGGCGGCGGGTCGTACGTCTTGAGCACGCTCACTGCCACGGGCAGCACGCGCTCCACGGTGTGCCCCGTCGCTCTTCCCTCCAGAAAGCCTCGCAGGGCCTCGATTTCGGGCAGTTCGGGCATGTCACGCTCCGGGTGCGAGGGTGCGGAGGTGTACCGAGCGTACGGCCGTGGCGCCCGGTGAGCCGGTTGCCTGCGCGCCGCGTCGCATGGCCGTCAGGGGAGAGCCGGCGTGTATCCGGCGGCGAGGAGCTGCGGCAGGTAGGCGGAGAGCGCGGCTGCGCTCTGGGAACGGTCGCCGCCGCCGTCGTGTTGGAGAACGATCGTTCCAGGGGCGACATCCTTCATCACGGAGTTGATGATCTGCTCGCTCCCCGGCATCGACCAGTCCTGGGTGTCGAGGGACCAGCCGAGCGGCTCCATGCCGAGCTCGGCGCAGATCCGCAGCGTCGGCCCGTTCCAGTCGCCGTACGGTGCCCGCGCCCAGGTGGGCGGGGTGCCGACCGTCCGCGCGATCAGCTCGCTCGTGCGTTCCAGCTCGCGGCGGGCCTCGGCGACCGGGATCGCGGTGAGCTGCCGGTGGTTCCAGGTGTGGTTGGCGACGAGGTGGCCCTCGCGGGCGACCGAGCGGAGCACGTCGGGGAACTGCTCGGCGGTCTCTCCGATCACGAAGAAGACCGCCCTCGTCCCGTGGCGGCGGAGCGTCTCCAGGATCTGCGGGGTGTACCGCGGGTCGGGCCCGTCGTCGAAGGTGAGCGCCACCCGGCGGCCCTTGGCCGAGAGCGAGTACTGCGCGTGCGTGCGTACCTGGGGGTGGACGGTGGGCGCGCCGCGCGAGGTCTCGCCCTCGATGGGGCGCAGTCGGTACGGCGACTGACCGCCGTCGGGCGACGCGGTGCTCGGGGCCTTCGGATCGGCGGGGGCCCTGGCCGCGTCGGGGGCGGCTGGACCGCCCTGCGTCGATGTCTCGTCGGAGCCGAGGACCGCGCGTCCGACCGTGCTGCCGAGGGCCGCGGCGCCGAGGCCGATGCCGAGCACGCTTCGCACCAGACGCCGCCGGTCCACCGGACTTGTATGCTTATCAGACGTCATGTCTCTGTGCTGCCACGCCCCACGAGGCGGGCGTCGGCGGCGCGCCCGGCGCCTGCGCGAAGTACACCCGGCCGGTCGCCCGCACGCCGCGGGGGCGCCCGGAAACCGGACGCCCCCGCGGCTCGGTCGAGCCGGCCGACTCAGGCGAGCTTCGCCGTGTGCGTGATCGTCGTCCCCGCCAGCGCCTGGCTCACCGGGCAGTTCGCCTTCGCCTCCTCGGCCGCCCGAAGGAAGGCGTCCTCGTCGATCCCCGGCACCTCGCCCTCGACGGAGAGGTGGATACCGGTGATGCCGGTGCCCGGCTTGAGGGTCACCGCCGCGTGCGTGGTCAGCTTCGTGGGCGGGGTGCCCGCGCTGTTGAGGCCGTTGGAGAGCGCCATGGAGAAGCAGGAGGAGTGCGCCGCCGCGATCATCTCCTCGGGGCTCGTCTTGCCGTTCGGCTCCTCGGCACGCGAGGGCCAGGAGACCTGGTACTCGCCGAGACCTGAGGAGTCGAGCGAGACGACACCGGAACCCTCCGTCAGGTTGCCGGTCCAGACGGTGTGCGCGTTGCGCGTCGTCGCCATGGTGGACACCTTTCTCTCGCCCGCGCAGTCCGGGCGCGTGGATATGCGGACTTGGTACCGCCGGGCGGCGCTTCGACCGCCCGACTGCCGACCGTACCGCCTCGCGTCACCACGGCACGCCGAGCCGCCGTGCTGCGCAGGGCTTTCAGCCGCGCAGGGCGGCGAGATGGTGGACGGCGGCCTGTGCGTAGGCGACGCGATGATCCAGGCGGTCGTCGTCCCAGCGGTAACTCGTCTGCTGGTAGCGGTAGATGAGCGCGGGGCGGCGTGCCGCGCCGTCGCGGCTGCGCCAGACGGTTCGGCTCGGCGTGCCCCAGACGCTGATCCCGAGACTGTCGTCGAACGTCAACAGGCCCACGAGGAGCGACAGCAGGAAGAGAAGCAGCCAGAACGGGGAGAGCAGCGCGAACGCGCACCAGCCGGGGAGGGTCCCCTTGTGACCGGTGAGCGCGGGACGTCCGTCGGGGAAGGCGATGCGCCAGTACGGACGGTGCGGGCGGCGCGGTCCGTGGCGGCTGAGCGTGCACAGCACGGTGCCGTCCGGCTCCAGAACGGTGAAGTGCTCGGGCGCCCGGTCGGCGGGGGGCTGCTCGGGGCGGACGGAGCAGAGAGGGGAGCCGTCGGGGGCGTCGAACTCCAGGTGCGGAGGGAGGGTGCTGCTCTCGCTCAACCTCCGCATGCGGTCCTCGACTTCGGCCACGGTCACCTCCGAGGCGGGTGCCTCGGACGCGGACTCGCTGCGGGGCGCGGCGGCCGAGTCGCCGTCGGGGAAGTGCAGGCGGATACGTGCCGAGGTGTGTTCCGCGCGGTGCTCGCCCGCCGGCAGGACCATGAAACGGGCGCCGTCCGTCCAGGCGTCGGCGTGCGCCGCGGTCGCGCCGTCGATCTCTATCGTGAAGTCCCGGCGTGCCATGGTGCTCCCTGAGGTGACTCGGCGGTTCCGTGTTCGATGGTCGATTGTGCCGGGCAGCGCGAGGCGGCTGTCGCGCGGCTTCCGGTTCCGGGGTCGAACGGCGGTTCCTGGACCCGATGTTCGGTTCCGGCAGGCGGTACGGAGCCCTCCGCGGCGGGTATCCGACGGGGGCAGGACGCACATGGCTACGGAAGGGGCCATCACATGATCAAGGGGATCGACGTCTCCTCGTACCAGTCGGAGAAGTACGACACCGAGGGCATGGACTTCGTCTTCATCAAGATCACGGAGGGTCGCAGCTACACCAACCCGAAATGGGTCGACCAGCGCAAGACGGCGAGGGACGCGGGGCTCGTCACGGGCTTCTACCACTTCGGTCGCGCGGGGAACGTCACCGAGCAGGCCGACTACTTCCTCTCGAAGATCAACCTCGTCGCCGGGGACATGCTCGTCCTCGACTGGGAGGACTCCGGCGTCAGCAACGCGAGCAAGGACAAGTGGATCAAGTACGTGCAGAAGAAGCGTCCCGACCACAAGGTGCTCCTGTACTGCAACACCGACTTCTGGCTCAACCGCGACACCACGTCCTTCGCCGGTGACGGCCTCTGGATCGCGCACTACAACGGCAAGCCGGGGAAGCCGGGGATCGAACACCCCTGGCGTTTCCACCAGTACACGGACAAGCCCCTCGACACCAACCTCGCGCATTTCGAGAGCCGTTCGTCCCTCCGTAAGTGGGCGGGCGGCAGCGCAGAGTGACCGCCGGGCAGATACGCTCCCGGGCATGCCCGAACCCAACTCGACAGCTCCCACGGACGGACCAGCGACGCCGAGCGACGACGTCGAACCCCTCGACGAGCCGGACGGCGACGCGCCGGCCTCCGAAGCCCCGCCGCGCCGACTGACCCCGCGGCAGGCGCGCCGCGTACGGATACTCCTCTCCGCGGTGGTCATGCTCGCGGTCGCGGTCGCGCTCGTCGTCCGGCTGGGGAGCGCGCCCTCCGTGCTGACCGTCGGTTTCTACGGCATCGCGCTCATACTCTCCGGGGCCGCGATCGGACTCAGCAGGCGCGGCAGGACGCGGGTGGCGACGGGTGTGCTCGGGCTCGGATTCCTGCTCGTCCTCGGCGGTGAGTGGCTGTTGCGGGGGTGAAGTCCAACTCGTGTGTCTCGCGGCCGCGTTGGCGTCGCCGTGATGCCGTGTAGGGGGCGGGCTTCGCACGTAGGCTGAGTGCATGACAGAGGAGACGCCCGGCATGCGGGCCTCGGACACCGAGCGGGAAGAGGCCGCGGAAGTACTCCGGCAGGCGCTGGCCGAAGGGCGCCTGACCATGGAGGAGTTCGAGGAGCGTCTCGACAGCGCCTACGGCGCTCGCACCGACCGGGAACTCGAACGGCTCGTCCGCGACCTCCCCGCGGGGGTCGCACGCGCGGGGCGCGAGGTCGTTCCCACGGACGCACACGAGGCGAGCGGCATTCCGAAGAGCGCGGATACGCGCCGGCGCTGGGCGAGCCGGATAGGTGGCGAGCCGAGTTCCCGATGGGGGCTCGGCTTCTTCGGTGGCTTCGTGCGCCGGCGGGCCTGGACGGTGCCCCGGCTCTTCACCGGCGTCGCGCTGCTGGGCGGCGGCCAACTCGACCTGCGTGAGGCGCGGTTCGAGGGCAGTGACGTCAAGATCCGCTGCTTCGCCTTCTGCGGCGGCATCCAGGTCACGGTCGGCCCGGACGTCGAGGTGGACGTCACGGGTGTCGGTGTCATGGGCGGCTTCGACGCCGGCGCCGTGGGCCCGGGCGAGCCCGGGGCGCCGCGGATAGTCGTCACCGGGCTCGCGGTGTGGGGAGGCGTCGGCGTGGAGCGGAAGCCGGTGCGACCCGGCGACGGGGAGGCGGAGGGAGCAGGACCTCATGGGAGAAAGGAACGGGGAGCCAACTGCCGGGAGACGAAAAGCAGTACGGGGCATAACCTCGGCTTGGCCGGCTCGGACGTCGGTGAAATCGCCGCAACCGCCTCGCAGGTCACCTCCTGAGACCACGACGGCTGGCACGACGCCTGCGCCGCGGAGGAGGGCGAACGGAGAGTCCGTCGAGCGGATCGAGCCCGACCCGGCCATCCCGACCGGCAAGCGCAAGGAACGGGATCCCTCGGTGCTCAGCGTCTGCCCGGCACTCGCCGAGCACGCCAAACGCGAGGCCTACCCCGAAGCCGTCGAAGCAGCACACACCGACTTCGCCGCCCTTCAGAACGGTGAAGTTCCCTGTCCGCGTACGGAGACCGAGCCCGCTCGGCGACGAGCGTGCCACCTCAGCGGCTACCGCTGATGTCCGTTCGGATACTCCCCGAGGGTCGATCGCCTGCCTGTGTGCCCACCAGCGGCCAACCCCCGCACTACGTAGTGGGGACGACCGGCTCGGCGTCCGTCCTCCCTGCCCGGGAACCTCAACGACCAGCACACGATGCCGTCAATGGTCGGGCGGACAAGTTCTAGGCGAGGCTCCTCCATTCGCAGGGGTCGGTCCCGAAGAGGGAAGGAGGCTGGGGCCAGTCCGTGGTGGGTTCGGGGCACTGCGGGCCCGGACGGTGCTGGGCGACCGGTGGAGGCACGTAGCGGAGGCGGCCGAGCGGACTGTCCGTTTCGCGGATGACCGGAGCGGACTCGTCGTCGGGGCCGTCGATCGGCCGTGCCTCGTGGGGTAGTTCGTCGGTGAGCCAGGCGGCAGTGCGGGCGAGTGACAGGTCGATGACTCTGGAGCCGGGCAGGCCGGTGCGTTGGTCGGTGAGTGCGCGCAGGACGGCTGCCGCCAGGAGATAGCCGGTGGCGTGGTCGAGCGCCTGCACCGGCAGGGCGCCAGGGGTGCCCTCGGGGGTGGCCTCGAGGGAAGCGATACCCGTCGCTGTCTGGACGAGGCTGTCGAAACCGCGCCTGTGTCGCCATGGGCCCGACTCGCCCCACGCGCAGAGCCGGCCGACGAGCACTCCCGGCCTGCGCGTGGCGAGGGCTTCCGGCGCCAACCCGAAGCGGTCGAGGGCTCCGGGACGGTAAGCGGTCAGCACGACGTGCGCCTCGGCGAGCAGGCGCTCCAGAGCGCTTCGGCCTTCCCTTCCGGCGAGATCCAAGGTTGCGGAGCGCTTGCCGAAACCCGTGTCCGCCCAGGTGTCCGGGAGTTCGGGCAGGTGCGGCGGGTCGAGTCGGAGGACGTCGGCGCCGAGCGCGCCGAGTGTCCGGGTGGCGACGGGACCGGCGACGACGCGGGTGAGGTCGAGGACCCGCAGACCGTCGAGGGGGCCGGCAGCCACGGCCCGGCCGAGCGCCGGCGGCGGCTCTTCGTCGAGGCGGGCGGTGCGCACCAGCGGGCGAGCCGACTCGGCGATCCGCTGCGGATGCTGCGACCACGCCCCCGGCGAGCGCAGAGCGAAGGCGAGGCCGCCACCGGCGCAGACCGTCTCCTCGACTTCCGCCGCCGTCCGCCGGGCGATCTCGGCACCGAGCCGCTCGACCACGGCCTGCTCCTCGGCTCTCGTCCCGAGAGGCGACTCGGGCGCGAGCTCGAGTGCCTGGAGCAGACGTGTCCGGTGGTGCGGGTAGTTGGCGTGAGTCCGGACCCAACCGTCAGCCGTCGGCCAGAACCGCGACAGGGCGGCGAAGGCCGTCACCGCGCGGCCGTCGACACGGAGGTGCCTGTCGCTCGCGAACGCGGACGCCACTGCCGCGTCGTCCACCGTCGCGCAGGAAGCGCGGGACCCGGGCGAGCGCACGTCCGTGAACTCGGCCGCCGCCAGGGAACATGCGGCGACGGAGCCGGTAGCCAGCTCCTGCACCGGTAGTACGGAGGGCAGCAGGCCGGAGCGCCGACAGTGTGCTAGGCGCGGAAGCAGGTCCGGGCGTCCTCCGAGCGCGGACCACGCTTGTCCGGCGCCTACCGGGAGGTTGGCCGTCGTCGCAGCGTGGGTGGGACTGCGAGAGTTCGAGTGCGGGTGCATGGCCGGTCTCCTGATGCCTTTCCCTGTTCGGGCGGGAACACGGTCCGAGAACCGGTGCGTGATGCCCGGTTTGCGGTCGGTCCGGGCAGAGTCAGCTTGCGAAAGTACGAGGCGTCGAGAGCTACGTGGGTTCGGGAGCGCACTGGGGGATGCCCGCCTTCCCGCGCTCCAGGAGTTCGGGAACCGTATCGCCGAATCGTCACGCCTCGCAGAGACGATGCTGCCGGGCCTCGACACGACGGGGCAGGACGGGGACAGGTGGTGGCGATACCGCGCTCCGTCGCCGGTGCTCTTCGGTCAGGCGTCGGCCTCCTTCTCGGCGCCGCAGACCGTGACCGCCAACGATGAGCGGTCGAACTCCGCGACGGCCTCGGAAGGGGACGACGAGTCGGTGAGGAACCCGTCGAAGAGTTCGCTGCCGCCGATCCGTGCGAAGCACCGTGTGCCGATCTTGGAGGCGTCCGCCACGACGAAGGCCCGTTGTGCGCGGCGGGCCATGAGCGCATTGACGGATGCCTCCTCTTCGTTGTGCACGGTTGCGCCTTCGGTGGGGGTGATGCCGTTGACGCCGATGAACGCGATGTCCAGGTGCAGCCGGCCGAGAACCGCCTCGGCGAAGGTGCCGGAGAGCTCGAAGGAACGGGCATGGGCAACCCCTCCGGTGACGACGGTCTTGATCTGCGGACGTATGGCCAACTCGTTGGCGATGTTCAGGGCGTTGGTGACGACGGTGAGGCTCGGTTCCGTTCCTGTCTCGCCGAACTCGGGGCGACGGGCGAGCGCTCGCGCGACCTCCGTCGTCGTGGTACCGCCGCTGAGGCCGACGACCGAGCCGGAAGAGACCATGCCGGCCGCAGCACGCGCCACTGCGGCGCGTCCCTCTGCTCGGGCCCCCTGCCGGTACCGGACCGGCAGGTCGTAGTTGACGTGACCGGGTACGGCACCGCCTCTCGTGCGGATGAGCAGTTGCTGCTCGGCGAGGGCGTCCATGTCCCTCCGGGCCGTGGCGGCCGAGACACCGAGAATCCCTGCGGCCTCCTCCACCTCCAGACCGCCCTTCTCGCCCAGGATGTCGAGCAGAGTGTTGAGTCGTTCGTGGCGCTTCACTTCGCGCCGCCTTCGGTCGCCCTCCTCTCGTGTGTCTCTGTTTCGTCGGAGACGGACTGGGGCGCGCCGAGGAGGCGGAGCAGGCGCTCGGCCTCGTCGGCCACTGCGGCGCGTGCGGGTGCGACGTACTTTCGCGAGTCGACGAGCTCGGGCGAGGCGGTGAGTGTGTCGCGTACCGAGCGGGTGAAGACGGAGACCAGGTGGGTCGATATGTTGATCTTGGTTAGACCGGCGGCTATCGCTGCACGGAGTTCTTCGTCCGAAACCCCCGACGACCCGTGGAGGACCAGCGGGACGTCCAACTCGCCCCGAAGGCGCTGTATCAGCGCTCTGTCGAGGACGGCGGTGCGCTCCAGCATCGCGTGCGAGGAGCCGACCGCTACGGCGAGCGCGTCCACACCAGTGGCCTCGACGAAGGCGTGCGCCTCTGTCGGCTCTGTGCGCGCCCCGGGGGCGTGTACACCGTCCTTGCCACCCACCTCCCCGAGTTCGGCCTCGACGTGCACGCCTCGCGAGTGACACCACCGAGTGAGCTCGGCCGTCTGCGCAACGTTCTCCGCGTACGGCAGGGCCGAGGCGTCGACCATCGCCGAGACCGCTCCGGCCGCCACGCCCTGCCGCAGCAGTTCGGGGTCCGTGAGGTGGTCGAGATGGACGGACACCCGAGCCGTCGACTCCTCCGCGAGCGCGAGGCAGGCGAGGGTGAGAGGGCGCAGACTGCCGTGGTACCGCGCGCAGTTCTCGCTGATCTGCAAGATCACGGGAAGCTCGCTGCGTTCGGCGGCGGTGACCAGCGCTTCCGCCGTCTCCAGATGGAGGACGTTGAAGGCGAGGGCGCCGGCGTTCGCCGTGCGGGCGGCGTCGACGATGGAGGCGGTGGTGACGAGCGGCATGGTTCTCGGCTTCCCGTGGTGAGGGCGGACGTTCGGGCGCGGTGTGCAGCGGTGGTCCGGGGTGAGAGCCCCGCCCGGTAGAGGCTCAGCCTTCTTCGAGCCGGACGGAGCGGGTGAGGTTGCGAGGCAGGTCCGGGTCGAGACCCCGGGCACGGGCACGCTCCAGTGCGATCCGCTGGACCAGGACGAGCTCGGCGAGCGGGTCCCTCTCGTGCGCGACGAACTCCGCCCCGGTCTGGGCCACTTCGGTGGCCAGCCCGGACGGAGGCGCGCCGAACGTCCAAGTGACACGGCCCGGTGCCGCTATGGAAACGGGGCCGTGGCGGTACTCCATGGCGGGGTACGACTCCGTCCAACTCTGCGACGCCTCACGCATCTTGAGTGCCGCCTCATGTGCGAGGCCGACCGTCCAGCCGGTGCCGAGGAAGGTGAACTGCTCGGCCTCGACCCATCGCCTCTCCACCGATGCCTCGAGCGCGGCTTCCGCGTCGGATATCGCACCGGTGAGGTCCTCGCCGAGGTGTGCTCTGAGGAGGGCGAGCGCCGTCGTCGCGAACCGTGTCTGGACGACGGAGCGTTCGTCGGCGAAGGGCAGGGGGACGACGGTGTCGGAGTGCTCGACGGCGGGGGAGTGGGTGTCGCCGACGAGTGTCACCGTGCGCGTGCTGCCTTCGAGCTCGGCCAGGAGGCGGAGCACCTCGGTCGTCGTGCCGGAACGCGTGAGGGCGAGGACGGAGTCGTAGCCGCGGGGAGGGGAGAGCAGCGCTTCGGACGCCGCGAACGCGTCTGTGAGGCCCTGCCCGGAGCGTTCCCGGAGAGCGGCGTACGACTGCGCCATGAACCAGGAAGTGCCGCACCCGACGACGGCCACCCGCTCACCACTGCGCGGGAGAGACTCTGTCTTGCTTGCGAGTTCGACGGCACGGCGCCACAGCGCCGGCTGACTCGTCAACTCGCTTTGCATGTACGCCGTTTCGGGCATCTGCTGCACCTTTTCTGATCGGTCGGCCGGGTGGTCGGTTCGAGTGCGGTGCGCTCGAAGGGCGGCGCCTCGTCGGGGACTTGCGCTGCCGGAGCGAAGGCTGGTCTCTGCGTGAAGTTGCGTGATTCTGCGTTGCCGAGAGCAACTCTACGCAGATCTTCGAATCCCGGTCCACACCACGAACGGGTGAACGGATCGGCGCGTGGCGGGCCTTGAGAACTGACCTAGTCCCAGTTTTCCGCGGGACAAGTGCGATTACGGCTTCAGCGACGCCGGTTGCAGCCGCCGGTCGGATGCGGTGCTCTTGGTCGCGTCGGCGTGAGCGGTACGGCGGCGACGCTCGCAAGGTCTTGTGAAACCGGACCGCTGTTCCTAGCATTCCCGGTGTTACATCAGTTGTGTCACACCCTTGCTCTTCGGCGTCCCACGTCCGGGCCGAGTGCAGGGGTAACGGTCGAAGAGGCCCGTCAGCACGCGAAGTTGGAGAGGCGATGGCAGAAGCACAGCAGGGCGGCGGCCCGCTCGCCGGTGTCCGCGTCGTGGAGCTGGCGGGTATCGGCCCGGGCCCCTTCGCGGCCATGCTCCTCGCCGACCTCGGTGCGGACGTCGTGCGCATCGACCGCCCCGGTGGCGGCGCCCTCACGATCGACCCGCCGCACGACATCACCAACCGCGGCAAGCGCTCCGTCGTCGTCGACCTCAAGACAGCCGAAGGCCGGGAAGCAGCCCTGCAGCTGGTCGATCGCGCGCACGTCCTCATCGAGGGGTACCGCCCCGGCGTGGCCGAACGGCTGGGCGTGGGCCCCGAGGTGTGCATGGGGCGCAACCCCTTGTTGGTGTACGGCCGGATGACAGGTTGGGGGCAGGACGGCCCGTTGGCCGAGCGTGCGGGTCACGACATCGGATACATCGCCCTCACCGGTGCGCTGGGCATCAGCGGACCGGCGGACGGCCCGCCCGCCTTCCCCGCCAACCTGCTCGGTGACTTCGCCGGCGGCTCCCTCTACCTGGTCGTCGGCGTACTCGCCGCGCTCCGCCACGCGGAAGGAGGAGGCGGGCCGGGCCAGGTGGTCGACGCAGCCATCGTCGACGGCGCCTCGCACCTCACCTCGATACTGCACGGCATGCTCGCGTCCGGAGCATGGCAGGACCGCCGTGAGGCGAACCTCCTCGACGGTGGCGCTCCGTTCTACGGCACCTACCGCACAGCCGACGGCGGCTACATGGCGGTCGGAGCTCTGGAGCCCGCGTTCTACGCCGAGTTCGTCCGCCTTCTCGACCTGGAGCACGAGGTGCCTCCACGCGAGGACCTCGCCGGCTGGGGCGAGTTGAAGCGGGCCATCGCGGAGCGGTTCGCCGCGCGCACTCGCGAGGAGTGGACCGAAGTGTTCGGGGCGAGCGACGCGTGCGTCGCTCCGGTTCTCTCCCTCACCGAAGCGCCGGAGCACCCGCACCTGAAGGCCCGTGGCACCTTCGTGGAACGGGCCGGCATGGTGCAGCCGGCGCCTGCCCCGCGATTCAGCGCGACGCCGGCCGGGACCGACGGCCGTCCGGCCGAGCCGGGCGAGCACACCGGAGAAGTCGCCGCGGACTGGCAGATCCCGGCGCTCCTCAACGAGACCCTCTGACCGCCCTTCGGCGAGTCCCGCCGAACCAGCCCCGAGAGGGGAAGCAGATGCAGCGCCAGCTCTTCACCGAGGACCACGAGGCGTTCCGCCGTACCGTGCGCACCTTCTTGGAAAAGGAGGTCGAACCGCACTACGCCGAGTGGGAGCGCGACGGCCAGGTCTCCAGGGAGGTCTGGAGGGCCGCGGGTCGGCAGGGCCTGCTCGGTATCGCGGTCCCGGAGGAGTTCGGCGGCGGAGGCGAATCCGACTTCCGCTACGCCGCGGTCCTCAGCGAGGAGTTCGCCCGCTCCGGCGCCGCCGGCCTTGCCGTCTCGCTCCACAACGACATCGTCGGTCCCTACCTGACCACCCTCGGCACCGAGGAACAGAAGCGGCGATGGCTGCCCGGCTTCTGCAGCGGCGAGACGATCTCCGCCATCGCGATGACCGAGCCCGGAGCCGGCTCCGACCTCCAGGGAATCCGCACCTCCGCCGAGGACCGCGGCGACCACTGGCTGCTCAACGGCTCCAAGACCTTCATCTCCAACGGTATCCTCGCCGACCTCGTGATCGTGGTGGCCCGCACGACCCCCGAGGGCGGGGCGCACGGCCTCAGTCTGCTCGTCGTCGAACGTGGCATGGAGGGCTTCGAGCGCGGACGCAACCTCGACAAGATCGGCCAGAAGGCCCAGGACACCGCCGAGCTCTTCTTCCAGGACGTCAAGGTCCCGAAGGAGAACCTGCTCGGCGAGGTCAACGGCGCCTTCATCCACCTGATGACGCACCTCGCACAGGAGCGCATAGGGATCGCGGTGGCCGGTGCGGCGGCGGCGGAGCATCTGCTGGAGACGACGCAGCAGTACGTCAAGGAGCGCGAGGCGTTCGGCAGGCCGCTCTCCAAGCTCCAACACATACGCTTCGAGATAGCCGAGATGGCGACCGAGTGCGCGGTCACGAGGGTGTTCATCGACCGCTGCATAGTCGATCACGACAAGGGCGAACTCGACGCCGTCCACGCGTCGATGGCCAAGTGGTGGGCGACCGAACTGCAGAAGAAGGTGACGGACCGCTGTCTGCAACTCCACGGCGGTTACGGCTACATGGCGGAGTACCCGGTGGCGAGAGCGTTCGTCGACGGTCGTATCCAGACCATCTACGGAGGGACAACCGAGATCATGAAGGAGATCATCGGGCGCTCGCTCCTGACATAGGCCCGCCCGGGACGCCGCCCGTCGACATCCCCTCTCGACACCAGCTCCACCCTCGAAAGGACACCACGTGACCTCCGAAGCGTTCGTATACGACGCGGTGCGCACGCCGCGCGGTCGCGGCAAGGCCAACGGCGCGCTGCACGGCACCAAGCCGATCGACCTCGTCACCGGCCTCATCCGCGCACTCAGGGAAAGGTTCCCCGACCTCGACCCGGCGGCCATCGACGACCTCGTCCTCGGGGTCGTGAGCCCCGTCGGCGACCAGGGCTCCGACATCGCCAGGACAGCAGCGGTCGCCGCCGGACTCCCGGAGACCGTAGCCGGCGTGCAGGAGAACCGCTTCTGTGCCTCCGGCCTCGAAGCGGTCAACCTCGCGGCTGCCAAGGTCGCCTCCGGGTGGGAGGACCTGGTCCTCGCCGGCGGCGTCGAGTCGATGTCCCGCGTCCCGATGGGGACGGACGGCGGGGCCTGGCACATGGACCCCATGACGAGCTTCCAGACGGGTTTCGTGCCGCAGGGCATCGGCGCCGACCTCATCGCCACCATCGAGGGCTTCGACCGCCGCGCGGTGGACGAGTACGCCGCCCGTTCCCAGGAGTTGGCCGCGCAGGCGTGGAAGGAGGGACGGTTCGACCGCTCCGTCGTACCGGTCCGCGACCGCAACGGCCTCGCCGTGCTCGACCGGGACGAGCACCTCCGCCCCGGCACGACGGCCGACTCCCTCGCCGCGCTCAAGCCGTCCTTCGCCGGGATCGGGGACATGGGCGGCTTCGACGCGGTGGCGCTCCAGAAGTACCACTGGGTCGAGGAGATCGACCACGTCCACCACGCGGGGAACTCCTCCGGGATCGTGGACGGTTCGGCGCTGGTCGCGGTGGGGAACCGGGAGGTCGGCGAGCGGTTCGGGCTCACGCCGCGGGCCCGTGTCCGGTCCGTCGCCGTCTCCGGGTCCGATCCGACGATCATGCTCACGGGCCCCGCTCCGGCCTCCCGCAAGGCACTCGGCAAGGCCGGCCTGGAGATCGAGGACATCGACCTCGTCGAGATCAACGAGGCTTTCGCCGCCGTCGTGCTGCGGTTCGTCAAGGACATGGGCCTTCCGCTGGAGAAGGTCAACGTCAACGGCGGCGCCATCGCCCTCGGTCACCCGTTGGGCGCCACGGGCGCGATGATCCTCGGCACCCTCATCGACGAGCTCGAACGCCGCGACCAGCGCTTCGGCCTGGCCACGCTCTGCGTCGGCGGCGGCATGGGCGTCGCCACCGTCATCGAGCGCCTCTGATCACCGACCCGAACTCGCACTCCGGAGCGCCAACATGAGCAGCAGCACACCCAACCCGGCCGTGGGCGAGGCGTCCACCATCCGCTGGGAGCAGGACGACACGGGCGTCGTGACGCTCGTCCTGGACGACCCCGAGCAGTCGGCGAACACGATGAACGCCGCCTTCCGCACCTCGATCGGCGCCGTCGCCGACCGACTGGAAGAGGAGCGGGAGACGATCCGCGGGGTCGTCCTCACCTCGGCGAAGAAGACCTTCTTCGCAGGGGGAGACCTCAACGACCTGATCCAGGCGACACCCGAGCACGCCCAGCAGGTGTTCGAGTCGGGCATGCAGATCAAGCGCGATCTGCGACGGATCGAGACACTGGGCGTTCCCGTCGTCGCCGCGATCAACGGTGCGGCGCTCGGCGGCGGTCTGGAGATCGCCCTCGCGTGCCACCACCGGATCGCGCTCGACGCGAAGGGCTCCAAGATCGGCTGTCCCGAGTCGAGTCTCGGGCTGCTTCCCGGGGGCGGCGGCGTCGTCCGCACCGTGCGCCTCCTCGGAGTCGCCGACGCGCTGCTCAACGTGCTGCTCCAAGGCCAGCAGTACTTTCCGGCGAAGGCCAAGGAGAAGGGCCTCGTGCACGAGGTCGTCGGCACGCGGGAGGAACTCCTCGCCGCGGCACGGGCCTTCATCGACGCACACCCCGAGTCCCGGCAGCCGTGGGACGTCGAGGGGTACCGCATCCCCGGGGGGACGCCCGCGTCGCCCAAGTTCGCGGCCAATCTGCCCGCCTTCCCGGCGAACCTCGTCAAGCAGACGGCCGGGGCGCCCTATCCGGCGCAGCGGAACATCATGGCGGCGGCGATCGAGGGCTCGCAGGTCGACTTCGAGACGGCCCAGGTGATCGAGAGCCGCTACTTCACCGAGCTCGTCACCGGCCAGATCGCGAAGAACATGACGCAGGCGTTCTTCTTCGACCTCCAGGCCGTCAACTCCGGCGCGAGCCGCCCCGAAGGGATCGCAGAGCGCACCGTCAGCAAGGCGGCGGTGCTCGGTGCGGGCATGATGGGCGCGGGCATTGCCTACGCCTGCGCCAAGGCCGGCATCGAGGTGGTGCTGAAGGACGTGTCCCAGGAGGCGGCGGAGAAGGGCAAGGAGTACTCCGCCGGCCTGCTGGAGAAGGCGCTCAGCCGCGGCCGCACCACCGAGGCGAAGCGGGACGAGCTGCTCGCCCGCATCACCCCCACCGCGGACCCGAAGGACCTGGCCGGCTGCGACGCGGTGATCGAGGCCGTCTTCGAGGACCCTTCGCTCAAGCACCGGGTCTTCCAGGAGATCGAGGACGTCGTGGGGCCGGACGCCCTGCTCTGCTCCAACACCTCGACGCTGCCGATCAGCATGCTTGCCGAAGGGGTCGAGAGGCAGAGCGACTTCGTCGGCCTGCACTTCTTCTCGCCCGTCGACAAGATGCCGCTCGTCGAGATCGTCCGCGGGCGGCAGACCGGTGACGAGGCGCTCGCCCGCGCCTTCGACCTCGTCCGCCAGATCAGGAAGACGCCCATCGTGGTGCAGGACTCGCGCGGGTTCTTCACCTCCCGTGTGATCGGGCAGTTCCTCAACGAAGGCGTCGCGCTCCTCGCGGAAGGCGTGGAGCCGGCCACCGTCGAGCAGGCGGCAGCCCAGGCCGGGTACCCGGCGAAGGTGCTCTCCCTCATGGACGAGTTGACGCTCACCCTTCCGCGGAAGATCCGGAAGGAGACGCAGGAGGCGCTCCGTGCCGAAGGCGTCGACTTCCCCGACCACCCGGCTGACGCCGTCATCGACCGCATGATCGACGAGTTCGGTCGCACCGGTCGCAGCGCCGGCGCCGGCTTCTACGAGTACGACGAGAACGGCAAGCGCACGCGTCTGTGGCCCGGTCTCCGCGAGCACTTCGGACCGGCGGCGGGCGAACGGGCCGAGCTCCCCTTCGTGGACATGCAGGAGCGGATGCTCTTCTCCGAGGCGCTCGACACCGTCCGCCTCTTCGAGGAGGGGGTTCTCACGTCCGTTGCCGATGCCAACATCGGTTCCCTCATGGGGATCGGCTTTCCGCCGTGGAGCGGAGGGGTCATCCAGTACATCAACGGATACGAGGGCGGCTTGCCCGGATTCGCCGCGAGAGCCCGCGAGTTGCAGGAACAGTACGGTGACCGGTTCGCCGTCCCGGAGCTGCTCGTGCAGAAGGCCGAGAAGGGGGAGCGCTTCTCGGACTGAGCGGTCGGAGTTCTGTGCACAGTCGTGCCCTGCCGGTGCGCAGCTCCTCGAGCGGGCGTTGTGCATCGGAGGGAGCGGCCGTCAGAGGCAGTCCTGAGGGAGTGGCCGAGAGCAACGTGCGGTCGTGGGCCGGTGGTTCCGGGCGCCTGCCTCGGCGACGTGCGTCCCACTGAGTTCAGCAGGCTCCGGGCTCGCCGTCCCCGGGCGAGTGCGCCGCGTCAGGCGTCGGGTACCTCCTCGGGCCAGGAGAGCGCGACCGCCCCTGGCCTCACCCCGGGTCGCCGCGCTCACCGCCCCTACCGCGGCCCCCGCTCGTCCGCGGGGCCCGTTCGTCGGGAAAGGCGCCCCGTAGTTCCTCCTGCATGGAGCGTTGGAACGTCGTCACCAGGGCTTGGACGACCATCGGCTGCATGTGCGCCGAGAGGTACTTCATCTCCTCGACGCCCTCCGCGTCGGGCTGCCTGTCGCGGTAGGGCTCCCAGACCTCGTCCTTGAAGAGCCGGCTCAACTCCCGCGCCGCCGACCGGCTGTGCTCCAGCATCACCTCGCGCGCCGAGACGATCGCCTCGGTCGATATCGGTACGTCGAGGATGCGCACTCCGAGGTGGACGAGTCCGGGATCGACGAGGAAGACGTCGGGATCGCTCGTCCGCTCCAGTACCCGCATGGCGGCGAGCCGCTCCACGTCCGCGTCGGTGAGCTTCCTTCCGACGCGGCTCTCCAACTCCTCGCGCGACGCTTCGTCGACGGTGTCCGGGAGCCAGGAGGCGACCACTGCACGGTGGATCGCCAACTCGTGCGCCGTGATGTCGTCGGGGAGCCGCTGGAGGTAGCGCTCGATCGCGGCGAGGGTCATCCCCTGATGCTGGAGCTCTTCGATGAGAGCCAGCCGCGCGAGGTGGTCGGGGCCGTAACGCCCCACGCGACGCGGCCCGATGGCGGGCGGAGGGAGCAGTCCCCGGGTGCTGTAGAAGCGGACGGTGCGGACCGTGACGCCCGCGCGCGCGGCGAGTTGGTCGACGGTGAGGACGTCCTGCGTGAGCGGCGCGGAGGGCGGGTCCTCCCGCGCGGATGAGGTGGGCGCCGCGGCGTCGGCAGGGGTGCCCCCGTCCGTCTCGGGTGTGGGTGCTTCGGAGACCTGCGCCGCCCGTCCGCCGTGCCGCTCCATCTGCCGTGCTCCTCTCCGTGCTGCCGTGCGGTGCCGTGGCTCCGTCGCCCGCGCGGTCCCGACCCGGAACTGCCGGAGCGCTCCGGCCTGTTCGCCGCGGCCCGTGCCCGCAGTCGGAGGCCGACGACGGCCGTGCCGGGCCGGAACACCGCCGTGCGGTCGCTTCCCCGGACCGTACGGCGCGCCACCGCACCCTGTTCAACAGTATTGCTGTCGCACCGGTCCTGTGAAACTTGCGCAGTAACGGAAATCCCGTGCGCCGCCGGCTTCTTGGCGCCCGTCGCCCGGGCAGCAGCGGAACCGGCGTCCGACGTGCGCACGCAACGGCTCCCACTCTCGTATCGAAGCACAAGCAGCCGACGCGGCACCCGAGCAGTCGCGTACGCCGCGGCCCCACCCGGACCGCCCCGCGGAGCGGCGGCGCCCCGGCGAGGGGGCGTACGGGGGAGACCGGGCGAGGCGGCTGTCCCGGTCGGGCCGTGCCCCGGGCCGAGCTGCGTCGGACCGTCACCCCGGACGGCCGTCCCCGGCCCGGGGCTTACGCCGGCGCGAGGCCTTCCTCCGCGCCGTGCAGCAGTACGGGCAGGGCCTGCAACTCGTTCTGCGTGACGGCCGGCTTGTTGCGCAGCTCGGACGCGGAGACACCCAGCACCATCCGGGGGAAGCGCGCGAAGAGCGCGGGCAGCGCCACGCGCGCCTCCAGCCGCGACAGCGGAGCGCCCGGGCAGACGTGCGGCCCGTACCCGAACGAGATGTGCCGGTTGGGGCTTCGGGTGCTCACGAACTCCGCCGCGTCCGGGCCGTGTTGGGCCTCGTCGCGACCGATGGCACCGTAAGCGACGATCAGCGCGTCACCCTCCCCGATCACGGAGTCGCCGATCTCGACGTCCTCGGTGGCGAACCTGATCAGCACGTGCGTGGTGGGCGCGTCCCAGCGCAGCACCTCCTCGATCACCGAGTCCCAGCTCACCTCGCCCGCGAGCACGGCGGAGAGCTGCTCGGGATGGGTGAGGAGCGCCACCACCGCGTTGACGATGAGGCTGATCGTCGTCTCGTGCCCGGCGGCGACGAGCACCTGGATCGTCGCCAGGACCTCCTCGTCGCTGAGCGTGTCGCCCTCCTCGGCCGCCTGGAGCAGCGCGGTGGTGAGATCGTCGCCCGGGTTCCGCTTTTTCTCCTCGAGTACGTCCGTGAAGAACTCGGCGAGCTCCGTCATCACCTGCTGCACCTCTTCGGGCGGTGTGACGCTGCTGAAGAAGCCCTCGTAGAGCTGGCGCAGCCGCGGCTCGTCGTTGGTGGCCACACCGAGGAGTTCGGCGATGACGCTCATCGGCAGCTCGTAGGCGAACGTCGCCTTCAGGTCGGCGGCCCCGCGCTCGCCGGCGGACCCGGCGAGTTCGTCGAGGAGCCGCTGCGTTATCTCCTCGATCACCGGACGCATCGCTTCCACCCGCCGCGGCGTCAGCGCCTGGGCGGTGAGCGTCCGCAGCCTGCGGTGCTCGGCGCCGTCGTAGGTGAGCATGCTCGGGCCGGGCGCTGCGAGCCCGATCAGCGGCCAGGACGGCGGGATCTCGCCGCGCTGCCACGCGCCCCACTTGCTGATGTCCTTCACCAGCCGCGCGTCCGTGAGCAGTTGGCGCGCCTCGGCGTGGTGCGTCACCGCCCAGCAGGGAACGCCGCCGGGCAGCTCGACCCGGGCGACCGGGCCGGCCTCGCGCAGCCGTGCCCCCTCGCCGGCGAGGTCCTGGACGAGCGGATCGAGCACGACGGTCTCGGACGGCTGCGGACCGGCGCCGGTCACGGGGCATTGCGTCACGGTGTTCCTCCGACTGCGGTGGTGGGCGTGAACTGGACGGGAAGGGAGCCGAGGCCCCGCAGCCACGGCGACGAGCGCCACTGCAACTCCTCGGCCCCCACGGCGAGATCGACGTCGGGCAGCCGGTCGAGCAGCACTTCGATACCGGTGCGCGCGATGCCCTCGGCGATGTCCTGTGCCGGGTAGGGGCACCGGTGGTCGCCGTGGCCGAACGAGAAGTAGGCGTTGTTGCCACCGGTGAACGCGTGCTGGTCGGGCCGCACTTGGGGGTCGCCGTTGGCCGCGGCGAAGGAGAGGATCAGCAGGTCGCCGCGGCGGATGCGGCGCTCGGCGAGGCTGGTGTCGCGCGTCGCCCAGCGGCCCGCGATGTTCTGGGTCGGGGTGTCCTCCCAGAGGACCTCGTTCATCGCCTCGCCGACGCTGTGCCGGCCGCCGGCGAGCGAGGCGGCGAACCGCTCGTCGGTGAGCATCAGCCGCAGCGAGTTGCCCATCCAGTCGGCGGTCGGCTGGTGGCCCGCGACGATGTTCACCATCATGTCCTCCAGGACCTCGGCCTCGGAGAACTCGTCGCTCAGCGGATGCCCGACCATGCGCGAGGAGACGTCGGCCCCCGGCGAGGCCCGTCGGGCCGAAAGAAGACGCGCCACGGCACCGTGCACCCGGTCCCGCCCCTCGAGCGCGCCCGCGTCGCCGTCGACGAGCGCGTTGACGGACGGGACGAGCTCGAAGCCGGCCGTGTCCTCGAAGCCGTAGAGCCGGGCGAGGACGAGCGCCGGCAGCACCTTGGCGTACTCCTCGACGAGGTCCGCCTCGCCCCGTCCGCAGAAACGGTCGATGAGCTGGTCGGCGAACCGCTCGGCGTGGCTGCGCAGTTCGAACGGGTCGACGGCGTCGAGCGCCTCGCCGAGCAGCCGCGCGCGACGCGCGTGGCGCTCTCCGACGGTGTAGAGGATCGACTCCTGCTTGCCCACCATCGGCAGCAGCGGCCAGTCCTCGGGTATGCCGTCCCACTGGTTCCACAGCGCCGAGTCCCGGCTGAAGAGCGCCGGGTCCTCCGTAATGCGGTGGAGCTCGCGGTACCCGAGGACGAGCCAGGCGGGGACACCGCCGGGGAGTTCGACGGGCGCGATCGGGCCGTGCACGCGCCGGAGTTCGCGGTAGAGCCCGGCGCGGTCGTCCTCCTGGAAGCGCGGACCGCCGAGCTCGACGGGCTCCGAGTGCGCGGGGCAGCCGGCGGGCGCTTCCGGTCCGCCGTGTGCGGGGGCGTTGCTCACGTGCTGCTCCTCCTGGCTTCGGCCGCCGACGAGGCGAGGGTGTAAAGGTGGTCGACGAGGGCGACGAGGACGTCCCGGCTGGACCCGCGGGACCGCGCGTCGCACTCGACGACGGGCACGTCGTCCGAGAGGTCGAGCGCTTCCCGTACCTGCGTCTCCGAGTGCCGCGGCCCGCCGAAGTCGTTGCGCGCCACGACGAAGGGGGTGCCCTGCTGCTCCAGCCGGTCGATCGCGTACCAGGAGTCGGCGAGGCGCCGGGTGTCGACGAGGACGACGGCGCCGAGGGTGCCGCGGAAGAGGCTGTCCCAGAGGAACCAGAAACGCTCCTGGCCCGGGGCGCCGAAGAGGTAGAGGACGGTGGTGGCGTCGAGGCTGATCCGTCCGAAGTCGAAGGCGATGGTGGTCGTCGTCTTCTCCTCGACCTGGCGCAGGTCGTCGATCCCCTCGCCGGCACGGGTCATCGTCTCCTCGGTGTGGAGCGGACGGATGTCGCTCACCGACTTCACCATGGTCGTCTTGCCGACGCCGAAGCCGCCGACGACCACGACCTTCAGCCCGTTCGCCGCCTTGCTGCCGAGCGGTGGGCGGGCGTCCGTCTCACCGTTCGGGTGTGAGATTGCGGAGTCCAACGAGCACCTGCTTCAGGATCTCGGGGTCGGGGAGTTCGTCCGCGCTCTCGCCCGTGCGCGGATGGCGGGCGGTGATGCGCCCCTGTGCGTGCAGGTCGGCGAGGAGGATGCGCACGATGCTCACCGGCAGCCCGAGGAGTGCGGCGACCTCCACGACTGCCGTGGGAGAGCGGCAGATCCGAAGGATCTCGGCGTACTCGGACTGCATCCCCCCGACCGGATCGCTCTCGCTCACGACGAGGGTCACCAGGTCGAACGCGTCGCTCCCGGACCGGCTGCGACCGCCCGTGACGGTGTACAGCCGATCCGGGTCGTCGTCCCTGCCGGGCCGTCTCACGACCCGCCTCCGCCTTCCTCGTCCGGCGTCTCGCGCGCCGGCGAGGTGAGGTGCTCGCTGAGCTGCTCGACGAGTTCGTTCATGTTGTGGCCCACGAGCCCGACGTCCGCGTCCTCCTCGGCGACGACGGCGAGATGGGCACCGTCACCGGCCTCCACGACGAAGAGCACGCCGCCGTGGAACTCCGCCATCGCCTGCCGCACGCCTGGCTTGCCCTCGCCGAACTCCACCGAGGCGCCGAGCGAGAGACTCTGGATGCCCGACGCTATCGCCGCGAGCTGATCGGCCTTGTCGACGCCGAGTTCGGGGGAGCGGCACAG
>NZ_AJTQ01000177.1 GCF_000262345.1 Streptomyces xiaopingdaonensis | reverse complement strand
GCGCTTCAGCAGGCTCTTCATCAGCCAGGCGAGTGTGCTGTCGGTGGTCATCTGGTGTCTTCCTCCGGACGGGGAGAGGCGTGGATCGGTGCGGTGGCGGAGGGGTCTTCCTCCGGAGCGTCTGACCTCGCGGTCCCGCTCGCACGTCCCCTGACGAGCGGTTGTTCCTCGGGGAGCGGGCCCGATGTCGGCGCGGGCACCTCGTCGGCCCGCCCGCCGTCGGGCCGCTCCGCCCCGGTGCGTTGGACGGCCCGGCGGAACGCGCCGAGCCTCGATCCCGACTCCTCGGCCGTACGTGCGAGCGAGTCGGCTTCCTCCCGCGTCTCCGGGCGCTGCGGGGCCTGGGCGTCGGCGAGTGTCCGGCCGCGGCGGCGCTTCGGCAGACCGCTCGGGCCGACCTCGTCCGGAGTGCGCTCGTGCGATTGCGTTGAGGGCGCGGCCGCGCGGTCGGCGTCGCGTCCGGAGGCGGTCGCCGAGGCCGGCGTCGTGCCGCGGCCGAGCGTTCCACCGTCGGACGAGGCCGCGGCCTCCGCGGGCGGGTCGGTGAGCAGTCCGCGCGGGATGCGGACGAGGACGCCGGTCCCGCCGTGCGCGGAGGGCCGGAAGGCGACCGACAGCCCGTGCTTGCGCGCGAGCCGCCCGACGACGGGCAGCCCGAGCCGCGTCCCCGAGATGCCGGCGAGGTCCTCGGCACCGCCCTGGACGGCCTGTTCGGCACGGCGCAGCGCCACCTCGCCCATGACGAGCCCGCCGTCCTCGATCGTCACGACGGCCCCGGCGGCCACCTCCTCGACGTACACGTGGACTTCGGAGGTCGGCGGCGAGAAGTTCGCCGCGTTGTCCATGAGTTCGGCGAGTACGTGCATGACGCCCTCGGCCGCGTGCCCGGCGATGGCGACGCCGCTGCTCGAATGGAGGCGCACGCGCTGGTAGCCGCCGATCCGCCCCATGGCGCCGCGCAGGATGCTCTCCATGACGATCGGCTTCGCCCAACGCCTGCCGGAGCGCGCGCCGGTGAGCACCGCGATGCAGTCGGCGAGCCGGCCGGCCTGCGCGGTGCGGTGGTCGAGGTGGAGGAGGTCGCCGAGGACCTCTTCTTCGGTGTGGCGGTGCTCCATCTCCCGCAGGTCGGCGGCCATCCCCGTGGCGAGTGCCTGCATCCGCCCCGCCGCGTTGGCCGCTGCGGCGATGGCGGAGGCGCGGCGTGCCTCACCTCTGTGCACCTCGGTGGCGAGGGCTTCGAGTATCTTGCGGTGCGCCTCGTTCTCCGTCGGGGGCGCGGCGGCGAGGGCGGTCTCGGCGGAGCTGCCGTTGCGCAGCTTCTCGACGACGAGGGGCACGACGCGGTCGGCGAGGGTCCGGTCGGCGGCCTGCCGCGCGGCGATCTCCGACTGCAGCGCGAGGTTGTCCGCACGCGCGGCGGAGAGCATCCGGCGCAGGCTCTCGCCGGTGAAGCGCGCGTGCGCGAGGAGCGTCGCGGCACCGCAGAAGACGACGCCGACGAGGACGCCCGTCCAGACCACGGCGGCGTGCGCGGAACTCGGCGTCAGCGCCAGAGCGAGGAGGCAGCCGCCGGCGGCGACGACGACGGCGACCAGCAGCACGAGCGCCGTGCGCGGCGCGATGCCCGCACCCTGACGGTCGACGGGCACAGGGGCGGCCAGCGTAGGGGGCGGCGGTATCTCTGTGGTCATCTGTGGGGGGTCCTTGGGGACGGAGGCGGTCAGGGGTCAGCCGAGCCGCGCGAGTTCCCGGTCATGGTCCGATCAACGTGGCCCCAATATAGGTGAGTTAGCGATCAGCGGGCCATGTTCGGGTCGAGCGCCCGACCGTAAGTTACTCGACGGTTCTTCTCCCTCCGACACCGCGGACAGCACCCGCCCGGATCTCCCCGCGACGGACGGACGGGGCCGGAGGAGGCAGCGTACGCACCCGGCTCGGCGCGGAGAAGCGGAACGTGCAACCCCACGTGCGGACAACGGTCTTCGAACGGGCGCGCCGACCGCAGGGCAGGCACCATGGAGGCATGGAAGAGGCAGCACCCCGCCCGCCGCAGCCCGGCGGCCCGCTCTGGGAGATCGCCGGAGAGGCGAGGGCACTGCTGATGCTGCCTTCGGCCCTCGCGCTCCAGGTCGCGCACCCGGCCGTGGGCGCGGGTGTCGACGAGTGGTCGGTCTTCCGCACCGACCCGTGGGGCCGCGGCGAACGCTCCCTGCGCTCGCTGCTCACCTGGGTCTACGGCGGCGAGGAGGCCGCCGCCGAGGGCCGCCGCCTGCGCCGGATGCACGCCCACATCAACGGCACCGACGTGCACGGCCGCCCCTACCGCGCCCTCGACCCGGCCAACTACTCCTGGGTCCACACCACCGGGTTCCCCGTCTACCGCCACGGGATGCGGTACCTCGGCCGCCGCCCCTACACGGCGCAGGAGGAGCGGCGGCTCTACGCGGAGTGGCTCGACGTGGGGCGCGTGCTGGGCCTGCGCGAGCAGGACATGCCGCAGACCGTCGAGGAGTTCTGGCCCGTCTACCTCAGAACCCTCGACGAGGTGATCAAACCGACGCCCGTCGCCCGCGAACTCACCGCCCTGGACCGCACGGTGCCTCCGCCGGACCGCGGCCCCCGGCTCGTCCGCGCGGTGGCGCGCGCCTGCTGGCCGCTGGCGGTCCGGGGGTTCGCGCGCCTGCGCCGCTTCCTCACGGTCGGGCTGCTCCCGCCGGAGGCCCGCCGCGCGCTCGGGCTCGAGTGGAGCGCGCGGGACGAGCGCCGGCTGCGCCGGCTCGGGAGGGCCGTCGCGCTCGTCGTACCGCTCCTCCCCGAGCGGCTGCGGTACCTGCCGTACGCGCGCCGGGCCCGCGCGGCCGCCCGCACGCGGCTGCGTCCCGTTGACTGAGCCGGCGGGCCCGGCGTCCCTCAGTGGCCGTGCCGCTCGGCCGTGTGCATCCGCTGCCAGGACTTCGGTTGCTGCGCCGTGCGCTTCTGCTGGGCGAAGGGCGCGTCCTTCGGCTTCGACGGGGTGTGGAGCCAGGTGCGGAAGAGGCCGCGCAGGTCCTTTCCGGAGACGCGCTCCGCGTAGCGGCGGAAGTCCTGCACCGTGGCGTCGCCGCCGCCTCGCTCCTGCGGCCATCCCTTGAGGACGGCGAAGAAGGCGTTGTCGCCGATCTCCTGACGGAGCGCCTGCACCGCCATGGCGCCGCGGTCGTAGACGGCGTCGTGGAACTGGTTCTCCGGTCCCGGGTCTCCCGGCTCGACCTTCCAGAACTCGTCGTCGGCCTCGTGCGAGTCGTAGGCGTAGGCGGCGAGTTCGCGTGCCGTCCCCTCGCCCTCGTCCTCGGACCAGAGCCACTCGGCGTACGCGGCGAACCCCTCGTTGAGCCAGATGTCCTGCCACCGGCTGACCGAGACGCTGTCGCCGTACCACTGGTGCGCCAACTCGTGCACGATCACCGAGACGTTGGCCCCCGAGGCGAACTGTGCCGGGCTGTAGAACGGCCGGGTCTGCGTCTCCAGCGCGAAGCCGGTCTCGGTGTTCGGAACGTAGCCGCCGACCGCGTCGAAGGGGTAGCGGCCGAGGTACTTCTCCAGCCAGGCCGTCACCTCCGCGGTCCGCTCCACGCTCGCACGCGCCGCCTTGTCCAGCTCGCCGAGGTCCTTGCTGTACGCGTTGAGGACGGGCAGGCCGCGGCGTGCCTCGTCCTCGACGACGTCGAACCTGCCCACGGCGAGCGTCGTCAGGTACGTCGCCTGCGGTGCGGTGGCGCGCCAGGTGGACCTCGTCCAGCCGCCGGACGAACGCTCGCCGAGGAACCGGCCGTTGCTGATCGCCTGGGTGCCGTCGGGGACGAAGACGTTGATGTCGTACGTCGCCTTGTCCGTGGGGTGGTCGTTGCTGGGGTACCACCACCAGGCGGCCTCGGGCTCGTTCGCGGCGATGCCGCCGTCCTTCGTGCGGTGCCAGGCGGTGACGCCGTCCACCTTCACCTTCGACGGGACGCCCGCGTACCGCACGACGACGGTGAGTCGCTCGCCCTCGGCGACGGGGCGGGCCGGGGTCACCTCCAGCTCGTGGTCGCCCGTCGCGGCGAAGCGTGCGGCTCTGCCGTTGACGCGGACCTCCTCGACGTCGAGTGCGAAGTCGAGGTTGAACCGGGAGAGGTCCTGGGTGGCGGTGGCGAGCAGGGTCGCGGTCCCCCGCAGGCGGTCGGTCTTCGGCTGGTACCGCAGGCGCAGGTCGTAGTGGGAGACGTCGTAGCCCCCGTTGCCGTAGTCCGGGTAGTACGCGTCGCCGGCGCCCGGGGCGCCCGGTGACGGTGCGGCGGCCGAGGCGGGCACCGCGAGCAGCAGTGCGGCCGTGAGCGCGGTCGGAACGGCGGTGAGTCCGTGACGCACGTGTCCTCCAACATCGCAGCGGGTCGGTCCGGCTTCGGATGCCTGACCGGTGTCCCGGTCGGGAGGCTATGCACTGCCCGGCCGTCGGACGGCCCGCGCCGTGGCCCTTCATCCGATTGCCATATGCATGTGATCCCCCGTCACCTCCGCGCCGATGCGGGGGTCCCACGGGGACGGTCAGGCGGCGTCCACGAGCCGTGCGACCCGGCGCGCACACCCCCAGGCGACGGTGACTCCCGCGCCCCCGTGCCCGTAGTTGTGCACGCACCGGGTCCTTCCGTCCGCCATCGTCTCGGCGTCGAGACGCACCCGGGGGCGGAACGGCCGCAGCCCGACGCGGTGCCCCAGCACCCGCGCCTCGGCGACCTCGGGGCGGACGGCGGCGCAGCGGCGGATGATCCACTCGGCCGTCGTGCTCTCCGGCTCCCTCGACCACGCACCGTCCTGCGCGGTTCCGCCGAGCAGCAGGCCCGAGGGGTGCGGCAGCAGGTACGTCGTCTCCTCGGCTTCGCCTCCGGCGTCCGCGTACCACTCCTCGACGCCCGGGTTCTCCACGACGACCAACTGCCCGCGTACGGGGCGCACTTGCGGGTCGGGGACGAGCCGGCGCGCGCCCATCCCCGTGCAGTTGACGACGGCCGGCGCCGCACCGGCCGCCTCACCGAGCGTCGCGAGTTCCCGCCGTTCGACGGCGCCGCCGGCCGCCACCAGCCGTCGCCGGAGATAGGGCAGGTACACGCTCATGTCCACGAGCGGAGTGCGCGGGGGAGTGCCGGTCAACTCCGCCCAGCGCGGCGGGACGCCGCCCACCATCGTCCCCCGCACCAGCCGCACCCCGGTGGCCCGCGGCTCCTCGGCGAGCGCGGCGAAGAGCGGGAAGGACTCGACGGCCCACTCCAGCGCCTCCTCCTCCGGCGCGATCCGGTACGGCCAGACAAGCCCGCCGGCGACAGCGGACGTGGTCTCCCCCTCGAACTCCGCGCTCCACACCGTCACTTCACGACCCTGCTCCGCGAGGACGACGGCGGACGTCAACCCGACGACCCCGCCCCCCACCACCACGACGTCACTCATGCAGGTGACGGTAGCCGCTCGGAAGGCCACGAGGCGCGGAACCGGCCCGCCCGGCGGGGATACTCCGGCACATGTACGGCGAGTACGCGTACGGCGGATACGTGACGTTTCCCCTCCGGCCCCCGAGCCCCGGTCAACACACCCCGCCCGCAAGGGAGTCGGGCGGACGCACGCTGCCACTCGGCGGGGCCGCCGCTTTCTCCGCCCGCGGCGAACCCTCGTCGGAGGGCGCACCAGCAGGGCGCGCCCCCTGCGTACGCGTCCTGTTGGTGGCCGAGCGCCCCGCCGTGATGTACGGGCTCGCACGGGCGCTGCGCCGGGCCGGGTCCGGCGCGGAGCTGGCCCGCGACCTCGGCACCGTCGCACGCCGCGAGCTGCGGAGCTACCGTGCCGTTGCGCTGCCCGAGTGCGCACGCGGCCGACTCCGCTGCGTCGAGCGGGCGTTGGAGGACGCCGGCGCGTCCGCACGGGTGGCCGTCGTCGACACCGGGCTGCCTCCCGTGGCGCTCGCGCAGGTCCAATCCGCGTTGCAGAACGGCGGGTTGGGGCTGCGTGCCCTCTCCGGCGAGGTGCGCGTCCTGCTGACACGGGCGGCACCCGTCGGCGTCGAGGTGCACCGCAGGGACCGGCTGCGCAGGCTGCGGACCCACCGCCTGTGCACGCCCACCGTGCTCCCGCCCGGCGAGAGCCGCCTCGTGCTGCCGCCGGGCGCCCGGCGCCGGGGCTACGCCGTGGCGCGCGCGGGCGCCGCGGTCCGCGTGGCCGAGCTGCCCGACTGACGCCCGCAGCAAGGGGGTCGGGCCCTCTTCTCCCTACGACGCGCCTGTGGTGTGCTGCCCGCATGACCGCAACCGAGACACCGGGCCCCCTCCCGACCGTCCCGCTGCGCCCGCGGCCGGTCCCGTCCGGCGAGGCCGTGGCGCGCGCCACGGCGTTCCACGAGACGATGGCCCGCCGCCGGACCGTCCGGGAGTTCGACACCCGTCCGCTCCCTGAGGGCGTGGTGGAGTGGGCGGTGCGCACGGCGGCGACCGCGCCCAGCGGCGCCCACGTCCAGCCGTGGCGCTTCGTCGTCCTCACCGACCCCGAACGCAGGCGCCGGCTGCGGGAGGCCGCCGAGGCGGAGGAGCGGGAGTTCTACGGGCGCCGCGCCTCCGAGGAGTGGCTGACAGCGCTCGCCCCGCTCGGCACGGACGCGGAGAAGCCGTTCCTGGAGCAGGCGCCCGCCGTGATCGTCGTCTTCGAGGTGCACAAGGGTCCCCGCACACCGCGCCCTTACTACGTCAAGGAGTCGGTCGGCATCGCCGTCGGGCTGCTCCTCGCCTCGCTCCACCAGGCCGGCCTCGCGACGCTCACGCACACGCCGAGCCCGATGCGCTTCCTCAACGAGGTGTGCGACCGCCCGCCCGAGGAGCGGGGCGCCTACGTGATCCCGGTCGGCTACCCGGCACCGGGCGTACGCGTGCCCGACCTCACCCGCAAGCCGCTCGAAGAGGTCATGGTCCGGCTCTGACGGGCGAGCAGCCGACGCACGGCCCGCGAGGCCGCCCGCCCGTCCGGCTCAGGCGAGCCCGGCCCGCTTGAGCGCCTCGGCCATCTCGTTGTTCTGCGGCGCCGTCCCGGAACCGCCGCCGCGGCCACCGCGGTTGGCGCCCTTCGCCGCGCCCTTGCCGCCCTTGTCGCCCTTGTCGCGCTTGCGCCCCTGGCCGCCGCCCTGCCCGGAAGCGGCACCCTGGCCCGAGCCGCGCTGGCGCGGGGCCCGCCGCTCGCCGCGTGCCGGCTCCTCGTCGAGGCGCATGGTGAGGGAGATCCGCTTCCGCGGCTCGTCCACCTCGACGACGCGCACGTGCACGATGTCGCCCGGCTTCGCCACGTCCCGCGGGTCGTTGACGAACTCCTGCGACATCGCCGAGACGTGGACGAGGCCGTCCTGGTGCACACCGACGTCGACGAACGCACCGAAGGCGGCGACGTTGGTCACGACGCCCTCCAGCACCATCCCCGCCTGAAGATCGGAGATCTTCTCCACGCCTTCTTTGAACCGCGCGGTGCGGAAGTCCGGCCGCGGGTCGCGGCCCGGCTTCTCCAGCTCGCGCAGGATGTCGGTGACAGTGGGGAGCCCGAAGCCGCTCTCCTGGGAGACGAACTCCCGCGGGTCCAGGGCACGCAGCGCCGAGGTGTTGCCGATCAGCTCCGGCACGTCCGTCCCGGCGGTGCGCACGATGGTGCGGACCAGCGGGTACGCCTCGGGGTGCACGGAAGAGGAGTCGAGCGGGTCCTCGCCGTCCCGGATGCGGAGGAACCCGGCGCACTGCTCGAACGCCTTGGGCCCGAGCCGCGCGACGTCCTTGAGCTCCGTGCGGCTCTTGAACGGGCCGTTGGTGTCCCGGTGCGCCACGATGTTCTCGGCGAGCGTCGCGCCGATCCCCGAGACGCGCGAAAGCAGCGGCGCCGAGGCGGTGTTGGCGTCGACGCCAACGCCGTTGACGCAGTCCTCCACGACGGCGTCGAGCGAGCGCGAGAGCTTGCTCTCGGCGAGGTCGTGCTGGTACTGCCCGACGCCGATCGACTTGGGGTCGATCTTCACCAGCTCGGCGAGCGGGTCCTGGAGCCGCCGGGCGATGGAGACGGCGCCGCGGTGCGCGACGTCGAGTTCGGGCAGCTCCTGGGAGGCGTAGGCCGACGCCGAGTAGACCGAGGCGCCCGCCTCCGAGACCGTCACCTTCGTCAGGTTCAACTCCGGCCGCAGCGACACCAGTTCACCCGCGAGGCGGTCCGTCTCACGGGAGGCGGTGCCGTTGCCGATCGCGACGAGCTCGACGCCGTGCTGCTCGGCGAGGGCGGAGAGCTTCGCCAGCGCCTCGTCCCACTTCTTCTGCGGCGCGTGCGGGTAGATCGTCTCCGTCGCCGCCACCTTGCCCGTGGCGTCGACGACGGCGACCTTCACGCCGGTACGCAGCCCGGGGTCGAGGCCGAGGGTGGCGCGCGCTCCGGCGGGGGCGGCGAGGAGCAGATCGCGCAGGTTGGCGGCGAAGACCCGTACGGCCTCGTCCTCGGCGGTGGTACGCAGCCGCAGCCGCAGGTCGATGCCGAGGTGGACGAGGATGCGGGTGCGCCAGGACCAGCGGACGGTCTCGGCGAGCCAGGCGTCGGCGGGCCGTCCGCGGTCCTCGACGCCGAACCGGTGCGCCACGGCGCGCTCGTAGGCGTTGGGCCCCGGGCCGTCCTCGTCGTCGGGGGTCTCGGGCCGCAGCGTGAGCTCCAGGACGTCCTCCTTCTCGCCCCGCAGCATCGCCAGCACCCGGTGCGAGGGGAGTTCGGTGAAGGACTCGGCGTAGTCGAAGTAGTCGGAGAACTTCGCGCCCTGCTCCTCCTTGCCCTCGCGCACCGCGGCGACGAGCCGGCCGCGCTCCCACATCCGCTCGCGGAGCTCACCGAGCAGGTCGGCGTCCTCGGCGAACCGCTCGGCGAGGATCGCACGGGCGCCCTCCAGCGCCGCGGACGCGTCGGCGACCCCCGCGTCGGCGTCGACGTAGGCGGACGCCGCCTCCAGCGGCTCGACCGAGGGGTCGGAGAGGAGCCCCTCGGCGAGCGGTTCGAGGCCGGCCTCGCGGGCGATCTGCGCCTTGGTGCGGCGCTTCGGCTTGTAGGGGAGGTAGATGTCCTCCAGCCGCGCCTTGGACTCGGCGGCGCGGATCTGCGCCTCCAGCTCCTCGGTGAGCTTCCCCTGGGACCGCACGGAGGTCAGGATCGTCTCCCGGCGCTCCTCCAACTCCCGCAGGTAGCGCAGGCGTTCCTCGAGGGCGCGCAACTGCGCGTCGTCGAGTGACTCCGTCGCCTCCTTGCGGTAGCGGGCGATGAACGGCACTGTCGACCCGCCGTCCAGCAGCTCGACCGCGGCCGCAACCTGCCGCTCGCGTACGCCGAGCTCCTCGGCGATCCTGCCTTCGATGGTCGTCGTCACGATGGTCTGTTCCGCCTTCTCGGTGCTGTGGTCCCCCGGTACGCCGCATTGTGGCAGGCTGCGCCGCGCGGTGGCGGTCCGACCCGGCAGGGCACACCGAACGGGGGCCCCGCACCCGGCCGCGTGTGCCGTCAGCCCTTGCCGAAGAGGCCCTGCGGGAAGGCGCCCGCTTCGGTGACGGCCGCGCTCAGGCCGCGCCCCAACTCGGTGAGCCTGGCGACGCGTTCGGCGCCCAGGTGTTCGTAGGGACGGGCGTCGAGACGGTCCGTCTCCTCCTCCAGCTCGGTGCGGAGCGCGGCGCCGTCGGCCGTCAGCTCGCCCTGCTCGTCGAGGAGTTCCCGCTCCATCAGGCGGCTGCGCGCCGACTCCCAGTCCTTCTCGCTGTACCCCCGGGTGCCGAGCACCCACTTGGGCGCCATGCCCCTGCCCGTCGCCGTGTGCGTCACCAGTGCCTCCAGCGGGTCGAGCCCGACCTGCTGGAGCATCGCGATGTGGACGTCCCCGCGGTGCTCGCGCAGCAGCGTCGCGGCGTGCCAGAGCGCGAGGTGTGCCGGTTCGGGGACGGGGAGTTCGGCGTTGCCGGCGTAGAGCGGACGGCCGGGCCGGCTGCACCCTTCGGCTGCGCGCAGCGCCAGCTCCGCGGCCTCGGCGACCTCGGGGGAGGCGAGCGTCTCGGCGCCCAGCAGGTCACGGAGCGTCGCGTCGACGGCGCGCAGCCTCGCGGCGAGGACGGTGTCCGGCGAGGCGTACTCCCAGACCTCGGGCACGAAGCGGGCTATGAGGGTGTGGTTGAAGTTGTAGAAGGTGGCGGTGACCGCGCCGGCTCCCACGGCACCCAACGGGGCTGCTCGCGCGGCGAGATAGCAGGCGGTGGCGTCGTCGATGCCGTAGGGCGCGAGGTGGCCGCCGAGGTGCGAACCGAAGTACAGGGTGCTGTGCAGCGGGTTGAGCGCGTTGTGGCACCGGCGTCCGGCGCGCTCGGGGAGTGGTGTCATGGGTTCACGCTACCCATAGGTAATCGGTAGCTGAAGGGCCGACCGGAAGTGGACGCGGACGGGCCGCGGCCGCCGGCACGTGCGAGGGAGGCGGCGTCAGCGGGTCCAGCGGAACCGCGGCTCCCGCCGTTCGAGGAACGCCGCGACGCCCTCGGCCGCCTCGCCGCGGGTGCGCTGCTGCTCCTGCCAGTACGTTTCCCGGCGCGGGCCGGTGTCGGACGCGGCCTCCTTCGCGGCCTCCTGGGTCAGCCGCGAGCGCCGCGCCAGCACCGCGGCGAACTCGGCGATGCGCGCGTCGAGTGCGCCGGGCGCGTGGACCTCGTCGACGAGCCCGTAGGCGAGGGCCTGCCGCGCGCCGATCAATTCGCCGGAGAAGAGGAGGTACTTGGCGCGAGCCGGGCCGAGCAGCCGTACGAGGCGCCCGGTCGAGCCCGCCGGGTAGACGAGGCCGAGCTTCGCAGGGGTGACGCCGAAGAGCGCGTCCTCGTCGGCGAAGCGCAGGTCGCATGCGGCCGCGAGCTGGCAGCCACCGCCGACGCAGTGCCCCCGTACGGCGGCGACCGTCGGCGCGGGGAACCCGGCGAGCGCCTCTTCGGCCGCGGCCGCCGACTCCTGCTGCTCCTCGGGGGCGTGGCGCAGTGCGGCGATGTCGGCGCCGGCGCAGAAGGTGCTCCCTGCGCCGGTGAGGACCAGCGTGCGTACCGCGGTGTCGCGCGCCAACTCGGCGAGCAGCGGCGGGAGTGCGCGCCACATCGCCGGCGTCATGGCGTTGCGCTTCGCCGGGTGGTGGAGGGTGAGGGTGGCGACGCCGTCGCGGACCGTCGTGTGGACCGCCGCGTCCGCCTGGCCGTCGGCGGGCGGCCCGCCGGCCTCGTGCGGACCGGCTGTGCTCGCCGTCTCCATGCGGGAAGGGTAGCGGGCGCGGTCCGCCGCCGAGCGCGCGGGGGCTTGGTGTCCCGGCGCGGCGGCACCACCGGTTCAGGGCCGTCGGGAGAACGGTTGTACGTGCGGAGGAACGGTGAAAATGCGGTCCCAGCACGCCAACGACGGTCGCGAAACTGAGCGCTGCGAAAGTCTGTTGTCAAATGCCATCGATAAGTGCCGACTTGCGGTCAGGAGGTCGGAGACGCCCCGGCAAGTGCCAACACTCATATGCAAGTGCATCTGCAAGAACACTCAACGACGGAACACGGACGAGAGCGGGGTGCTCAGATGGAGAGCCGCGGTGGACATCCGCCCGGCAAGGCAGCCGTCGCGCAGGCCCTCACGGCGGTGGGCGAGGGCCAACTCGCCCCCGCGGGGCCGGCACTGGCGGAGGCACCCGCGAAAGGCGCCGTCCCGCCGCGGGTGCCCGAGGGTGTCTGGCGCTTCACCGCCGCCTCGCAGGACTCCGCCGTGCCCGAGCTGCGCCACAAGGTCGAGGACCTGCTGGTGCGTCAGGCCGGTCCCGGCCGGCGCTTCGACGACGAGCTGCTGCAGAGCGTGCTGCTGATCGTCTCCGAACTCGTCACCAACGCGGTCCGGCACGCCGCCCTGCTCTCGCCCCGGGTCGGTGTCGAGATCGCGCTGCACGGCGGATGGCTGCGCATCGGCGTCGAGGACCGCCACCCCTACCGCCCCAAGGCGCTCGCCGCCGACCCGGACATGGAACACACCAGCGGGCGCGGCCTGTTCCTCGTCAGGGCCGTGACGACGGAGGCCGGCGGCGTCTGCGACGTCGAGCCCACGACCGACGGCGGCAAGGTCGTCTGGGCGGCGCTGCCCGTCCCGAGGCGATGAGCCCGCGCCCGCGAGGCGCGGGACGCGGAGCTCACCAGCCGGCAGCGTCCCCCGTCACTTCCTGGATGACGGGCCGGGCCGCGTCGAGCACCGTCATGAACCAGGTGGAGAACGGCCCGTCCGCGTGGAGCTTCTCCAGTTCCTGCGGCGTGACGAAGGCGGTCTCGCAGATCTCCTCGGGGTCCGGCGCCGGGGGAGCGGTGACCAGCCCTGTGAAGAGGTGGTTGAACTCCTGCTCGACGAGGCCGGAGGACGGGTCGGGGTGGTTGTAGCGGACCGTGCCCGCTTCGCAGAGCAGCGAGGGCGCGACACCCAGCTCCTCGGTGACGCGACGCGTCGCCGCGAGGAACGGCTGCTCCTGCGGGTAGGGATGGCCGCAGCAGGTGTTCGACCACACCCCGGGCGAGTGGTACTTCGAGAGGGCACGGCGCTGGAGCAGCAGCCGCCCCTCCGTGTCGAAGAGGAAGACGGAGAAGGCCCGGTGGAGGCGTCCCGGGGGCTGGTGGGCCGAGAGCTTCTCCGCGGTGCCGACCGTCGCGCCGTCCTCGTCGACCAGTTCGAGCATGATCGGTGCCGCTGAGTCGTTCGCCATCTTCATCCTTCTGCCGGGGCCTGCTGTACAGCGCGCCCCAGTCTGCCGTACTGCCGGGCGCGAACGCGCCTCGTGAACGAGGATGTCCGCTCGGTGTCCGAGCGCGACACGCTGCCTTCGCTTTCTGCCGACGTCAGCGCATTTCCGGATGGCGCAACTGCCACCCCCGCCACGCCGACTCCACCATCGCGTGCACCCCGTGCCGCGGTTCCCACCCCAGTCTCGTCCGCGCCCGCTCGGCGAGCGCCACCACCCGCGCCGGGTCCCCCGGGCGCCGCTCGACGACCTCGGCGGCGGGCTCGGCGATACCGGTCACCTCGGCGACGAGGTCGGCGAGTTGGCGTACCGAGACGCCGCTGCCCGTGCCGATGTTGAGCGTGAGGTCCCCGCCGCCGTCCGGCGCGAGCGTGCGCGCCGCGGCGAGGTGCGCGTCGGCGAGGTCGGCGACGTGGATGTAGTCGCGGACGCAGGTGCCGTCCTCGGTCGGGTAGTCGCCGCCGAAGATCCGCGGGGCCTCGCCGAGCGTGAGCGCCTCGAAGAACATCGGGATCACGTTGGACTTGCCGACGTCGCCGAGGCCGGGCTCGGCGGCCCCCGCGACGTTGAAGTACCGCAGGCAGGCTGTGGAGATACCGTGCGCACGGCCCGCGTCGCGCACCAGCCACTCGCCGGCGAGCTTCGTCTCGCCGTAGGGATTGATCGGGAGGCACGGAGCCTCCTCGGTGACCAGGTCCGCCTCGGGCATGCCGTACACGGCCGCGGACGAGGAGAGGACGAACCGGCCGACGCCGGCGGCCACGACCGCCTCCAACAGCACCGTGAGGCCGTGGACGTTCTCGCGGTAATAGAGGAGGGGCTGCTCCACCGACTCCCCGACCTGCTTCCGCGCTGCGAGATGGATCACTCCGCTCACGCCGTGCTCCGCGAAGACCCGGTCGAGCAGCGCGCGATCCGAGACGCTGCCGCGGACCACGGGGACGTCGTCGGGCAGGCGCTC
Organism: Streptomyces xiaopingdaonensis; assembly: GCF_000262345.1. Taxonomy (GTDB): domain Bacteria; phylum Actinomycetota; class Actinomycetes; order Streptomycetales; family Streptomycetaceae; genus Streptomyces; species Streptomyces xiaopingdaonensis. The sequence continues at coordinate 9,925 of NZ_AJTQ01000177.1, read as the reverse complement.
GGCGAAGCCGCTGGAGAAGTCGTCGAGAACGGCGGTGCGTTCGCCCGCGGAGCGCAGGGCCCGGGCCACATGGGCGCCGATGTAGCCGGCCCCACCGGTGATCAACCACGTCATGCCGGAACCCTAACCGGGCCGCGGAGCGCGCGCCGGGCGGCTGCGGGGACCGGCGAAGGGCGCCGGTTGTGGGCCGCAGCACTGATCCCCCATGCTGTCCCCGCACAACTGTGCAGGGTGTCCGCCGGGTGGCCGGTGCACCGTGGTGCGGATGAACGTGCGGTGAAGGCACCTCCCGTCGATCGGATACTCTCTGCCGACGTGCGGCCCGCCCCCCGAACGGGCGACGGCCTGCCCTGTCCGCTGCCTCAGTCTCCCCCGGGGGCTCCGAAGGCGCGTGGACGCCCGTTGCCAAGGAGTGAGTTCGTCTGTCGACCGCCATCCTCACCGGCCCGCCGGTCGCCGGCTCGTCGCTCGAAAGCGACCTGCGCGCGCTCGGGTTCGACGTGCGCGCCGCGGGCAGCGCCGTCGACGTGCCGATGCTCCTCGACGAGGTGCCGGCCGGGCGCCGGGTCGCCCTCGTCGACCCGGCGTTCGTCGGTCACCTCCACAGCCTGCGCCTCGCCCTCACCGACCCGCGCTTCCCCGCGGGCTCGGTCCCCGGCGCGCTCACCGTCCGGCCGGAGGCACGCGCCGCGCTCGACCGCGCGCTCGCCTCCGCGCCCGTGCGCGCGCCGGGCGGCGGACAGCCGGCGGAGCCGCTCCCCGACGAGGCGGCTGCGGCCCTGCAGGAGGTGGGAGTCGGGGTGCACCGTCCCGAACTCGGCGTCCTCGTCGCCGAGGTGGCGCACGACGACGACCAACGCGCGGCCGCACAGCGGTCGGTGGACGCCGTCGACGGCGAGGACGTCCGCCTGCGCTCCGCCGTGAAGGCCCGCGACGGGTTCTTCACCACCTTCTGCGTCAGCCCGTACTCGCGCTACCTCGCCCGCTGGAGCGCACGCCGCGGCCTGACGCCGAACCAGGTCACGACCGCCTCCCTCGTCACGGCGCTGATCGCGGCCGGCTGCGCAGCCACCGGCAGCCGCCTCGGCTTCGTCGCCGCGGGGCTGCTGCTCCTCGGCTCCTTCGTACTCGACGCCACCGACGGCCAACTCGCCCGCTACGCACTGAAGTACTCCACTCTCGGAGCCTGGCTCGACGCCACCTTCGACCGGGCCAAGGAGTACGCCTTCTACGCCGGCCTCGCACTCGGCGCGGCACGCAGCGACCCCGCCGACGACGTATGGGCGCTGGCGCTCGGAGCGATGGTGCTCCAGACGGTCCGGCACGTCGTCGACTTCTCCTTCACCGAGGCCAACCACGACGCGCAGGCCAACACCAGCCCGACGGCGGCGCTCTCCGAGAGGCTCGACAACGCCGGCTGGACGATCTGGCTGCGCCGCATGGTGGTTCTCCCCATCGGCGAACGCTGGGCCCTGATCGCGGTGTTGACCGCGCTCACCACCCCCCGGATCACGTTCGTCGTGCTGCTCGTCGGCTGCGCCCTGGCGGCGTGCTACACCACGGCGGGCCGCGTGCTGCGCTCGCTCACCCGCAGGGCGCACCGCACCGACCGCGCGGCGCGCGCGCTCGCCGACCTCGCCGACAGCGGCCCCCTCGCCGAAGCCGCCTCCCGCCTCCTCGGCGACCGCAGGCTCCCGGGGCCCGCGGCACCGGCGCTCGCCTTCGCCGGCGGTGCCCTCGTCGCGGCCGTCGCCGCCTTCGCGCCGCTCGGCACCGTGTGGCCGCTGCTCGCCGCGCTGGGCTACGCGCTCCTCGCGGGGCTGGCCGTGGCGGCGCCGCTCAAGGGCCCGCTCGACTGGCTCGTCCCGCCGGCCCTCCGCGCCGCCGAGTACGGGACCGTGCTGCTGCTCGCCGCCCGCGCGGAGTCGCCGGGGGCGCTTCCCGCGGCCTACGGCCTCGTGGCCGCTGTCGCCTACCATCACTACGACACGGTGTACCGCATCCGCGGTGGCACCGGAGCGCCGCCGCACCTGCTGGTGCGGGCGATCGGGGGTCAGGAAGGACGCACCCTGGCGGCCACGCTCGCCGCCGCTCTGTGGCTGCACGGCGCGGGGCAGGGCTTCACCGTCGCGCTGACCGCGCTCGCCGCGGTCATCGCCGCCGTGGTGCTCATCGAGAGCATCCGTTTCTGGGTGTCCTCACACGCACCCGCTGTACACGACGAATCAGGAGAACCCGCATGATCGGCCTCGTGCTGGCCGCCGGCGCCGGCAGGCGTCTGCGCCCCTACACCGACACCCTGCCCAAGGCCCTCGTGCCCGTCGTCGGGCCCGAGGGAGGCTCCGAGGAGGGCGGCGCCGAGGCGAAGACCGTCCTCGACCTGACGCTGGCGAACTTCGCCGAGGTCGGCCTCACCGAGGCCGCGGTCGTCGTCGGGTACCGCAAGGAGGCGGTCTACGAGCGCAAGGAGGCGCTGGAGGCGAAGTACGGCGTCAAGCTCCGCCTGATCGACAACGACAAGGCCGAGGAGTGGAACAACGCCTACTCCCTGTGGTGCGCGCGCGAGGTCTTCAAGGAGGGCGTGCTCCTCGCCAACGGGGACACCGTCCACCCGCCGTCGGTCGAGCGCACCCTGCTCGCGGCACGCGGTGAGGGCAAGAAGATCGTCCTCGCTCTCGACGCCGAGAAGAAGCTCGACGAGGAGGAGATGAAGGTCGTCGCGGGCGATTCCGGCGTCCGCAGGATCACCAAGCTGATGGACCCGGACGAGGCCGTCGGCGAGTACATCGGCCTCACCCTCATCGAGCCCGAGGCGGCCGAGGAACTCGCCGACGCGCTCAAGGCGACCTTCGAGAAGGACCCGCAGCTCTACTACGAGGACGGCTACCAGGAGCTCGTCGACCGCGGCTTCCGCATCGACACCGCTCCCATCGGCGACGTCGCGTGGGTCGAGATCGACAACCACGACGACCTCGCCAAGGGAAGGGAGATCGCGTGCCGGTACTGACCCGCCTCATCCCGTCCCCCGTCGTCGTCGACATCCGCTCCGGCGCGCTGGACAACCTGGCGGGCCTGCTGGCCGATCAGCGCATCTCCTCCAACGGCCAGCTCGCCTTCGCCATCAGCGGCGGCTCGGGTGCCGCGCTGCGCGAGCGGTTCGGCCCCGCGCTGCCGCAGGCGAGCTGGTACGAGGTCGGCGGCGGCACGATCGACGACGCGATCAAGCTCGCGGACGCCATGAAGTCCGGGCGCTACGACGCGGTCGTCGGCCTCGGCGGCGGCAAGATCATCGACTGCGCCAAGTTCGCCGCGGCGCGGCTCGGCATGCCGCTCGTCGCCGTCGCGACCAACCTCTCCCACGACGGCCTCTGCTCGCCCGTCGCCACCCTCGACAACGACGCGGGCCGCGGCTCCTACGGGGTGCCCAACCCGATCGCGGTCGTCATCGACCTCGACGTCATCCGCGAGGCCCCCGAGCGGTACGTCCGCTCCGGGATCGGCGACGTCATCTCCAACATCTCGGCCGTCGCCGACTGGGAGCTGGGCCACCGCGTGCGCGGCGAGGACTTCGACGGGCTCGCCGCCGCCATGGCGCGCCAGTCCGGCGAGGCGGTGCTGCGCCACCCGGGCCGGGTGCCGGAGGACGCGTTCCTCAAGGTGCTCGCCGAGGGGCTCGTGATGACCGGCATCTCGATGTCGGTCTCCGGCGACAGCCGCCCCGCCTCGGGTGCCTGCCACGAGATCAACCACGCCTTCGACCTGCTCCACCCCAAGCGCGCCGCGAGCCACGGCGAGCAGTGCGGGATCGGCGCGGCCTTCGCCACGTACCTGCGGGGCGACAGGGAGACCTCGCGGCTCATGGCCGAGGTGCTGCGGCGCCACGACCTCCCGGTGCTGCCGACCGACATCGGCTTCGACGCCGACGAGTTCGTCAAGGTCGTCGAGTACGCACCGCAGACCCGGCCGGGGCGCTACACCATCCTCGAACACCTCGACCTCCAAGCCGACCAGATCAGGGACGCCTACGCCGACTATGCGCAAACCATCGCCAGCTGAACTCCGTCCGGTCGTGCACCCCGAGGGGGTCAAGGACCGGAGGAGCGGTGAGCACTGGGCCGGACGCCTGTACATGCGGGAGCTCTCGCTGCGGGTCGATCCGTACCTGGTCAACTCCCGGATCACGCCGAACCAGCTCACGTACCTCATGGTCGTCGCGGGTGTCCTCGCCGGCGCCGCGCTGCTGGTGCCCGGGCTCACCGGGGCGATCCTCGGCGCGCTGCTGATCCAGCTGTACCTGCTGCTGGACTGCGTCGACGGGGAGGTGGCCCGCTGGCGGAAGCAGACCTCCATCACGGGCGTCTACCTCGACCGCGTCGGCCACTACCTCAGCGAGGCCGCCCTGCTGGTCGGCTTCGGTATCCGCGGTGCCGACGTCTTCCACCAGCAGGGCGCCTCCACCGACTGGCTCTGGGCGTTCCTCGGGACGCTCGCGGCGCTCGGCGCGATCCTCATCAAGGCCGAGACCGACCTCGTCGATGTGGCCAGGACGCGCAGCGGCCTGCCCGCGGTGCAGGACGAGGCGGCCGTGCCGCGCTCCTCGGGGCTCGCTCTGGCGCGCAAGGCGGCGGCGGCGCTCAAGTTCCACCGGCTCGTCGGCGGCGTCGAGGCGTCGCTGGTGATCCTCGCCGTCGCCGTCGTCGACGCCGTCGCGGGCGGGCTCTTCTTCACCCGCCTCGGCATCGCGGTGCTCGCGGCGATCGCGGTGGTGCAGACGCTGCTCCACCTCGTCTCGATCCTCGCCTCCAGCAGGCTCAAGTGAACGCGGGAGGTACCGGGATGCGCCTGGGAGCCGTCGTCCTCACGATGGGCAACCGGCCGGAGGAGCTGCGCGCGCTGCTGGGCTCCGTCGCCGCGCAGGCCGGTGACCCGGTCGAGGTGGTGGTCGTCGGCAACGGCGTGCGGCTGCCCGAACTGCCGGAGCTGCCGGGCGGCTTGCGCACCGTCGAGCTCCCCGAGAACCTCGGCATCCCCGGGGGACGGAACGTCGGCATCGAGGCGTTCCGCCCCGAGGGCGGCGAGTTCACCGTCGACGCGGTCCTCTTCCTCGACGACGACGGATTCCTGCCCGAGACGGACACGGCGGAGCGGGTCCGCGAGACGTTCGCCGCCGAAGCGGACCTCGGCATCATCAGCTTCCGCATCGCCGACCCGGAGACGGGCCGCACCCAGCGTCGCCATGTCCCCCGGCTGCGCGCCTCGGACCCGCTGCGCTCCTCGCGCGTCACCACCTTCCTCGGGGGCGCCAACGCGGTGCGCAGCGAGGTGTTCGCCCAAGTCGGCGATTTGCCCGGCGAGTTCTTCTACGCCCACGAGGAGACGGACCTCGCCTGGCGCGCCCTCGACGCCGGTTGGGGCATCGCCTACCGCCCCGACATGGTGCTGCACCACCCCACGACCCCCCCGAGCCGGCACGCGGTCTACCACCGCATGGTCGCGAGGAACCGGGTGTGGCTCGCGCGGCGCAACCTTCCCGCCGTGCTGGTGCCTGTGTACGTCGGCGTCTGGCTGCTGCTCACCCTGCTGCGACGGCCGTCGGGCGCGGCGTGGAAGGCTTGGTGGGGCGGCTTCCGGGAAGGTTGGCGTACGCCGTGCGGGCCCCGCAGGCCGATGCGGTGGCGCACCGTGTGGCGGCTGACCCGGCTGGGGCGCCCTCCGGTGATCTGACAAGCTCTGATCTGAGACCATCCATGTGCGAGCGGTCTTGAGCCCATGACACTGCGCAGTGTGAGGACGAGAGTTTCCAAAGTGAGCGAGACATCCCACCAGGGTGCGGCGGACGTGACGCCCCCGCCGTCGCCCGACGACCGGCTCTCCAGTGCCGAACTCGCCGCCAAGTACGGCCTGTCGGTGAGCGGGGCGCGGCCCTCGCTGGTCGAGTACGTACGTCAGCTGTGGTCGAGGCGCCACTTCATCCTGGCCTTCTCCCGCGCCAAGCTGACGGCCCAGTACAGCCAGGCGAAGCTGGGCCAGCTCTGGCAGGTGGCCACCCCGCTGCTCAACGCGGCGGTGTACTTCTTCATCTTCGGCATCCTGCTGGGCGGCCGCAAGGGCACCCCTGGCGGCCAGGAGAACTACATCCCCTTCCTGGTCACCGGCGTCTTCGTCTTCACCTTCACCCAGACCTCCGTGCTCAACGGGGTGCGGGCGATCTCCAGCAACCTCGGACTCGTCCGGGCGCTGCACTTCCCGCGGGCCGCGCTGCCGATCTCGATCTCCCTCCAGCAGCTCCAGCAGTTGCTCTACTCGATGATCGTCCTCGTCGTCATCCTGCTGGGCTTCGGGCAGTTCCCGACGTGGTCGTGGCTGATCGCGGTGCCGGCGCTCGGCTGTCAGCTCCTGTTCAACACGGGGATGGCGCTGATCATGGCGAGGATGGGCAGCAAGACGCCCGACCTCGCGCAGCTCATGCCGTTCGTGATGCGTACCTGGATGTACGCGTCGGGCGTGATGTTCCCGCTCGACTACATGCTCCGGGTGCGCGCCGGGGCTCCCGAGTGGCTGATCAGCGTCGCGCAGTGCAACCCTGCCGCGGTCTACATGGACCTGATGCGGTATGCGTTCATCGACGACTTCACGGGTGCCTACCTGCCGCCGCACGTCTGGGTGCTGGCGCTCGGTTGGGGCCTGCTGGTGGGCATCGGCGGATTTGTTTTCTTCTGGAAGGCGGAGGAGCGTTATGGCCGTGGCTGAGGAGACCGAGCGCGGCGAGCCGGCGGCCGAGACCGCCGGACGCCCGGCGGAGCCCTGGGTCCCCACCGTCATCGCGGAGGATCTCGACATCGTCTACCGGGTCTACGGCGGCTCCAAGGGCAAGGGCAGCGCGACGGCCGCGCTCAACCGGATCGTCCGGCGCAAGCCGGGCGGCGGCGTCCGCGAGATCCACGCGGTGAAGGGCGTCAGCTTCACCGCATACCGCGGACAGGCGATCGGCCTCATCGGCTCCAACGGCTCGGGCAAGTCGACGCTGCTGAAGGCCATCGCGGGCCTGCTGCCCGCGGAGAGCGGCAAGGTCTACTCGGACGGGCAGCCCTCGCTGCTCGGCGTCAACGCCGCGATGATGAGCGACCTCACGGGCGAGCGGAACGTGATACTCGGCGGTCTCGCGATGGGTATGTCCCGCGAGGAGATCCAGGCGCGTTACCAGGGCATCGTCGACTTCTCCGGCATCCAGGACAAGGGCGACTTCATCACGCTCCCGATGCGCACCTACTCCTCCGGCATGGCGGCGCGCCTGCGGTTCTCCATCGCCGCGGCGAAGCAGCACGACGTCCTCATGATCGACGAGGCGCTGGCGACCGGCGACAAGAAGTTCCAGAAGCGCTCCGAGGCCCGCATCCGCGAACTGCGGAAGGAGGCGGGCACCGTCTTCCTCGTCAGCCACAACAACAAGTCCATCAGGGACACCTGCGAGCGGGTGCTGTGGTTGGAGAAGGGCAAGCTCGTCCAGGACGGGCCGACGGAGGAAGTCCTCAAGGAGTACGAGAAGTTCACAGGCAAGTAGGCACCGTCGGACGAGGCCCCCGCTGGGGAGCGGGGGCCTCGCCGTGCGCGGGGCGTGGTCAGACGCCGGCGTGCGTGGGCCGCTCCTCGATCCGTGCCGGCGCCGGCTGCGTCACGGCTGCCTCCTCGGAGAGGCCGATGCGCCGGTGGAGCCGTTTCAACGGCGCCGGTGCGTACCAGGCGGCGGGCCCCAACAGCCGGATCGCGGCGGGGACGAGGACGCCGCGCACGGCGACGGCGTCGATCAGGATCGCCAACCCGCTGCCGAGCCCGAACATCTGGAGGAAGCTGACGCTCCCGCTGGCGAAGGCGAAGAAGCTCACCGCGAGCAGCCCCGCGGCCATGGTGACGATCCGCCCGGTCCGCGACAGCCCCCCGACGACGGCCGTGCGCCCGTCGGCCCCGCCCTCGTGGAACTCCTTGATGCGGCTGGTGACGAAGACCTCGTAGTCCATGGAGAGGCCGAAGACGATGCAGAACATCAGCACCGTCATCGAGGTGTCCATCGGCATGGGCGTGAACCCGAGCAGCGAGGAGAGGTGGCCCTCCTGGAAGACCCAGACCATCGCGCCGATCGACGCGGTCAGACTCAGCCCGTTGAGCACCAGGGCCCGGAGCGGCTGCACCACGCTGCCGGTGAAGAGGAAGAGCAGCACGAAGGTGGTGGCGACGACGAGTCCGATCGCGGCGGGCAGCCGGTCGCCGATCGACTGCCGCGAGTCGACGAGTTGGGCGTCCCGCCCGCCGACGAGCGCCTCCTGCCCCGGCGCCGGAACCTCCCGTACCTGAGAGACGAGGCGGCGTGCGGCGTCGGACCCGGTCTCCGCGGAGGTCGTCGCCGTGAACTGCCGCGCGTCGCCCGCCGCGAGCGCGGCCTCGGCGGGGCCGGGGCCGCGTACCTGCGTGCCGTCGCGGTAGGTGCCGGTCGGTCCGTGCACCTGCGCGACGCCGTCGAGCCGGGAGAGGCGCGAGGCGTACCGGGTGAGCGCGGCGTCGCTCTCGGCCTTCTCGACGACGATCTGCATGCCGGTCGCGTCGGTGCCGGGGAAGTGGTCCGCCATCGCCGTCGAGACCTGCCGGCTCTCGGCCCCGGGCGGCAGCACCCGCTCGTCCGGACTCCCGAACGCGGCCCCGAGCAACGGCGAGGCGACGAGGAGCAGCACCCCGAGCACGGGCAGCGCCGTCATCGCGGGACGCCGGAAGACGAGCGCGGCGAGCCGTCCCCAGAACGGCGCGTCGGGACGGCTGACGGTGCCGGCCCACGGCAGCCGAGCGCGCCCCGGGCGGACCCGCTCCCCGACCACGGAGAGCAGTGCGGGCACGACGACCAGCGCCGACAGCGCCGCGATGGCGACGACTCCGATGCCGGCGTAGGCGAAGGAGCGCAGGAAGAACTGCGGGAAGAGCAGCAGCGCGGAGAGCGCGGCGACGACGGTGGCGGAGGAGAAGACGATGGTCCGGCCCGCGGTGCGCACCGTGGTCCGCAGCGCGTCCGCGACGTCGCCGCCCTCGCCGAGCCGCTCGCGGAAGCGGCTGACGAGCAGCAACCCGTAGTCGATGCCGAGCCCGAGGCCGAGTGCCGTGGTGAGGTTGATGGCGAAGACGGAGACGTCGGTGACGCTGCCGAGCAGGTACAGCTCGGCGAAGGTGCCGACGACGGCGATGAGTCCGATGGCGAGCGGCAGCAGCGCGGCGAGGAAGCTTCCGAACGCCAGCACGAGGAGTACGAGGGTGACGGGCACGGCGATCGTCTCGGCGAGCGCGAGGTCGCTCGACACCTGCGCGGAGACGTCCCGGTTGAGCGCGGCCCCGCCGCCCGACTGCACCCGGAGCGGGCCGGCTTCGCCGCTCCAGCGGCCGGTGACCGCCTCCGTGCGGTCCTCGACGGTGGTCGAGCCGCCCTGGACATGGGCGAGGATCAGCGCCTTCCCGCCGTCCCGCGAGACGAGCCCGCCGCCTCCCGGACCCCAGTAGGAGGCGACGTGGGATATGTGCTGCTCGGCTTCGAGACCGGCGGTGAGCTTCTCGCCGGCCCGGCGGACGGCGGCCGAGTCGAGGCCGCCTTCCTGCGGCTCGACGAGGAGGACGAGGTTGGGCTCGCCCCCGAACCGCTCGTCGATGAGCACCCTCGCTCTGTCGGAGGGCGAGGACGGGTCCTCGAACCCTCCGCTCTGGAGCTTGCCGAAGGCCCCCGCGCCGAGAGCGCCCATCGCCACGACGGCGACGGCGGCGAGTACCAGCACTCCGCGTGCGTGCCGGTGGATGAATGACGCGAGTCGTCCTAACACGTGGTGTCCCCCGTGGGAAATGAGATGTGTACAGCGTCAACATGTAAGATTCCAGGGGAAGTTAATGGTGTCAACTT
>NZ_AJTQ01000176.1 GCF_000262345.1 Streptomyces xiaopingdaonensis | reverse complement strand
CCGCCCCGCCGCTCCCGGCAGGAGCGGCTACCACCACGGCGACCTGCGCAACGCGCTCATCCGGGCCGCGACGGCGCTCGCCCGCGAGGGCGGCCCCCAGGCCGTCGTCCTACGGGCCGCGGCGCGCGCCACCGGCGTCTCCCCGACGGCCGCCTACCGCCACTTCCACGGCCAGGGCGACCTCGTGCGAGCCGTCAAGTTCGAGGCCCTGGACCGGCTCGCCGACCGCATGGAGGCCGCGGGTGCCGACCATCCGGGCGCGGACGGGGAGTCGGTGCTCGCCAGGCTGCGGTCCGCGGGCCGCGCGTACGTCCGCTTCGCGCTCGACGAACCCGGCCTCTTCCGCGCCGCGTTCAGCCACCACGTGGAGCCGGCGGCTTCTCCCGAGCCCGCCCGGTCCGAAGTCCCGGCCGCCGCGGAGGAGTTCTGCCCGGAGATCGGCGGGCAGGAGGACCGCGCCTTCCGCCTCCTCTCCGACGTCATGGACGCGCTCCTCGCCGCCGGACTCCTCACGCCGGAGCGCCGCCCCGGCGCGGAGGTGAGCGCCTGGGCCGCGGTGCACGGCGTCGCGATGCTCCTCCTCGACGGCCCCCTCTCGTGCCTTCCCCCGGTCCAGGCGGACGCCACCGTCGTCCGCACCGTCGACGACATGCTGCGAGGCATCCTCGAAGCGCCCTCGGGAGAGGCGCACGGAGGCTGAAGAAAGGCCTGTGCCCTCGTGGTGTTCCTTCTCGTGTGCCCGCCCTCACAGGGGGTTGCCGTACGGCGTAAGCTGTGGCGGGTGCTGATTCACGGCAACTCGGGCGAACGCAACCCCTTCCGTCCTGCCCCGGTGCACGCCCCGCACGGGGCGTCCGCACTGCTCGCTCCGGCGGCGTGTCCGGAATGGGAAGCTCTGGGTCGGCGGTGTAGAAACGGAGATGTGACGGCAATGGCTGCTGGCAGTACGTGGTGACTGCGGAGGAGGACGCGCAGGCGCGCGCCGTGCTCGCCAAGGCCGCGCGCGAGAACTTCCCGGTGGCGCCGCGGTTCCTTCCGCGGGCGTGGCGCGAGGACCTGATGGCCGTCTACGGCTTCGCCCGCCTCGTCGACGACATCGGCGACGGCGACCTCGCCCCCGGCGGCGCGGACGCCGCGCTCCTCGGCGTGGCGCCCGACCTCGCGGACGACAGGCTCGCCGTGCTCGACGCGTTCGAGGCCGACCTCCGCCGCGCCTTCGACCCGGCAGGCCCCCCGCCGAGCCACCCGCTGCTCCGGGCCCTCATCCCCGCGGTCGACCGCAGCGGGCTCGGCATCGAGCCGTTCCTCGGCCTCGTCGAGGCGAACCGCCAGGACCAGAAGGTCCGCCGCTACGCAGGCTGGTCCGATCTCCTCGCCTACTGCGAACTCTCGGCGAACCCGGTCGGACGCCTGGTGCTCGCCGTCACCGGCACCAGCACGCCCGAACGTGTGGAGCGGTCCGACGCGATCTGCACGGCGCTCCAGGTCGTCGAGCACCTCCAGGACGTCGCGGAGGACCTCGCCCGCGATCGGATCTACCTCCCCGCCGAGGACATGGAGCGCTTCCGGGTCACCGAGGCCGACCTCGCGGCACCCAGCGCCAACGCCTCCGTCCGGGCGCTGATCGCCTTCGAGGCGGACCGGGCGCAGTGGCTCCTCGACGAGGGGGCGCCGCTCGTCCGCAGCGTCCACGGCCGGCTGCGTCTCCTGCTCGCCGGGTTCGCGGGCGGTGGCCGCGCCGCCATCGGTGCGCTGCGCGACGCCCGGTACGACGTACTGTCCGGACCACCGCGCGCGGGCCGGCTCCGCCTCGTGCGCCAGGTCGCGGCGAGCCTGCGAAGAGAGGGGTGAGTGGACGTGGACAGAGCCGCGCACGACGCGCAACTGCCGCCCCAGGTGGCCGCGGCCTACCGCTACTCCGAAGCCGTCACGGGGCAGCAGGCCCGGAACTTCGCCTGGGGCATCCGGCTGCTGCCCGAGGCCAAGCGGCAGGCGATGTCCGCGCTCTACGCGTTCTCCCGCCGCGTCGACGACATCGGTGACGGCGCCCTCGCGGCCGACGTCAAGCAGCGCCGCCTCGACGAGACGCGCGAGGTCCTCGACCGCGTCCGCCGCGGGCAGGTGCCGCTCGACGACACCGATCCGGTCGCGGTGGCGCTGAACGACGCGGCGCAGCGCTTCCCGCTGCCGCTCGAAGGGCTCGACGAACTCATCGACGGCGTGCTGATGGACGTCCGCGGCGAGAACTACCGCACCTGGGAGGAGCTGCGGGCCTACTGCCGGTGCGTCGCCGGCGCGATCGGACGGCTCTCGCTCGGGGTCTTCGGCACCGTGCCCGGCGCACGGGAAGCCGACCGCGCTCCCGAGTACGCCGACACGCTCGGTCTCGCCCTCCAACTCACCAACATCCTCAGGGACGTGCGCGAGGACGCCGAGGACGGCCGCACCTACCTCCCCGCCGAGGACCTCGAGAAGTTCGGCTGCGCGGACGGCTTCCACTCGCGGACGCCGTCCACGGCCGCCGACTTCACCGGGCTCGTGCACTTCGAAGTGCATCGCGCCCGCGGCCTCTTCGAGGAGGGGTACCGCCTCCTCCCGATGCTCGACCGGCGCTCGGGCGCCTGCGTCGCGGCGATGGCCGGCATCTACCGCCGCCTCCTCGACCGCATCGAGGCCGACCCGCACGCGGTGCTGCGCGGCCGGGTCTCGCTGCCGGCCCGCGAGAAGGCGTACGTCGCCGCGCGCGGGCTCTCGGGCTGGGACGCCCGGCAGAGTGCGCGGGGGCGAAGGTGAGGGCCCGCGCGCACGGGTGCGAGGAAGCAACCCGCTGCCGTGCCTCCGCGTCAGGCCGGAGGGAGGACGCATGATCGAGGCAACGGGCAGGCCGGCGGGCGCGCGCAGCGCCGTCGTCGTCGGCGGCGGCCTCGCCGGTACGACCGCCGCACTCCGGCTCGCCGACGCGGGCCTGCGCACCACGCTCGTGGAGACCCGGCCCCGCCTCGGCGGCCTCGCCTTCTCCTTCCGGCGCGACTCGGCCGCCGGACCGCTCACCGTCGACAACGGCCAGCACGTGCACCTGCGGTGCTGCACCGCGTACCTGTGGTTGCTGGAGCGGCTGGGCGCCTCCGCGCTCGCGCCGCTCCAGCGTCGCCTCGACATCCCCGTCCTCGACGTCGGCCGGGCGCGGGCGCGCGCGGGGCGGATCGGCCGCGTCGCGCTCCCGGTACCGTTCCACCTGGTGCCGGGGCTCGCCGCCTATCCGCACCTCAGCCTCGCCGAGAAGGCGTCGGTGGGGCGTGCCGCGCTCGCGCTGCGCCGGCTCGATCCGGCCGACCCCGCGCTCGACGGCGTCGACTTCGCCACCTGGCTGCACCGGCACGGTCAGAGCGAGCGCGCGATCGACGCGCTCTGGGACCTCGTGGGCGTCGCCACGCTCAACGCGCACGCTGAGCACGCCTCGATGGGGCTCGCGGCGAAGGTCTTCAAGACGGGGCTGCTCAGCTCGCCGGGCGCCGCGGACGTCGGCTGGGCGCGGGTGCCCCTCGGCGAGATCCACGACGGGCTGGCGCGCTCCGCGCTCGAGGAGTCCGGCGTCCGCACGCTGCTGCGGGCGAAGGCGCGGACACTCGGCACGGGATCTGACGGCGGGCGCCGCGTCGTCGTGGAGCACGGGGGAGAGACGGAGGAGTTCGACGCCGACGTCGTCGTCCTCGCGGTGCCGCAGCGGGAGGCGCACGCGCTGCTGCCCGAACAGGCGCTCGCGGAGCCGGACGCGCTCCTCGACATCGGCACGGCGCCGATCCTCAACGTCCACGTCGTCTACGACCGCAAGGTGCTCAGGCGTCCGTTCCTCGCGGCGCTGGGCAGCCCCGTCCAGTGGGTCTTCGACCGGACGGCGTCCTCGGGACTCACGGGAGGCGGCCAGTACGTGGCGGTCTCCCAGTCGGCGGCGGGCGCGGAGATCGACGCGCCCGTCGCCGAGCTGCGCGCGAAGTACCTGCCCGAGCTGGAGCGGCTGCTGCCTGCCGCCCGCGGCGCGGGCGTGCGGGACTTCTTCGTCACCAGGGAGCGCACCGCGACCTTCGACGCGGCACCCGGCGTCGGGCGACTCCGTCCCGGGCCGCGGACGCGGGCCGCCGGCGTCTACCTCGCCGGCGCGTGGACCGACACCGGGTGGCCGGCGACGATGGAGTCCGCCGTGCGCAGCGGTGCCGCCGCTGCCCGCGAGGCGCTCCGCGGCATCGGGCGGGCCGGCGAGGCCAACCCGGTGCCGGGCACGGAGGGAAGGGCGGTGGCGTGAACGCCGAACACAGCGGTCCCGCGCGCCCGTCGCCCCGACCGACCGCCCTCCTCGTCGAGGCGAGGCACCCGAGACCGACCGCACAGAAGACAGAGGAGACCCTGTGATCCAGGTGAACCAGGGCACCGAGGCCGCTGACACCGCCGACGTCCCCGCGCTGCTGGAGCGCGGACGCACGCTTGCGACCCCTGCCCTGCGTGCGGCCGTCGACCGGCTCGCGCCGCCGATGGACACCGTCGCCGCCTACCACTTCGGCTGGATCGATGCGGAGGGGAACCCCTCGTCGGTGGGCGGCAAGGCGGTGCGCCCGGCGCTCGCGCTGCTCTCGGCGGAGACGACGGGGGCGTCGCCGGAGACCGGTGTCCCCGGGGCCGTGGCCGTCGAACTCGTCCACAACTTCTCGCTCCTGCACGACGATCTGATGGACGGGGACGAGCAGCGCAGGCACCGCGACACCGTCTGGAAGGTGCACGGGCCCTCGCAGGCGATCCTCGTCGGCGACGCGCTCTTCGCGCTCGCCAACGAGGTGCTGCTGGAGCTCGGCACCCCGGAGGCCGGCCGCGCCACCAGGCGGCTGACCACGGCGAGCCGCCGGCTCATCGACGGGCAGGCGCAGGACATCTCCTACGAGCACCGCGACGTCGTCACCGTCGAGGAGTGCCTGGAGATGGAAGGGAACAAGACCGGGGCGCTGCTCGCCTGCGCCGCCTCGGTCGGCGCCGTGCTCGGCGGCGCCGACGACCGCACGGCGGACGTGCTGGAGGAGTACGGCTACCACCTCGGGCTCGCGTTCCAGGCCGTCGACGACCTGTTGGGCATCTGGGGCGACCCGGAGTCGACGGGCAAGCAGACCTGGAGCGACCTGCGGCAGCGCAAGAAGTCGCTCCCCGTCGCTGCGGCGCTCTCGGCGAGCGGCAGCGCGCCCTCGCGGCTCGCCGAGCTGATGGCGGCCGACGCCAAGAAGTCGCAGGCGGAGTTCGAGGACTTCGACGAGGCCGAGTTCGCGACGCGCGCCGCGCTGATCGAGGA
>NZ_AJTQ01000175.1 GCF_000262345.1 Streptomyces xiaopingdaonensis | reverse complement strand
GCGGGCGGCCGGGACTGGACGTCGGCCGAGGCGCAGCGGCAGCACGCGAGGGCGGTCCGGGCCCTCGACGCCGTCGAGATGCCCGGCCGGGTCCGTGACCGGCTCGCGGCCCTCGCGGACTTCGTCGTCGTCAGGGAGCGGTGAGCACAAGGCCGCATCTGCCCGGACTCTTCGGAGGCTCAGGCCACTTCGGAAGGGGAACGCGAGATGACATCGACCACCGACGGTTCCGCGGACCCGGGCATCGCCCGGGCCGC
Source organism: Streptomyces xiaopingdaonensis (assembly GCF_000262345.1). Taxonomy (GTDB): domain Bacteria; phylum Actinomycetota; class Actinomycetes; order Streptomycetales; family Streptomycetaceae; genus Streptomyces; species Streptomyces xiaopingdaonensis. Next base: position 31,357 of record NZ_AJTQ01000175.1, on the reverse strand, counting down.
GGCGGCATCCGGCACCGCCCGGGTGGGCACACTCTCGGCCGTGACGGAGACCGCGCAGAGCCCCCCGAACCCACCGCATCCGGACTCCGGCCTCGACGAACTGGTCTCCCGCACCACCGACCGGGCGGTCGGGGCCCTCCTCGGGCTCCAGCACCAACAGGGCTGGTGGAAAGGGGACTTGGAGACCAACGTCACGATGGACGCGGAGGACCTCCTGCTCCGCGAGTTCCTCGGCATCCCGGACGAGGCGACGACGGCGGCCGCCGCCCGTTTCATCCGCGGCGAGCAGCGCCCCGACGGCACCTGGGCCACCTTCTACGGCGGCCCGGGGGACCTCTCCGCCACCATCGAGGCGTACGTCGCGCTCCGCCTCGCCGGGGACGAGCCGCAGGCGCCGCACATGGCGCGGGCCTCCGCGTGGGTCCGCGAGCACGGGGGCGTCGCCCGCAGCAGGGTCTTCACGCGGATCTGGCTCGCCCTCTTCGGCTGGTGGAGCTGGGACGAACTCCCCGAGATGCCGCCGGAGTTGATGTACCTGCCGAAGTGGGTCCCGCTCAACATCTACTCCTTCGGCAGTTGGGCGCGGCAGACGATCGTGCCGCTCACCGTCGTCTGCGCGTTCCGCCCCGCACACCGCGCGCCCTTCCGCCTCGACGAGCTCCACCGCGACCCGGCGCACCCGGTACCCGCACGGCGGGCGGCCCCCGTGCGGAGCTGGGAGGGCGCCTTCCAGCGGCTCGACCGCACGCTCCACGCCTACCGGCGCGTCCACTCCAGGGCCCTGCGACGGGCTGCCCTGCGCTCCGCCGAGCGCTGGATCATCGTCCGGCAGGAGAACGACGGCTGCTGGGGAGGCATCCAGCCGCCCGCCGTGTACTCCCTCATCGCCCTCCGCCTTCTCGGCTACGACCTCCAACACCCCGTCATGAAGGCCGGGTTGGCGGCGCTCGACAGCTTCGCCGTGTGGCGCGACGGGGAGTCGCCCGGTTCGGAGGGCGAGCGGGCGGGGGCCGCGCCCGACGGCCCCGTGCGGATGATCGAGGCGTGCCAGTCGCCCGTCTGGGACACGTGCCTCGCCACCATCGCGCTCGCCGACGCGGGAGTTCCCCGGGACCATCCCGCGCTGCGGTCGGCGGCCGAGTGGATGCTGGGCGAGCAGGTGGTGCGCCCGGGGGACTGGTCGGTGCGCAGGCCCCAACTGGCGCCCGGCGGCTGGTCGTTCGAGTTCGACAACGACAACTACCCCGACACCGACGACACGGCGGAAGTCGCACTGGCGCTGCGCCGGGTCCACCACCCGGAGCTGCGGGGCGTGGACAGGGCTGTCGCCCGGGCGGCCGCCTGGGCCCTGGGCATGCAGTCGAGGAGCGGGGGCTGGGGCGCTTTCGACGTCGACAACACCAGCGCGTTCCCCAACCGCCTCCCGTTCTGCGACTTCGGCGAGGTGATCGATCCACCGTCGGCCGACGTCTCCGGGCACGTCCTGGAGATGCTCGCGGCCGAGGGCCGGCAGAGCGACCCGCAGTTCCGCAAGGGCCTCGCCTGGCTCCTCTCCGAACAAGAGCCCACGGGCGCGTGGTTCGGCCGCTGGGGGGTCAACTACCTCTACGGCACCGGTTCCGTGCTCCCCGCGCTCGCCGCCGCCGGGCTTCCGTCGGCGCACCCGGCGATGCGCCGCGCCGTCCGCTGGCTGGAGAGCGTGCAGAACGACGACGGCGGCTGGGGCGAGGACCTCCGCTCCTACATCGACGCCGAGTGGGTGGCCAACGGAACCTCGACCGCCTCGCAGACGGGCTGGGCCCTGATGGCCCTGCTCGCCGCGGGGGAGCGCGATTCCGACGCGGTGCGCGGCGGGCTGCGCTGGCTCGCCGCCACCCAACGCGCAGACGGCACCTGGGACGAGCCGTACTTCACGGGCACGGGGTTCCCCTGGGACTTCTCGATCAACTACCACCTCTACCGCCTCGTCTTCCCGCTCACCGCGCTCGGCCGCTACCTCCACGGCGACGGCCTCCCGCACCGGGCCGCATGATGACGGCGCCCGGGGCCTGCGACAGGCTGCTCGTGGTGTGCGCGCTCGGCATCGAGCACCGCGCCCTGCGCGGCGGCGTACGCCGGGCGACCGCCCTGCCGGGCCCGGGCGTACCGGAGTTGCTGCGTACCGGCATGGGGCCCCGCGCCGCCCGGCGCGCTGTCGCACGGCGGCTCGGCGACGAGCCCGTGGCCGGCGGCACGGCCGTGCTCGCCACCGGGTTCTGCGCGGGGCTCGTGCGCGGGATGCGTCCGGGCGATCTCGTCGTCGCCGAGGAGACGTCCGACGGGGCCGAGAGCACACCGTGCACGGGCGCCGAGCTGCTCGCCGCCGCGCTGTCGCCGTACGGCAGGGTGCACCGCGGTCTCCTCGCCGGCAGCGACCACGTGGTACGCGGTGCGGAGCGGGCGGTGCTCCGAGCGGGCGGGGCCGTCGCCGCCGACATGGAGTCGGCGGCCGTGCTGCAGGCGGCGGCGGGGCCGGCGGGGCACCGGCCGGTCGCGGCGGTCCGGGTGGTCGTCGACGCGCCGGGGCACGAACTCGTCAGGCCGGGGACGCTGCGCGGGGGGATATCCGCCCTCCGCCGCCTGCGCACCGTCCTCCCCGCATTCCTCGAATGGCACCGATCCTTGCTGCTCCCCTGGAGGTGAGCGAGATATGGCCATGCCTCTTCGCCAGACCGTCCGTATCGCCACGTACCTGATGCAACAGAAACTACGGAGGCGGGAGAAGTTCCCGCTGATCGTGGAGTTGGAACCGCTCTTCGCCTGCAACCTGAAGTGCGAGGGGTGCGGGAAGATCCAGCATCCGGCGGGCGTGCTGAAGCAGCGGATGCCGGTCGCGCAGGCGGTCGGTGCCGTGCTGGAGTCGGGGGCGCCGATGGTCTCCATCGCCGGGGGCGAGCCGTTGATGCACCCGCAGATCGGGGAGATCGTGCGGCAGTTGGTCGCGCGCAGGAAGTACATCTTCCTGTGCACCAACGCGATGCTGCTGCGCAAGAAGATGGACGAGTTCGAGCCGTCGCCGTACTTCGCCTTCGCCGTCCACGTCGACGGGCTGCGGGAGCGGCACGACGAGTCCGTCGCCAAGGAGGGCGTCTTCGACGAGGCCGTCGAGGCGATGAAGGAGGCGAAGCGGCGCGGCTTCCGCGTCACCACCAACTCCACCTTCTTCAACACCGACACCCCGCAGACCGTTGTCGACGTGCTGGACTTCCTCAACGACGAGGTGAAGGTGGACGAGATGATGATCTCGCCCGCCTACGCCTACGAGAAAGCCCCGGACCAGGAGCACTTCCTCGGCGTCAACCAGACGAGGGAGCTGTTCAGAAAGGCGTTCGCCGGCGGCAACCGGAACCGCTGGCGGCTCAACCACAGCCCGCTCTTCCTCGACTTCCTAGAAGGCAAGGCCGACTTCGCCTGCACCGCGTGGGCGATCCCCAACTACTCCCTCTTCGGCTGGCAGCGCCCCTGCTACCTGATGAGCGACGGCTACGTCCCGACGTACAAGGAGTTGGTGGAGGAGACCGACTGGGACTCCTACGGCCGCGGCAAGGACGAGCGCTGCGCCAACTGCATGGCGCACTGCGGCTACGAGCCGACCGCGGTCTTCGCCACCCTGGGCTCGCTCAAGGAGTCGCTGCGCGCCGCCACGGAGACGCTCGGCGCGAAGTGAAAGGAACGGCCGGGGAGTTGTGCCGCAACGGCGGTGCAGCTCCCCGGCGGTGTGAGAACGTTCGGTGTGCACTCACAGACGGGAGACACGGCGTGACCGGCTTCGACCTGGGCGAGCTGCTGTCCCAACGCGGCGGCGAGCGCTACGAGTTGCACACCAGGTACCTCAACCACCAGCTTCCGCGGATGCTCCGCGCCATCGGCTTCGACCGGTTCTACGAGCGCGGCGAGGGCGCCTACTTCTACGACGAGGACGGCCGCGAGTACCTCGACATGCTCGCCGGCTTCGGCGTGATGGGCCTCGGCCGCCATCATCCCGTCGTACGCAAGGCGCTCCACGACGTCCTCGACGCCGACCTGCCCGATCTGACCCGCTTCGACTGCTCACCGCTGCCCGGCCTCCTCGCGGAGCGGCTGCTCTCGCACGCGCCCGGCATGGACAGGGTCTTCTTCGGCAGCAGCGGCACGGAGGCGGTGGAGACGGCGCTCAAGTTCGCGCGTCGTGCCACGGGGCGCTCCCGTGTCCTCTACTGCGACCACGCCTTCCACGGCCTCACCACCGGCTCGCTCTCGGTCAACGGTGAGGACGGCTTCCGCGAGGGGTTCGGCCCGCTCCTCCCGGACACGGCGGTGCCGCTCGGCGATCTCACCGTGCTGGAGCGGGAGTTGAAGCGCGGCGACGTCGCCGCGCTGATCGTCGAGCCCGTCCAGGGGAAGGGCGTCCACGAGGCTCCCCCCGGCTTCCTGCGTGCCGCGGGCGATCTCCTCCACAGGTACGGCGCGCTGCTCGTCGTCGACGAGGTGCAGACGGGCATCGGGCGCACGGGGGACTTCTTCGCGTACCAGTACGAGGGCTCCGCCGCGCAGGGCGGTGCAGAACCCGACCTCGTCTGCGTCGCGAAGGCGCTCTCCGGCGGGTACGTGCCGGTGAGCGCGACGCTGGGGAAGGACTGGATCTTCAAGAAGGTCTACCGCTCCATCGACCGGGTGCTCGTCCACTCGGCGAGCTTCGGCGCCAACGCGCAGGCGATGGCCGCGGGGCTGGCGACGCTCTCGGTGCTGGAGGAGGAGGACCTCGTCGGCAACGCGCGCCGCACGGGGCAGCAGCTTCTGGGGCGGCTGACGGAGCTCCAGGAGAAGTACGAGCTGCTCAAGGAGGTGCGCGGACGGGGGCTGATGGTCGGCATCGAGTTCGGCAAGCCCAAGTCCCTCGGACTGCGCAGCCGTTGGACGATGCTCCAGACGGCGCGGAAGGGCCTCTTCTCGCAGTTGGTGGTGGCCCCGCTGCTCCAGCGCCACCGCATCCTCACCCAGGTCTCAGGGGACCACCTTGAGGTGATCAAGCTGATCCCGCCGCTCGTTGTCGGCGAGCGCGAGGTCGACAGGTTCGTCGAGGCGTTCACCGAGGTGATGGACGAGGCCCACAACGGCAGCGGCCTGCTGTGGGAGTTCGGGCGCACCCTCGTCAAGCAGGCGGTCGCCGACCGGTAGGCGGCCCGGCAGGCCGGGCGCCTCAGTCCTTCTCGAGGAGCCGCTCCCGCAGGCGGTCGCGCGTCTCGTCGGTGAGCCCGAGCCCCTTGGTGAGGTAGTGCTCGACGCCGCCCCAGGTCTCCTCGATCGTCTCCATCGCGGCGGCGAGGTACGTGGCCCGTGCGTCGAAGAGCGGGGAGAGCAGCTCGACCACCTCGGCCGAGAGGCCGTCCTTCACCCGGGAGCCGCGGTGGATCAGGTAGCGCCGGCCGGGGGCGTTGGAGAGGAGGTAGTCGGCCTCGACCGCCTCGTGGTCGACGCCGACGGCCATCAGCACGATGGCGATCGACATCCCGGCGCGGTCCTTGCCCGCCGCGCAGTGCAGCAGCGCGGGGACGGTCTCCTCCGCTATGGCGCGCAGCAGGCGCCCGTGCTCCTCGGTGCGGGTGGTGATGAGCGCGCGGTAGGTGTCGATCATGCGCGCCTCGCCCTTGCCGTCGGCGAGCGCGGCGCGCAGCTCGTCGAGCTCGCCGCCGCGGACCATCTTCCAGAACTCGGCTCCGTCCGCCGGGTCGTTGAGCGGCATGTGGACGTTGCGGACGCCGGGAAGCTCGACGTCGACGCCGTCGAGGGCGAGGTCGGCCGAGTTGCGGAAGTCGAAGACGGTGTGGAGGCCGAGGCTGCCGAGGTACGCGGCGTCCTCGGGGGTCGCGTTGGCGAGGTGGCCGCTGCGGTACAGCACGCCGTGCCGTACTCGCCGGCCGTCCCGCGTCGGCAGGCCGCCGACGTCGCGGAAATTGCGGACACCGGTCAGTACGGATTCGGCGGACTGCTGGCTCACGGGGTGCCCTCGATTCTGCTGCTCGACTCTGTCGGCCCGGCAGCGCCGCGCGTACCGCGCGCAGGGGCGCCGACCGGGAAGCCGGACGCCTCGCGGCTGCGGCGGCTGCCGACAGGGCCGACCCTACGGCATCTCCGAGGGCGCCGATCAGGTCCGCGTCGAGTGACGCGGGGCACCCGGCAGGTGCGCGCACGGGGAGGCGGCGGCAGGATGAACGGGATGGACGGTACGCACGAGGGCCTGTTCCCGCTCCCCGAAGGGGGCGCGCCGCCGGTAGAGGTGGCGCCCGGCGCCGTGCACCTGCCGCGGTGGCTCGGCGCCGCCGCACGCGGAGAGCTGGTGACGGCGTGCCGCGAGTGGGCGCGCCCGCCCGCCGGACTGCGGACGGTGCGGATGCCGCGGGGCGGCGTGATGTCGGTGCAGCAGGTGAGCCTGGGGTGGCACTGGTATCCGTACCGCTACGTGCGCACCGTCGCCGACGGTGACGGTGCGCCGGTGAAGCCGTTCCCGCGCTGGCTGGGGGAGTGGGCGCGGCGTGCGGTCGCGGAGGCGTACGGCGGTGTCTACGGGGACGCCGCGGCGTTCGGGGCCGGGGGCTCGGCGTACGACGTCGCGCTCGTCAACTTCTACGGCCCCGAGGCGAGGATGGGCATGCACAGGGACGGCGACGAGCGCTCGGCCGAGCCGGTCGTCTCCTTCAGCCTCGGCGACAGCTGCACCTTCCGCTTCGGCAACGCCGAGGGGCGCGGCCGTCCTTGGCGCGACGTCGAGCTGCGCGACGGGGACGCCTTCGTCTTCGGCGGGCCCTCGCGGCTGGCCTACCACGGTGTTCCGAAGGTGCGTCCCGGTACGGGCGACCCGGCCAGGGGGCCGAGCAGCGGCCGGCTGAACGTGACGGTGCGGTGCACGGGGTTCTGAGGAGGGGGCGTGCGCCTCGTGCTGCTCGCGGCAGGAGTTGAGGGCGCACGAACCGGTCTGTGCGCGGCGGGAGTTGGGGGCGTGCGAACCGGCCTGTGCGCGGCGTGGATTCGGGGCGTGCGAACCGGTTGGACGCGCCTGTTTGTGCGCCTGTGCCTCATGCGGGTCGGTGGCGGTCTGCTGTTCGGTGCGGCCCTCCGGAGGGAATCGGCGTGCGGCGGAGTGCAGTTGGGCGCCCCGCGGGTTACCGCAGGTGCGCGTGGGTGGAGGGCTCGTCGGGGCGGCGCGGTGAACGGGGGGCGGCACTGGGGGACTTCACTCTTTGGGAGCTGGCGCGGGGTGGCGAATCCGCGGTTCGTCTCTGACCACGGGGGACGGGGCGGCTAGGGTCGTCCGACAGCGCCGAGCCGACCACGCCAGGCACGGCAGGCGCGTCGAGGCCCGGGAGGGTGCCTGCGCACGGCCCGTGCGCGCAGCCGCAGCCGCAGCCCGGTGCGGTGTCGGGCGCACGCGCCGCCACCGATCCGTCGTCGGCCACCCGGCCCGCCCCCGCACGCCATGGATACGCAGCACACCGGCGAGCCGCGTGCTCGCAGTGCGGTCCGCCGCCCGTCCGCGAGAGCGCGGCGAGCCGGCGCAGCCCCCGGGTGTGCGCCCCCAAACGACCGAGGAACCCCTGTGCCTGAACCTCCGAACCACCTTGCGCATACGGGAATGGGAACTTCCGGTACCGCTTGGTCCGACGGGGCGCCGGACGCGCCTTCGGGGACCGGGGTCCGGCGACGCCACGGCCGTACGCCGGCGCCCGAGGGGGCGGGCGACGCCGCGGCGCGCCGTCGCCTCGTACGGCTCGCGCTCCTGCCGGGGGTGCTGGTGGCAGCGATGGCCACGGTCGTCGTCGTGGTGGTCCTCGGCTCGGGGACGCACGGGAGCCGCACCTACGGAGCGGCGCTCTGGGGGGTCTTCGGTTCGGCGGTGCTGCTCGTCGGGGCGGTGCTCGGCTGCGCCGTCGTCTACGCGCGCGCCGAGGCGCGGAACGCGGTCGAGCGCTGTGCGGCGGTGCGGCGCGTCGTGGCCGCGGGCCGCGCGGAAGTACGCGCCGCTGTGCAGCAATTGGAGCGGGGCGAGACACCCGAGCCGCGTGCCCGTGCGCCGCTCCCCGAACCCGGAGGCGACGCCGTCGACCTGCTGGCGCACGAGGTGGCGCTCGCCCGGCGGGAGGCGGAGGCGGCCGTCGCCTGCACGGCCGAACTCGCGGCGTCCGGCGCGGCGCAGGCGGCGCCACCGCTCCCGCGGGAGGCGGGGGAGCACGCGTACGACCGGGTCGAGGTCTTCGTCAACCTCGCGCGGCGGCTGCAGTCCCTGGTGCACCGGGAGATCGAGCTCCTCGACGAGCTGGAGGCCGAGGTCGAGGACCCGGACCTGCTCAAGGGCCTCTTCCACGTCGACCATCTCGCCACCCGCGTACGGCGGCACGCCGAGAACCTCGCGGTCCTCGGCGGAGCCGTCTCCCGCAGGCAGTGGACGCGCCCCGTGACGATGACGGAGGTGCTCCGCTCCGCGATCGCCGAGGTGGAGCAGTACCCGCGGGTCAAGCTCGTGCCGCCGATCGAGGGCACGCTGCGCGGGCACTCCGTCGCCGACGTCATCCACCTGCTCGCCGAACTCATCGAGAACGCAACGGTGTTCTCCGCTCCGCAGAGCCAAGTTCTGCTCCGCGCCCAGTACGTGACGGCCGGCCTCGCCGTCGAGGTCGAGGACCGCGGCCTCGGCATGACGGCGGCCGAACAGAGCCGCATGAACTCGGTGCTCGCCGACCCCGACCGGATCGACGTCCCCGAACTGCTCCAGGACGGCAGGATCGGCCTCTTCGTCGTGTCGGCACTCGCCCAACGCCACGGCATCGTCGTGCAGTTGCAGAGCAACATCTACGGCGGCGTCCAGGCCGTGTTCGTCGTGCCGTACGAACTCCTCGGCGACGAACCGGAGCAGGCGCGGATCGCACGGGACCTCGGCAGCACGCAGCAGAACGCCGTCGTCCAACCGCCGGACGCCGGAGGCGAGTCGGAGCCGCCGCCGGGGGAGGGCGCCTCCCGGCCGGCGGACGCCGGCCCAGGGCCGCTCCCCGAGCAGCGGCCGACGCCCGAGCCTCCGCGACCGTGGCCCGCCGAGCCCGAGGACCCTCAACCGCCAGGTGCCGCCGAGCCGTTGCCGTCGGCGCCGGAGCAGGTGCACCGGTGGGCGCCCGTCGTCACCACGGGCGCCGTCCACCTGCCCGACGCGCCGGGCGAAGCTGCGGGGTCCCCCGACGCGGCGCGCCCCCGGCTGCCGAGACGGCGACGGCAGCAGCACCTCGTACGGGAGCTGCGCGACCTGCCCGACCGCAGCTCGCGCGAGGCGCGCGCCGAGGAGGTCGCGGACGAGGGACACGACCCCGGTCTCATGGCCGCCTTCCGGCGGGGCACGAGCCTCGCCGAGGACGCCGCGGAGCAGTCTCCCGGCGCCGAAGCCCCGTCCGGGCACGCCGAGTTCCACGACCCGTCCCCGGCCTCCGGCGGGGACCCCGCACGCCCCACCCGCTAGCACGGTGCGCCCCCGAGGGAGAAGAACGCGAACATGGTGAGCGAAGTACCCGTAGGCCGGAACACGGACCTCTCCTGGCTGCTGACCGGCCTCGTACAGCGAGTGCCGCACGCGCGCAGCGCCCTGCTCCTCTCCTCCGACGGCCTGGTGAAGGCGGTCGACGGACTGGAGCCCGACACGGCCGACCACATGGCGGCCCTCGCCTCCGGCCTCTACTCGCTGGCCCGCAGCGCCGGCGTACGGCTCGGCGACGGAGGCGAAGTACGCCAGGTGGTCGTGGAGTTGGACGCCTCCTTGCTCTTCGTCTCGACGGCGGGGCACAACGCCTGCCTCGCCGTCGTCGCGGACCGCGAGGCGGACGCGGCCGTGCTCGGGTACGAGATGGCGATGCTGGTCAAGAGCGTGCGACCGAGCCTCGCCACCCCGGCGCGGCACTCGGTGGGAAGCTGAACGCCGTGCGCAGTGGTGGGGCCGCCGCCTCTCAGGAGCCGCGGCGCGGGCGCCAGGCGCCGGAGAGCCCCCTCGTCGACGGCGAGGCCGGGCGGCTGATCCGCCCCTACACCGTCAGCAACGGACGCACCCGGCCCACCGCCGACTTCGAGCTGCTGACCCTGGTGATGGCGACGGGCGCCCGCCCGCAGAGCTACCTGGGACCCGACCACTCCCAGGTGCTGGGCCTGTGCGGCGGGCCCGTTTCCGTGGCGGAGGTGGCGGCACAGATAGGGCTGCCGGCAGTGGTGGCCAAGGTGCTCCTCTCCGATCTGGCGGAGTGCGGAGCGATCGCCGCGCGAGCCCCGGGACCGCCCCTGGGGAGCGTGGCGAGGACGGACCGACAACTCCTGGAGGCGGTGCTGGATGGGCTCCGTAAACGACTCTGAGACGAGGGCGGCGGGTGCGGACCCGTTCCCCACTGCTCTCAAGATCCTCGTCGCCGGTGGCTTCGGGGTGGGCAAGACGACCTTCGTCGGCGCGGTGAGCGAGATCGAACCGCTCTCGACGGAGGAGCTGCTGACCCAGGTCAGCGCGGAAACGGACGACCTGAGCGGCGTCGAGTCGAAGGCGACCACCACCGTGGCGATGGACTTCGGCCGGATCACGCTCAGCCGGGAGCATGTCCTCTACCTCTTCGGCACGCCGGGCCAGGAACGGTTCTGGTTCCTGTGGGACGAGCTCTGCGACGGGGCGCTCGGCGCCGTCGTCCTCGCGGACACGCGGCGCCTCGAACACTGCTTCTCCGCCGTCGACTTCTTCGAGCGGCGCGGGATCGCCTTCCTCGTCGCCGTCAACGAGTTCGACGGCTCCTACCGGTACGAGCCCGACGAGGTCCGGGCCGCCATAGACCTCAAGCCGGAGGTGCCCGTGGTGATGTGCGACGCGCGGATCGCCGGCTCCGGGACGCGCGTCCTGCTCGACCTCGTCCAGTATCTGATCGACGCTTGGAGCTGCCATGCCGATGGCCTACGACCCGACGACGCACCTGCTGCTCACCCCTGAGGACAACGAGGCTCCCGAACGGGTCGTGCGGCTCCGCGAGTTGGGTATCGGCGACGTTCCCGTACCCGAGTTCGACGAGTTCGCGCGGGAGCTGGCGCGGATCACCTCCGCGCCGTACGCGATGGTCAACTTCATCGACGAGCACCGGCAGTACTTCGCCGGGCTCTACACTCCAGCGGCAGCCAACGCCGTCGAACTCGGTCCGCTGCCGCAGGGCCCCGCGCAGCCGGGACGGGTGATGGCGCGCGACCACGGCTACTGCCCGCACGTCGTGGTGCGCCGCAAGGCCCTCGTCCTGGAGGACGTCTGCGACTACCCGAGGTTCGCGGGCAACCCCGTGGTCGACGAGATCGGCATCCGCTCCTACCTCGGCGCCCCGCTCATCGACCGCACGGGGACGACGCTCGGGACGGTGTGCGTCGTGGACCAGGAGCCGCGGCCGTGGGGGCGCGAGGGGCTCGAGACGATCAAGACGATGGCCGGGAAGCTCGTCGACAGGATCAACGCCCGTGGGACGGCGGCGGATTGAGCGACGGCGGACGCGCCGCGGCCGGGTCCCGGCCGCGGCGCGTCCGGGGCGTCAGGCCGTCACGAGCGGATCACCGCGGACGGCCTCACCGAGCCGTGCCGACCACGAGCCCTTGTCGCTGCCGAGTGCCACCTCCCCCAGCCGCAGCAGTTGGACGTCGGAGGTGCCCGCGGGGGCCGAGATGTGGTGCGCGTCCCGGAGGTAGCGCTCGACGGGACGGTCGGTGAAGAGGCCGCAGGCGGCGTGGATCTCCATCGCGGCGCGCGCCGAGTCGAGGAGGGACTCGACATTGACGAGCTTGGCGTTGATCAGCTCCTCGTCGCACGGCACGCCGCGGTCGAGCAGCTCGACGGCGTGGTAGGCCGCGAGCCGTGCCGTCATGACGCGGGACTGCATCCGACCCAACTTCAGTTTGATGCTGCCGAGTTCGGCGAGCGGTGCGTCGTACCGGCGGCGCCGTGCGCAGAACGCGGTGGTCTCCTCCAGCAGCGCCCGGTGGATGCCGAGGGCGACAGCCGAGAGGTTGGCCCGTCCGTAGAGCACGCTGGAGGAGTACGCGACGGAGAGTCCGTCGCCCTCGGCGCCGAGGCGGTTGGCGGCAGGGACGCGGCAGTCGTCGAAGTGGAGCTCCCCGAAGCTGAAGCCGTGCAGCCCCATCGACGGCGCCTCGGGGAGGAGGCGCAGGCCCGGTCGGTCGGACTCGACGAGGAACGCGGTGAGCCCGCGGGAGCCGGGGCCGGTGCGCGCCACCACCCCGTGCACGTCGCCGACGTGGCTGTTCCCGACGTACACCTTCCGGCCGTTGAGGACGTACTCGTCCCCCTTGCGCACGGCCGTGCTCGTCATGCCGAGGACGTGGCCGCCGCTGCCCGGCTCGGTGACGGCGATCGTCGGCAGGCACTCGCCGGAGGCGACCGAGGGCAGCCAGGTCTTCTTCTGCACCTCGTCCCCGAAGTGCAGGATCTTCGCGACGCCCAGCTGGGACGCCTGGACCATCGCCCCCATCGCGCCGCTGACCCGCGAGAGCTCTTCGATGATCACGGTCTTCGCGACGTGCCCCGCGCCCATTCCGCCGTAGGCCGTGGGGACGGTCGCGCCGATCCAGCCGCGCTCCGCGATGGTGCGGGAGAGTTCGTACGCGACGGTCCGCGACGCCTCCATGCTCGGTATAAGGGGCCTCACCTGCGTCTCCGCGAACTCCTGCACCTCGGCGCGCAGTCGGCGCAGTCGTGGGTGCTCGTGGTCGGCCGCGTGGGGACCGTCCATCTTCCCTCCCCTTTCCCTCCCGGTTCGCGGACGGGGCTCCGGCCGCGGGGCCGTCGCCGCCGTGCGCGGTGACGCACAGCCGGCCGGGGTCGTGGAGCGCGCGGGGTCCGGCCCCCGCGCAACGGCCGCGGAGCGGTGTGCGTGCGGGCCGGCCCTCCGCGCGATCGGCGGTCCGGCCGTGGGCATCGAGCGTTCTCGGGTCGCCCGGTGCCCCGGACAGCATTACCCGGTGACACAACCGAATCACCGTGCGTGTGGGAGAACTCTGCCGTCCGCCGAGGGAGTCGAGAGGGGCGCGTGGAGCTGCCGAGTGGGAGGAGGCGGGCGTGGCGCGTCCGCCGGTGGGGTGCCGTGGGCGCCGGGAGGCGCCGGTGCGGGCCTTCTCCACGGGGTGGAGAGGCCGGACGGAGCGGGATGGGGACGCCTAGGCGGTGGGCCCCGTACGTGGAAGCACGCCCGGGCTCACCACTCCACGGCGTACGACCGCGACCTGTTGCGTGGAGCCTGCGCGCCGGTGCGCGTATCCGCGGGTGCGCTCCCCGTAACGAGTCACACCGTCGATTCCCGGACGTGCGGCCGACGTTGAGGCGCCTTGCGAAAGACGAGGGGGGCGGGGCTCACCGGGTATGCCCGCCGCCCGCAGGAGTGCGGCGCGTCCGCCCCGTGTGCGCCCTCGAAACGGTCCGCCACGCCTGCCGGTCGGCGATGCGTGGAAGAGCGGTCCTCCGCTTCGGCCGCCGCCGGGCGGGTCACGAGGGGAGTGCGTGGATGCCGAGGCTGCTCTGCGTCGCCCGAAGCGACGTGTCGTCCGCCTCTGTGGTCGTTCTGCCCACTCATGAGACCGATCCCAGTAGGATTTTGGTCATGCAGCTTCGCTACGACCGACCGGGCCGGCTCGGAGCCGCACGGCGTCGCCGGCCGGGCGGCGCGTTGGCATGCGTCCGCGTGGTGTGGAACGACCGCCTGCGCGACCGGAAGGAAGCGCACGCGGCGGGGCTGCCGTACGCGGCGTCGGCCGAGCTCTCCCGACTTCGCGTCACCCGGGACGGAAGCCCCGGACTTCGGGTCGGGGAGCCAGTGAACGGCGCGGGCTGCAAGGGTCGCCGGCCCGGCGCACGGACCTCGGGGCGGCCCGCTGGCGAGCGCGCGCCGGGTCGCGCGCGGTGACGGGAGGCGCCGTGAGCGAGGAGCAGGGGCACACACGGGCGGTGGACGGGGTCCGCGTCGCGACCTACCGGTGGCTGCCGCAGGGACCGCCGCGCGCTCTCCTGCAGATCGCCCACGGGGCCGCCGAACACGCCGCGCGCTACGGCCGGTTCGCGCGGTTCCTCACCGGCCACGGGTACGCCGTCGTCGCCTCCGACAACCGCGGACACGGCCGGACGGCGGCCGAGACGGGCGGCTACGGCGCGGTGGGCACCGAGGGTTGGCGGGCGACCGTCGGCGACCTGAGAACGGTGGGGGAGCAGGCGCTCGCCCAACTCCCCGCAGGCACGCCCCACTTCCTCCTCGGGCACAGCCTCGGTTCCCAGCTCGCACGCGACTACGCGCAGGAGTACGGCGCCGGACTCGCCGGCCTCCTCCTCTCCGGCACGTTCCGCTCGCTGCCGGGGAGCGAAACCGAGCGGGACCTGGCACGGCTCCGGGACGAGGTGGAGCGCGGGGGCCCCGACGCCGTCTCGCAGTTCGTGCCCGAACTCTTCTCGTCCTTCAACGACCCTTACCCCCACCGCACCGGGTACGAGTGGCTCTCCCGCGACGAGTCCGAGGTGGACGCCTACGTCGCCGACGAGGCGTGCGGCTTCCCCTTCTCGGCCCGCCTCTCGCTCGACTGGGTCCTCGGCGTCCGCAAGATCAACGACCCGGAGCAGCTCGGACGTATCCCGCGCGAGCTGCCCGTCCACGTCGCGGTCGGCGAGGAGGACCCCTGCCACCAGTCGATGACGCTCGTCTACGAGCTGCTGGAGGACTTCCGCTACCGCGGGGTACGGGAGTTGAGCTGGCGCGCGTACCCCGGCGCACGCCACGAGATCCTCAACGAGACCCACCGCGACGAGGTGCAGCACGACCTGCTGAGCTGGCTCGACGCGCACGCCTGAACGAGCCGCCGCCTTACGCCGAGGCGGTCCAGCCCCGCACGAAGTCGTCGGCGGCGACGGGCCGGGCGTAGAACCAGCCCTGCGCGGTGTCGCACCCCAACTCCCGCAGCCGCTCGGCCTGGTGCTCCGTCTCGACGCCCTCCACCGTCACCGCGAGCCCCAGCGCGTGCGCGAGCGAGACGATGCCCTCGACGAAGGTGACGTCGACCGGGTCGGCCGGGTGGCGCTGGAGGCCCTGCGTGAAGGAGCGGTCGAGCTTGAGGGTGGTCGCGGGGAGACGGCGGAGGTTGGCGAGGTTGGAGTAGCCCGTGCCGAAGTCGTCGAGAGCGATCTCCACGCCCAGCTCGGCGAGTTGCCGCAGCGGCTTCAGCTCGTCCTCGTCGGCGCCGATCAGCGCCGACTCGGTGACCTCCAGGCAGAGCGAGGACGGCGGCACCCCGGCGCTCTCCAGCACGGCGATCGTGTCGGGCACCAGGTCCGGGTGGTGGAGCTGCCGCGGCGAGAGGTTGACGTTGACCCGCAACGGCTGGTCGCCCGCGCCCGAACGCTCCCGCCAACCGCACGCCTGCGCGACTGCCTGCTCCAGCACCCACCGGCCCAACGGGACGATGAGGCCCGTGTGTTCGGCGAGCGGGATGAAGCGGTCGGGGCCGAGCCTGCCGTGCACCGGATGCTCCCAGCGCACCAGCGCCTCCGCGCCGTCGACCCGGCCGTCGGACATCCGGATGAGCGGCTGGTACTCGAGGAAGAACTCGTCCCGCTCCAGTGCGGCCGGCAGGTGGTTGGTGAGGCTGTGCCGGTCGATGGCGCGCGCGTCGGAGTCGGGGTCGGCGAACTCGTACCGGTTCCCGCCCGAGTCCTTGGCGCGGTACATCGTGATGTCGGCGCTGCGGAGCACCTCGGCCGGGTCGAGGTCGCCGGCCCGCCCCTCCACGATGCCGATGCTCGCGCGGACGGAGAGCTCCCTGCCGTCCACCGAGATCGGTGTGGCGAGCGCGGCGAGCGCCTGCCGTGCCAGTTCGGTGACCTCCTCGCGGCCGCTCGGGTCGGAGATCAGCACCACGAACTCGTCGCCGCCGATCCGCGCCACGAGGTGGTCGGGTCCCGGCGTGCAGGACTGGAGGCGCTCGGCCACCGAGACGAGCAACTGGTCGCCGACGGCGTGGCCCAGGCTGTCGTTGACCGCCTTGAACCCGTCGATGTCGAGGTAGCAGAGGCCGAAGCGGCGCTCCTCCTCCGACGAGCCGAGGACCCGCTCCAGGCGTTCGGCGAAGAGGGTGCGGTTCGGGAGTCCCGTGAGCTCGTCGTGGGTCGCCTCGTACCGCAACCGCAGGTGGAGCAGGCGGCGTTCGGTGATGTCCTCCATCAGCGAGAGCTGGTAGCGCGGCTCGCCCTCGGCGTCGCGGAGCAGCGAGACCGTGAGATTGGTCCACAGCACGGTGCCGTCGGGACGGTGGTACGGCTTCTCGACGCGGTAGTGGTCGCGCTCGCCGCGGACGAGTTCGCGGTGGAGGCGCCAGACCTCGGGGGCGTCGTCGGGGTGGACGAGTTCGTTGACGTTCCGACGGCGCATCTCGTCCTCGGAGCGGCCGAACATGCGGGCGAGGGCGCCGTTGGCGTCCCGTATCCGGCCGTCCATGTCCGCGATGCTGATCCCTATCGTCGCGTCCTTGAAGACGGTGCGGAACCGCGTCTCACTCGCGTGCAGCGCCTCCTCGACGGCCGTCTGCGCGGCCAACGCCGCACGGGAGAGGGACTCCTGCTCCGACCTGGTGCGCTCGCGCAGCGAACGGGAGAAGCCGGCGGCCACCGTGTGCTGGAGGCGCGCGCAGCGCGAGCGGGCCTCGTCGATGTCGAGGTCGCCGGGGCCGCCGCCGTAGAGCACGAGGTAGGAGTCGAGGACGCCGAGGATCTGCGGCAGCGCCTCGGGACTCGTGCAGTGGCCCGCCACGAGCGTCTCGCCCACGTCGTAGCCGGGGAGGGCGCTGAACGGTTGTGCGTGCAGCGCGTCGTTGAGCCGGGTCGCCAGCGGGTGGAGGAACTCCTCGAACTCGTGCCTCGTCATGGAGGTCTGCGTCGCCTGGTAGACGACGCGGGCCCAGACGGTGGCGAAACGGCGGAGGCCGTCGTCGTCCTCGGACACGGCGGGGGCGCGGTCGTTCTGTGAGTGCGTCACCCGAGATGCCCCACCTTGCGGCCGACGCCCGCGTAGCCGGTGAAGACCGCGGAGTCCTCCCACTCGGGCGGGTTGTCCGGCCGCCAGTGCGGCAGCGACACCAGCCCGGGCTCGACGAGTTCCCAGCCGTCGAAGAAGCGGAGGATCTGCTCCTTGCTGCGGATGACCAGCGGTGAACTCGCCTCCTCGTACACCTTCTGCAGGCGGCCGCCGCCGTCGCGTGCGGGTGCACCCTCCATGCAGCCGTGGCTGACGACCAGCAGGCTCCCCGGGGCGAGTTGGTCGAAGAAGGCCGCCAGCGCCTTGTCGGGTTCGTCGCGGTCCTCGACGAAGTGCAGGAGCGCCACGACCATCAGGGCCACCGGGCGCTCCAGGTCGAGCAGGCGCTCCACCTCGTCGCTGCGGAGCACGTCGGGCGGGGAGCGGAAGTCGGCCGAGACGATGCCGGCGTGGTCGTTGCCGGCGAGGACGGCCTCGCTGTGGGCCACCGCCACCGGGTCGTTGTCGACGTAGACGACCCGGCTGGAGGGCTCGACGGCCTGTGCCACCTCGTGGACGTTGCCGAAGGTCGGGATGCCGGAGCCGATGTCGAGGAACTGGGTGACGCCTTCGGAGAGGGCGAAGCGGATGGCCCGCCGCATGAAGGCGCGGTTGGTCTGCATGATCTTCGGCAGGCCCGGCCACGCCTCGATGGCCCGGCGTGCGGTCTCCCGGTCGACCTCGAAGTTGTGCGAGCCGCCCAGGTAGTAGTCGTACATCCGGGAGACGCTGGGCACGTCGAGGTCGATGCCCTGAGGGGCCCAGACGGGACGATCCATCGCAAGGTCTCCAGCTCGCTCAGCTCTGCAGGTTCCCGGCCACGGGGCATGAGGCTAATGACCCCGCCGTGCAGCGCGGAAGGAATCGGCGGTTCAGCGGCTTGATCTCGACGGCCGGGGCGGAGACGAGAGGGTGGTATGCCTCCGGCATCTCCTGTCCCGTCCTGCCCGCCGCCGTGTGCTCGTCCACCGCGGAATCGCGCCAACGCCCTTGCGCCGTACGAGAGTACGGTATGCGTCCTGCACGCGGGAGCGCGCCCAGCGGCAGCGTACCGCCGGCGGGTCCGCCGCCGGTCCCCGCCGATCGCCGTACCGGCGCCGACCACCTGCGGTGACGTCGGGACCACGGTGTGCAAGAGCCGTCGGCATTTCCGTTCGGCAATCCGCACGGACGCGGTACGTACGGCCCGAACGAGGCACACTGGCAGGAGGGGAGCAGCCGGGAGCTGCCCGGTGCCGCTTCCCACGCACGCGTCGAAAGGCGGTGGCCGACATGACGCACACCCCCTCGGGGGCACACCGAGCCCCCCATTCCTGGATACGGCAGCGCAGCGGCACCGAGCCGGTGACGGCGCGCAGCCCGCTCGGGCTGCGGATGCTGCTCTCGTCCGTCTTCGCTCCGATCTTCGCCGCAGGGGCCGCACTGCTGTGGCTCTGGACAGTCAACAGCGGTCCTCACTCGGTGCCTACCGAAGGCTCCCTGCGGGTCCTCGCGATCGTCTGCACCGTGCTCGCCGTGCTGGCGCTCGTGGACCTGGTCGTGGTGACGGTGCGTCGGCGCACGGGGCGCGAGCCCGGACGGGAGAGGCCGGAGCGCTGAACGGGCCCCGGCCGAGGGTGCGTTGCGCGGTGTGCGCTCAGATGCGCACGCCGCGCCCTCTGAGGTACGCCAGCGGGTCGATGTCGGAGCCGTAGCCCGGGCCCGTGCGCACCTCGAAGTGCAGGTGCGGGCCCGTGACGTTGCCCGTGGCGCCGGAGCGGCCGACGCGCTGGCCGGTGTCGACGCTCTGGCCCGCGCGGACGGATATCGCCGAAAGATGCGCGTACTGGCTGTACTTGCCGTCGGAGTGGCGGACGACGACCTCGTAGCCGTAGGCGTCGCCCCAGCCTGCCGAGACGACCTTGCCTGCCGAGACCGCCTTCACGGTCGTCCCCGTGCCGACGGGGAAGTCGACGCCCGTGTGCTGCCCTGAGGACCAACTGCTGCCGGAGGCGCGGTAGCCCGTCGTCGGCGAGACCCCGCTCACCGGGGCGATCACGGAGGAACTCTTGGCGCGGGCGGCCTTGGCCTTCTCGGCCTTGGCTTTCTCCGCCTTGGCTTTCTCGGCCTTCGCCTTGGCCGCCTCGGCCTTGCGGGCCTTCTCGCGCTCGGCCTCGGCCTTTTCGGCCTTCGCCTTTTCGGCCTTCGCCTTTTCGGCCGCGGCCTTCTTCGCGGCCTCCCGCTCCGCCGCGGCCTGCCGCGCCGCACGCGCCTCGCCCTCGGCCGGCTTGCGAGCGGTGTCCGAACCGCCCTGCTGCGCCTTCTGCTCGGCGCCGGCGAGCCGCAACTCCTGCCCGGGCAGGATGAGATCGGGGTCGCCGCCGACGGTGCTGCGGTTGCGGGAGTAGAGGCCCTGCCAACCGTCCTCGACGCGGTGCGATTCCGCGATGGAGGAGAGCGTGTCGCCGCCCACCACCTCGTACTTGGTCTGCTTCTTCGAGCGATCCGCCTTCGCCCGCTGGGCCTTGGCCGCCTTCGCCCTGGCCGCCTCCGCCTTCTCGGCGTCGGCCTTCTCGGTCTCCGCCTTGGCCGCCTTCGCCCGGCTCGCCTGCGCCACGGCCTCGTCCGCCCTCGCCTGCTGCACGCGCGGCTCGGCCGCCGCACGCGACAGCCCGGAGTTCGGGCCGCAGTTGGGCCAGGCGCCGGCGCCCTGACCGCGCAGCACCTTCTCGGCGACCGCGATCTGCTGGTCCTTGCTCGCCAGGTCCGCACGGGCGGCGTACGCGCCTCCGCCGTACGCCTCCCAGGTGCTCTGGGTGAACTGGAGGCCGCCGTAGTAGCCGTTGCCCGTGTTGATCGACCAGTTGCCGCTGCTCTCGCAGGCGGCCACCTTGTTCCAGACGTCCTGCGGCGCCGCGTGCGCCAACTGTGCGCCCGCGAGCGGGATCGCGAGCCCCGCACCGCCCACGGTGAGCCGCAGCGAGGTGCGGGAGGCGGCACTCGGCCGCTGCCTGCGGTGGCGCCCGCGGGCGGCAGGCTCGGGCGGAGCGGGCCGGGTGGGCCGAGCGGACATGGACGGTTCCTCCGTTGATCGGCGGTGCCGCGGGCGGGAGTTGCCGAGCGGAGCCACCATAGGGGCGCCGCTTCGGTAGTCACAAGGGGTCAGCGGGGGTCACGGGGGGTGACACGGTTGCACGGGGGCGGTCGCGCTCCGCCTCCGTCCGCGGGCCGTCCGCACTCGCACGACCGTACGCACGGTCACAGCTCGATGCCCCGCTCGCGCGCCCTGCGATGCGCGGCGCGGTCGGCCACGGCCTCCTCCAGGTAGACCTCGCAGACGAGATGCCCCGTGTGGGACAGGTTGTGCTCCAACTCGTAGAGGAGCACCTCGCTTCCGTCGGCGAGGAGGAAGGCGTGCTCGTAGAGGGAGCACCACACCTGGCAGGCCGAGGGGCCCTGGAGCGGCCGCGGTACGTGCGCGATGCGGTGCCCGCGCGCTGCGGAGAGCGCGTCGAGGAACTCCTCGCCCGGGCTGTCCGGGTTCTCCGCTCGACGCAGCAGTCGCCGCGCGTGCTCCGTCGAGCCCTCTCGGGCGTACCCCTCGCGCCGCACCGGCCGGAGCTCCGTGCGCGGCTGCACCGGCTCGGCCGACTCGCCCGCCGGAGGCGGCACCGCGCCGTCCGTGCCGTGCAACCGGGCCTCGGCGGTGCGGAGTTGGGGTTCGTCGCAGTAGACCTCGTACCGCACGCCCGTGGACTCGGCGCCCTCGCCCGACTCGTGGCACAGCTCCCAGAGCGCCGCCGTGCTTCCGTCGGGGAGGAGGAAGGAGTGTCGGTAGCTGCAGCAGCGCAGCCGGGGCGGCGGGGAAGTGCGGTGGCGCCAGCCGTGCAACTCGGCGCGGTGGAGCAGCGATCCGCGCAGCGCGGCGAGCGCGTCGTCCGGCACCTCGAAGGGGTTGAGCGCGCGTTCCAGCAGCTCGTCCAGGTGTTCCGCCGGCGTCGGATACTGCTCCTCGCGGACCTCTCCGCCCATCCTCGTCCCCTCCCGGTAGCGTCGCCCCACACTGCTTCCGCTCCCCGTTGGGCACACACCGTAGCGCCGCGTACGCGCTCCGCGGGCGGATTCGCGCGAATCGACGACGACGGTGCCCCCGCCTCCTTCGGTCCGTCGTTTTCTTCACGATTCCTCCGCGGAGCACGGGTGAGCGCGCGGCAGCGGGGAACGAAACCTCGGGGGCCGGACGGCGAACTTCCGCCGTGGGCAGCCGAGTCGGCGCCGAGCGCCGTTGCGGCGGGAGCGGGGGAAGAGGCCGAGGCGAGGGTCCGTCCGGACCCGAGGGAGACGACTGTGACCACGCTGCCCGTCGGATACGAGTCCTACTGGATGCTCTCCGCCGCGCGTTCCCCCTACCCGGCGCTGTTGCCGGGGGAGTCGATCGAGGCGGACGTGGCGGTGGTCGGCGGCGGTGTCGCCGGCCTCTCCGTCGCGTGGGAGCTCGCCCGCGCCGGGTGTTCCGTCGCCGTGCTGGAGGCCGACCGCATCGCCGCCGGCGTCACGGGGCACACCAGCGGCAAGCTCTCGGCCCTGCACGGCCTCGACTACTCCAGGATCGCCGCCTCGCGCGGCCCGGAGAGCGCGCAGCTCTACGCGGCTTCGCAGCAGGGCGCGGTGGAGCATCTCGCCGCGATCGCCGCGGAGTTGGGGATCGAGTGCGAGCTGGAGCGGGTGCCGGCGTACACGTACGTGGAGTCCGAGTACCACGTCGACGAGGTGCGCGCGGAGGCCGACGCGGCACGCGCCGCGGGCCTCCCGGCCTCGTTCACCACGGACGTCGGGCTCCCGTTCCCCGTACGCGGCGCCGTGCGGGTCGAGGACCAGGCGCAGTTCCACCCGCGCAAGTACCTCCTCGCCCTCGCCGAGGACCTGGTCGCGCGCGGAGGGCTGATACGGGAGCGCACCCGCGTCCTCGACCTGGACGACTCGGGCGGCGCCGTCCTCCTCACCGCGGAGTGCGGCGCCGAGGTCCGTGCGGCCGACGTCGTCGTCGCCACGCACTACCCCGTCTTCGACGGGGGCTTCCTCTCCTCGCGGCTGACGCCCCGCCGCGAACTCGTGCTCTCCGCGCTCCTCCCCGCCGAGGAGGACCCGCAGGGTACGTACACCACGCCGGAGCGCGGCACCCGCACCGTCCAGACCGCGCCGTACCCCTTCACGCCGGGCAAGCGGCTCCTCGTCGTCACGGGCGAGCGCTTCCTCCCCGGCATCCGCGGGATAGGGACGGTGAGCGCACGGTACGAGCGCCTCGCCGCGTGGACGTACGAGCGCTTCCCCTCCGCGCGGTTGGCGCACCGCTGGGCGACGCAGGACATCGAGACCACCGAGGGCCTCCCCTACATAGGGCGCTTCCATCCCGCCTCCTCACACTCCTACCTCGCAACGGGGTTCGGCGGCTGGGGGATGAGCGGGGGCGTGCTCGCGGGGCAGTTGCTCGCGGCCCACGTGCTCGGGGGCGAGCTGCCGGATTGGGCCGGCCTGTACGACCCTGGGCCCCGGGCGGGGGACGCGCCGGCGATGCTGCGGCGGAAGTCGGCGGTGGCGCGGAGCTACGTCGGGGACCGGCTCCGGCCCTCCTACGTCGACTCCGTCGCGGAGATCGCTCCTGGTACGGGTGCGATCGTGCGGATCGGCGGCCGCCGGTGCGCCGTGCACCGCACCGCGGAGGGTGAGCTCCGCGCGCTCTCGCCGCGCTGCACCCACCTCGGGTGCCTGGTGAGGTTCAACGATGCGGAGAGCGCCTGGGAGTGCCCGTGCCACGGCTCGCGGTTCGGTACGGGGGGCGAGGTGCTCCAGGGGCCGGCGACGAGACCCCTGGAGCGCAGGGACCTCGGAGAGGAGCCGGAGGGGGAGTGAGACGGGCTCTCGGAGGCGCACCTCCGCGCGAGTGAGCGGCCCGCACGCCGGTACGCGCGGTGCTGACCGCCCCGCGCCCTCCCGTGCCTAGCATGCGGAACCGATCGTTCCGCGGAGGTGTACCGAGGATGGACCGCCCGAGATCCCGTACCGCTGCACACGTCCAACTCCCTTCTGCCACCGGCCGTTCGGCCTCCAGGCGCACGCGCAGGCGCCGTACGCTCCTCGCGGCGGGCCTCGCCGTCGCCACGGCCGCCGGACTCCACGCGGCCCCCGGCGGGCTCGCGGCCGAGCGGACGCCCGGGCCGTCGAGCGAACCCGTCACCTTCCTCCTCGCCGGCCTCGACAAGCGCGCCGGCCTCACCAAGCAGCAGAAGGACGAGCTCCACGTGGGCGGCAAGGCGTGCGACTGCACCGACGTGATGATGCTCGTCCAGGTCTCCGCCGACCGCGACCGCGTCAGCGTCGTGAGCATCCCCCGCGACTCCTACGTGCAGTTTGCGCCGCACGCCGAGCCGGAGCGCGTCCGCAAGGAGACCGGCGCGGCGAAGGACGGTGGCGGCAGGGACGCGCAGAACGCCCCCTCGGGCGGCCTCACCGAGCACTACGGCAAGATCAACGCGGCGCACCTGCACGGAGGTCCCGAGCTCACCGTCCGCACCGTGGAGCGCGCCACCGGCCTCCGCATCGACCACTACCTGGAGACGGACTTCACCGGCTTCGCCAAGACCGTCGACCGGCTCGGCGGCTCCCGCGTCTGCACCGACAAGCCGCTCAAGGACGCCAACTCCGGCCTCGACCTCGCCGAGGGCAGCCACCGCCTCGACGGGAAGCAGGCGCTGCGGTACGTGCGCGCCCGCCACATCCCGCCGTCCTCCGGCGACCTCGGCCGTGTCAGGCGCCAGCAGCGCCTCGTCGCCGAGATGCTCGGCGATCTCACGTCGGGCCGCGTCGCAGGCAACCCCGTCGCGCTCGTCGACGCCGCACGCTCCCTCGCGGGGACGGTGCGCACCGACGGCAGCCTCTCCCTCGGCCGGCTCGTCTCCCTCGGCCGGGCGCTGCGCGCACTCCCGGACGACGCCGCGGAGTTCGCGACGGTGCCGATCGCCGAGTTCGACTACCGCGCCCCGCACTGGGGCTCCTCGCTCCTCTGGGACAGGCCCCGCGCCGCGGCGATGTTCGCGGCCCTGCGCGAGGACCGCCCGCTCCGCGACGAGCCGCGCATCCAGCCGCCGCCCGGAGTCGCACCGGTCGCGCTGCCGCCGTCCGAGGTGCCGGTGCGCGTCGAGGGGAGCGGCGACCGCGCCGACCGGCTGGAGACGGGCCTGCGCGACGACGGTTTCGCCGTCGCCGAGCGGCGCGCGGGCGAGCCGGCAAGCACCCAGCGTCCCGTCGTCCTCTACGCACCGCACTACGAGCGGGACGCCCACGTCCTCGCCACCGCGCTCCCCGGCGCCGAACTCCGCCCCCGCAAGGACCACGGCCGCACGCTCACGGTGCTCCCCGGCTCGGGACCCGTCACCGTCGCCAAGGTCGTCCACGACCGCAGCAGCGTCGAGGGCGCACCCGTGGGCGCCGAGCAACTGCAGTGCGCGGAAGAGGAGCCGGCGGGCGGCCGCGAGAGCTGAGGACCCGGCCGGCCACTCACAGGTCGCGTCGGAGGGCGCGGAGGAACGACGGCGTCTCGTCCGCCGGGGACGCGAGGGCGCCGAGGCGGTCGAGCGCCTCCAGGTAGGCGGCGGTCTCGCGTCGCTGGTCGAGATAGGCGGCGCCGGTGAGCGACTCGGTGTAGACGATGTCGGGGAGTTCGGGGATGTCGAACCGGAAGAGCTGGAAGGGTCCGTACATCGCGGGGTGCGCACCGGCGGAGAAGGGGACGATCTGCACGGTCACCTGCGGGAGCGACGTGCAGACCTCGACGAGGCGGTCGACCTGCCCGCGCATCACCTCGGGCTCCCCGACGCGGCGCCGCAGCACCTGCTCGTCCAGGACGGACCACACGCGGGGGCCGCTGCCTGCCGGCTGCCCGTCTCCGCCGGCGAGCAGGCGCTGGCGGCGCATGCGCAGCTCCACCCGCCGGTCGAGTTCGGCAGGTTCCGCGTGCGGGTGCGAGGCGCGCAGCAGGGCGCGCGCGTACGCGGGCGTCTGGAGGAGCCCGGGTACGCAGTGCGGTTCGTAGGAGCGGATGAGGCTCGCCTCCTGCTCCAGTCCGAGGTACCGGCTCGACCAGCTCGGCAGCACGTCCCGCAGCTCGTGCCACCAGCCGGGCTTGTTGGCCTCGTCCACCTCGGCGAGGAACCGGGCCGCCGCCTCCTCGTCGACGCCGTAGACGCGCAGCAGCTTCTCGACGTAGGGCGCCTTGAGGCCGACCTCCGCCTTCTCCATGCGGCGCACGGTGGTGGCGTTGACCCGGAGGGCCCGGGCGGCCTCGTCGAAGCTGCGTCCGGCGCGCTCTCTCAGCTCCTTGAGCCGCAGGCCGAGGACGATCTGGCCGACGGTCGGCGAGGAGCGCGGTTCCGGCAAGGGCTCCTCCTTGCTCGTGCGGGCGCCCGCTTCCCAGCCGGGGGCGGGGGGCGGACGGACTCCGCGTCGAGTCTGGCATGCGCGTAGTGCCGTGACCACGCTGTGGAAGCGTTTCTGCAAATTGCAGAACTCCGCTTGCCATATGTCACAGACCGACGCATAGTGAAATACGTGACCCAGCTCATGAGGCTGCGGTACCCGCACCGCACGCAGCAGCCGAACGGCCGTCGGCCCTACCGGCTCGCAGGAGGCTGCGGTCCGCCGGCGCCCGGGCGTGCGAAGCCCGCACCGGTCCACCACCGTCCGACCCCCGTCAGGTAACCGTCAGGTATGCCGGAAGGCGAAGAGTCCGTGGCCTTCACGCAGTCCGCGCTCCCCGCTCTCGTGCCGCAGCAGGCCGGGGGCGCGGGGAAGGGCGTCCCGACGGCGGACGCGCCGGTGCTCAGCGAGGGCTTCGAGCTGCCCGCGCGCACCGAGGCGGTGGCGAGGGCCCGTGCGTGCGTGGAGGAGAGGGTCGAGAGCTGGGGCCTCCCGGAGGAGCTCGGGTACACGGCGCAGTTGGTGATCTCCGAGTTCTTCACCAACGCCGTCGTCCACACCGACAGCGGACGCGTCCTGTGCTGCCTCCAGATCCGCGGCGACCGGCTGCGGATAGAGGTGGCGGACGAGGGCACCGAGCGGCTCACGCCGCAGTTGCGTCGACCGGGGGTCGACGAGCTCGGCGGGCGCGGGCTGCAGCTCGTGGGCGCCGTCGCCTGCGAGTGGGGTGTCGTCGCGGGAGGCGGGGCCGGGCGCATCGTCTGGGCCGAACTCGACTCGGCGCCGGAGCGGACAGCAGAGGGCGACCGCGGGTAACGGTACGCGTCCGCTCGCCGTTCCGCCGTCGATCGTGAATTTCCGTGCCCTCGCGTGTACTTGGCGTGTTCCCGGGGCGTGCGCCGTGTCATGCTGAGCGCCGTCGCGCTCCTCGGACGGTCGGTCCCCGGCGGGCGGCCACAGCCGATGCGAGCACAGTGAGGTGCGCATGCCGGAGTACCCGGAGAGCTCCGAGGCCATGGAGTCCACGGCTGAGGTGGACGTCAACGTCCCCAGCGTGGCCCGGATGTACGACCACTACCTCGGCGGCAAGGACAACTACGCGGTCGACCGCGCGGCCGTCGCCGAACTCGACAAGGTCGTGCCGAGTACCCGGCCGCTCGCGGTGAACAACCGCCGCTTCCTCAAGCGGGTCGTGCGCACCCTCGCGGAGGAGTACGGCGTGCGCCAGTTCCTCGACCACGGGTCAGGACTGCCGACGCAGGAGAACGTGCACCAGGTGGCGCAGGACGTCGACGCGGGGTGCCGGGTCGTCTACGTCGACAACGACCCCATCGTCCTCGCGCACGGCCGCGCCCTGCTCCAGGAGAACGACCGCACCTGCGTGGTCCGGGCGGACATGCGCGACACCGACGCGGTCCTCGCGCACCCGGAGGTGACGCGCCTCATCGACCTGGAGCAGCCGGTGGCCGCGCTCTTCATCTCGGTGCTCCACTGCATCCCGGACTCCTCGGACCCCGGCGGGTTCGTGCGGCGCGTCGCCGAACGGCTGCCGTCGGGGAGCTTCGTGGTGATCAACCAGTTGGTAAGCGAGTCCGCGCGGACGAGGGACTTCGTCACCGGCTTCATGGAGCGCAGCACCGGCGGCAACTGGGGCCGGGTGCGCCGACAGCACGAGGTGGAGCGGTACTTCGACGGGTGGGAGGTCCTGGAGCCCGGTCTCGGCCGGATCAACGACTGGCGCCCGGACGGTGAGTTGGCGCCGCGCGAAAACTACGACGAGTGGTACGAGTACGGGGGCGTCGCGCGGATCCCCTGAGCGTCACGGCAGCTCGGAGAGGAGCCGCTCCAGGAACTGCGCCGTCCTGCCGGGGGGTTCGGCGGTGGCGCAGAGCCGGTCCATGACGGCCATGTAGCTCTCCACCTCTTCGCGCTTGTCGAGGTAGAGCGACGAGGTGAGCTGTTCCAGGTAGACGATGTCGGGCAGGTCGGGCTCGGTGAACCTGAGTATCGTCACCGGACCGCCGGCGGCTGCGAGGCCGCCGAGCCGGAAGGGGGCGATCTGGACGGTGACGTCCGTCTGCGTCGTGACCTCCAGCAGGTGGCGGATCTGGTCGCGCAGCACCTTCGGATCGCCCGGGGGCCGCCGCAGCGCGGCCTCGTCGACGACGGTCCACAGCTTCGGGCCCCTGCCGCGCTCCAGGATCGACTGGCGCTGCGTACGCAGCTCGACGCGGCGCTCGATCTCGCGCTCGTCCGCTCTGGGGTGGCCGAGTCTGATGACCGCGTGCGCGTACTCCGGGGTCTGCAACAGGCCCGGAACGAACTGGACTTCGTACATGCGGATGACCGAGGCCGCCTCTTCGAGCCCGATGAGGCGGTCGAACCACGGCGACATGACGTCGCTGTACTTCTGCCACCAGCCGGGGGTACCGGCCTGGCGGGCGAGCGCGAGGTACTGCTCGCGAGTGGCGGCGTCGCGCACGCCGTAGAAGGTGAGCAGGTCCTCGACGTCGCGCTGCTTGCAGCCGACGCGGCCGAGTTCGAGGCGGCTGATCTTGGCGTGCGAGCCGCGGATGGCGTCGCCTGCGGCCTCCCGCGAGATGCTCAACGACTCGCGGAGGCGGCGGAGCTGGGTTCCCAGGATGATCCGCAGAATGGTGGGGCCGCCCCTGGGGTGGTCGGAGAGGCGCCCGGCCGCCGCGGTGAGGTCCCTTTCCTGCTCTGCTGCCATCGACGCTCCTGACTCCACCTCTGCTCCGTCCCCCGACCGGGCCGGCCCTGCGGATCGAAGGCCCGTGCCGCCGGGGATCGCCCGGTGGCAGGAGTCTGCCACCGGGCCAAGTCGCGGTACACACTTGTTCGTTGCGTGTGCCTCTGCCACTTTCGCACAGCATGTGGCAGAGGCACACGCGGACTTGCCCCGGTGATACCGGGGAGGTAAGCCTTGTACCTCCCCGGTTCCGTGGAGCAGCCGCCCGCGACCGCAGGCGACCGGTGCCGGTCAGGCGCCGGATCGGAGGAGATCGTCGAACTCCCCGTCCTTCGCGCCTCGGAGGAAAGCGGCGAGCTCGCCGGCGGGGTACACCAGCGCGGGCCCCGACGGGTAGCGGGAGTTGCGCACCGCCACCTGGCGGCCCTCCGGCCGGCCCTCCAAGGGGGCCAGCTCCACGCAGTTCCCGTTCGGGTTGCTCCGGCGGCTCTTCCGCCAGGCGGCGTCGGTGAGTTGGGTGGCCGGGATGCCGTTGTACGTCTGCATGTTCCTCTCCCTGGCTCTCGTGCTGTCGTGCAGCGACGTGGTGGAACGACGCCGGAGGAGGCGATGGAGACGCCCGGCCCCCGGCGTGGCAACACTGTGGCACAGCAGAGCGTTCTTGCATCTGTAAGTACAGATGCGCTTGCAGAAGTAAGTACGCAAGCGGGAGAATGACGCGCGCAGTTGTGCAGACCCGTGCTCCGGCAGCACAGCGGAGCTGAAGCCTCCGTACTTCGACAGGAGCCCCAGTGACCTCATCGAGCGCCGAAGGCACCTTCGCTGCGGGTGCTCTCCCCGAGCCGGGCGAGCCGGCCTGGGACCACCCGCTGACCAGACTCGTTCTTCTGCTGGAGATCGCCGAAGAGCCGTCGTGGCTGCGGGAGTTGACCGAGTCGGGTGCCGCCGGGCGCTAGTCGCCCGGGCCGGCCTCGGCTCGGTTCCGACTCGGCGACCAGAGGGCTGGTCTGAGGACCTCGGCGAAGGCAGGGTAGTGCTCGACGCGTGCCGCCTCCGGGCCGTCCTCGGCCGTCGGCTCGGGAAGCCCCTCAAGTGCCGCGACGGTGCGCTGGCTGACACCCGACTCGCCCAGGACGGGCAGGACTTGGGCGATGCAGTCGAGGAAGCGGGGTTGGGCCCGACGATCGGCAGGCCGCCCCCGTGCGATCGGCTCGCGTGCGCGAAGAGCAGGTACGCCGCGCGGTGCAGGCTGTCGGCGGTCTTCCCGGTGCCCGGCGCTCCCTGGACGCAGAGGGACTTGGCGAGGGAGGCGCGGACCAGGTCGTCCTGGTCGGGCTGGATCGTCGCCACGATGTCCCGCATGGGGCCGACCCGCGGACGTGCCAGCTCCTCCGCCACGAGCCTGCCCGGCGTCGACTCCCCGCTCCCGCCGAGGAGTCCGTCCTCCGGTGCCGTGAGGGATGCGGGCTCCCCGGTGGTCGGTCGGTCATGGGGTCAAGGCCAACAAGATCCGGGTCTCTTTTCCGCTCACCGCAGCCCCACGCACGGGAGCCAGGCCCGCGAGGCGCCCGCGGCTGTCGTCAGGAGTGCGGTGAGGACGCCGCCGGCGCCGCCGAGCAACGTCATGTGCGCGCGGGCGAGTTCGGCCACGTCGGGGAGGCCGTCGAGGATGCTGGAGAGGAGGCGGGCGCGGAGGGCGGTCGCTGCGGGGAGGCGGGCGTGCCGGTGGAAGGCGTCGGCGACGGCGAGGACGCCGCACGCCCCGTGGCAGAGCCCCAGCAGGTCGCCGGGTGCCTCGCCGAAGAGGTGGAACGCTTCGTCGTACCGGTCGGCGAGCGAGGTGAACGCCTCTGCCGCCCATTCCGCGCCGGCCCGGTCGCCGAGCGCTTCGGACGCGTCCCACAGCGCCCACGAGATGCCCGGCGTGCCGTAGCACCACGCCTGCCGGGCGCGCGCGCCGGGAGCGGGCGGCGCGTCGAGCCCGGCACCGTCCCAACTGCGCACGCCCAGCGCATCCGTGAAGGACTGGCGGCGCAGCCACTCGCAGAGGGTCCGCAGGGCCTGCTCCTGCTCCGCGGTGCGGCCGCATCGGCGGACGGAGGCGGTGAGCGCGGCCGCGACACCCGCGGCGCCGTGTGCCATCCCGGTGTTGACGCGGCCGTCGAGCCAGTCGAGGTGGCGGTGCCCGGCGTACGCGGTGCGCAGGGAAGCGAGGTCGTCCGAAGCGCAGAGGGAGGTCAACATGTCGACGTACGGGGCGAGTTCCGGGCGGTGCGGTTCTGCGCCCGCGCAGAGGGCGAGGAGGGTGCCGCTGGGGCCGAGCACCAGGTCGTAGTCGGGGAAGGTGACGCGTCCGGGGGTGGGGGCGCGGTCGGCGGCCGAGCCCAAGAGCCCGGCGTCGAGGCGGTCGGCGGCGCGGCGCAGCGCGGGCTGCACGGTGGAGCCGAGCCGGAGGCCGACGAGGGTGCCGGCGAGGCCGCCGTCGTAGAGCCCCGGGTGGCGGCGCCCGGCGCCGGCCGTGCGCGCCCAGAGCGCCGTCGCGCGCGCCACGGCGTCCGCGGTGCGGCGTGCGCGCGAGGGTTCTCCGACCGCCGGTAGCGAGGCGAGCGCGGCGCACAGCACGGGGATGCCGGGATCGCCGGGCGCCGGGTCGGGCACGGCGCCGGTGTGCGTGCGTTCCGTCCACTCCTCGAGCATCTGCACGGTGAAGCTGGTGAGTTGGGTGAGCGCGTGGGTGTCGGTGGGGCCTCGGTCGTGGGGTTGCTGCGTCTCGCTGCCGAGCGGCATCCGGTCTCCCTGCTGAAGAGTGCTCAACTGACGGGCCCCGGCTGCGGGGCTGGGGCGCGGCGCCGTCACCGAGGCGCGCACACCGGCCGTCGGCGGGGACCGCGGGAGAGCCGCCCGGATTGCGGCCGGGCGGCTCGGCGACCGCGGGGCTCACCGCACCGGTGGCGTCGGTGCCCCGTTGTCTGACGTCAACCCGCTAGGGGCGGACGGCGGTTCAGCAGACGATCACCGTGCAGATCAGGACGGTGCAGACGCCGCTGCATCCGCGGCTGTCGCCGCCGCCGTCGGC
>NZ_AJTQ01000174.1 GCF_000262345.1 Streptomyces xiaopingdaonensis | reverse complement strand
TCGGTCTCGGTGATGCGGGCGTCGAGGTCCTCGATGAGGGCGTCGAGATCGGTTGCTTCGATCGTTGCGGGCATGGATGTCCCTTTCGCTGGAAGGATCTGTTGGGCTGCCGGACGGCGGCGTGCCCGCCGCGTCCGGACGGAAGGGACGCTCGTCCGAGCATCCGGCCCCGGTGGCGCAAGGCCGTCGCGGGGCGTGACGGCGAGGTTCAGCAGACGATGACGGTGCAGACCACGATGGTGCAGACGCCGCTGCATCCGCTGCTGTCCCCGCCGCCCTCGGT
>NZ_AJTQ01000173.1 GCF_000262345.1 Streptomyces xiaopingdaonensis | reverse complement strand
TCGGTCTCGGTGATGCGGGCGTCGAGGTCCTCGATGAGGGCGTCGAGGTCGGTTGCTTCGATCGTTGCGGGCATGGATGTCCCTTTCTCTGCGGTTCTTCTCGGCTCCTCGCCCGGCGGTCGCCCGGCGGGAGGTTCAGGGTGCACCGGGGCCTCTCCGGCCCCGGGCCGGGTGGCGCCGAGGAGCACCGGGTCGGCGGGCGGTCCTCGCCGACCCGGCTCTCCTCGGGGACGCCGTTCCGGTACGGCGCCGAGCACGCCGCCGGCTGGACGGAACGGTGTCCTGAGGGGTCAGCAGACGACGACGGTGCAGATCAGTACCGTGCAGGCGCCGCTGCACTCGTACGTGTCCGCGCTGCCCTCGGGCAGGTCGGTCTCGGTGATGCGGGCGTCCAGCTCCTCGACGAGAGCGTCGAGTTCGGCCGTCCCGAGCGTCGGGGGCATGGTGGGTCCTCTCTCGCGGAGTGCCTCGGGCACGGTCGTTCGGGAACGTCGCGGGCCGTTTCTCGGGCCGGGCCCGGTCGGTCGTCCGCCGGACGCCGGCGCGTCGGTCGTGTGCGCATACGGGGCTCCTCATCCGACCTGCCGGTGCGTGCAGTCGGCTGCGGGGAGGCGGGCGGCGGCGCGCGCGGCGAGCTCCGCCGGCGGGGTGCGATGCGGCAGACGGAGCAGCACGCCGGCGGCGACGGCGGCTCCGTCGTGCAGCGCGTCGCGGAGCAGGTGGGCGCCGGGCGCCGGCAGCGCCTCCTCGAAGAGCAGCTCTTCGGGCCCCTCTTGGCCGCAGACGCGCTCCAGCAGATGCAGCGAGGGCAGCGCCGCCAGGTCGATCGGCAGCGGCTTGCCGCCGGGCGAGGTGCGCACGTAGCCGAACCGCGGGAGGCCGGCGCCCGCGCGGAGCTTCGCCAGCGCGGTCACCTTGGCCGCGTCGCCGTCCGACGGCCGCCACGGCAGCGTCCCCGGCAGGCGCCACTGTGCCGGGCTGACGACGAGTTCGCCCTCGACGGTGAGCCGCGGCACCCGGCGCGCTCCGGGGAACGCCCCCAGCAGGCCGTCGAGTTGGACGAGTCGTGCACCTTCCGGGTGTCCCGCCGAGGTGAGCAGGCGCAGAACCGTGTCCCAGGGCGGCAGCGGCGTACGCGTCGCGTGGTGCATCGGCAGCAGGCGCCGCCCGCGGGACTCGGCGACGAGGCGGTCGCCTGACCTGCGCAGCGTGATGTCGTCGAGCGCGAGGCGGGGGAGGGGCGGAGAGTGCGGGGAGTCGGCCGTACAGCCGTAGTGCGGGGCCGAGTTGGGGTCGCCTGTGCAGCACGCGGCGGCAGCGGGGCGGCGCACCGCGTTGGCCGCGTGCTCGGCGAGCGGCGGGACGAGCAACTCCACGAAGCGTGCGCCCGTCTCGCGCTCGACGGCGGCGAGGAACTCCCGGTACGCGTCGGCGTTGGAGTAGCCGCCGTGGAAGGTCCGCAGGGCGCCGGCGAACCTGGCGTCGAGCATGCCGGCGGGGGACGCCGTCTCCAGGACGGCGGCCGGTCCCGGGGCCGGGAGCGGCCGCAGCAGGCAGTCCAACGGCCAGGCGGGCAGGGCCCGTTCGGCGTCCGGGGCGCCGAGGGCGTCGAGGAGGCGGGAGTCGAGGTCGACGTGGGGTTCGTCGAGCCGGGACGCCAGGTGGGCGAGGAGCGCGGCGTAGCCGGAGTCGGACTCCTCCGGCGGGCGCCAGCCGCGGTAGCGGGGCAGTCTCTGCGGCTCGGGGCGGTGTTGCTTGTCGGCCTCGGCGAGCAGCCGCTCGGTGACGATGTCGCCCAGGCGGCGCGGTGCGGTGCCCAACTCGGCTGCCTCGGGCGGGAGAAGAACCCGCCGCGCGCTGCCGTCGGCGTCCCGCAGCGCCGCCAGCCGGGACGCCGTGCGCAGGCCGCGCCAGACCCGGTCGGCCGCTGCCGAGGGGAGGGAGCCGTCGAGCCGCCGGTGCGAGTCGAGGAACCACGCGCCCGGGGCGCCCTCGGCGAGCTGCGGAGCCCGCGTCCAGGTGCGGGCCTCCGCCGCCTGTGTCCAGGGCAGCCGCCTCGCCGCGGGCGGAGCGCAGACCTGGAGGACGCCGAGGCGGCGCAGGTGGTCGAGGAGCCCACGGGCGACCGCGGTGCGCTCGCCTTCCGCGCCGCCCGTGAGTGCGCCGACCAACTCGGCGAGCTGCTTGGGCCCTTCGGCGAGTACGGCCCTGACCATCTCGACGGCGCCGGTGCGGCGGACGGCGACGTGCCGCAACCTCGTGCGGTCCTCCGCGTCGACGACCCCGCAGTGGAGGAGCGGCGCCTCGCCGCGCTCCGCGGGCGGAGCCGTGTGCAGGGCGGCCATGGCGAGCAGCGTCGCACCCGGTGCGTGGCGCAGGTCGGTGGCGGAAGCGTCGGTCGCCGCGAGGTGGAGGTTGTGCACCGCCTCGGCCGCGACGGCGCCCAGACGTACGCCGGGCGGCAGGAGCGACGGTGCCGCCCCGGACTCCGCTTCCTCGGCGACGGGCGCCGCCGCGAGCTGCCCCGCCCAACCGCGGGGCGTGGTCTTCGCAGCGGCACGGGCCACGGCCCGCCAGACGTAGCCGCTCGCCTTGCGCAGCTTCTTGCCGCGCCAGTCCTCGCCGGCGGCCGAGCGCCGCTCCAACTCCGGTACGACGTAGGGCGAGGCGCCGTCGACCAGCTCACGCAGCGCCGGGTACGTGCGCACGAGCTCCAGGCCGAGGAGCCCGACACGCTCGCGCTCCGCCGCCACCCGGGACTCCCACTCCGCAGCCGCACGCACGAGCCGCGCGTGCTCACGCTCCAACGCACCGAGAGCGCAGGCGAGTTCGGGGTGCGTGCGGTCCAGCAGGCGGGCGGTGCGCGGGTCTCCGGGCGGCGAGCCCGCGTGCAGCCGGCGGCGGAGGGCGAGGACGGCGCGTCGCTCCTCGGTGCCGAGGCGGTCGTCGGGCACGGCCTGCTCGCCGAGCAGTTCGCCCAGTTCGGCCGCGCGTGCGCCGAGCGCGGTACGCAGCTTCGCGAGGGAGGCTGCCGCGTCGAAGAGGTCCGGGTTGCCTCCCGAGCACCAGGCCGAGACGGGGAGGCCGGCCGCCCTGACCAGTGCGGTGGCTCCGAGCCGCGCAGCGGGCTGCCCCGCGGTGTCCTCAGGCGTGGCGAGCTTCCGTGCTTCGGCAGCGGTGGGCGCCGGGCCGGGACGTCGCGCGTCCTCCCGCAGGGCTGCCTCGGCGTTCACCGGAGCCCCCCGGAGCCCGCCGTGCCCTCTCGGGGGACGCCGCTCGGCGCGTCCCAGGCGAGTGCCTCGGTGAGGAGCCGCTGCGTCGAGAGGGCGAGTCTGCCCCGGTTCCAGAGGAAGATCGTGTGGAACGCGGCGGCCAGACGCGGCCCGACGGTGGCGGAACCTGCCTCGAAGTATCCCTTCCGCCACTCCTCGCCCGCCTCGTGCGCGGCGTCCAACTGCGCCTCCAGCGCGGTGCGTTCCTCCCCGGGGAGTTCCGCGAGCGCCTGTCGGCGCGGGAGGCGCCAGTAGGCGGTGATGCCCGCGAGTGCGCGGCCGTGCCGCTCCTGATCGGCCTCGGGGACGGACGCAGCGGTGCGCCCCGTCTCGTGCTGGATCGCCTCCCACACGCCGCGGTGCTCCCAGCCGACGATCCCCAGGCCGTCGAACGCCTCCCGCAGCAGGAGCAGCGAGAGCCGCCAGGTGCTGAGCGCGGGCGGCCCGGGACATCGGCCGTGGTGGTCGAGCCAGGCGAGCGAGTCGGCGGTGAAGAGGCGGTGGACGTACGGCATCGACTGCGGGCCGCCGAAGAGGTACGCCTCGGGCTCGTACCGCACCGAGACGGGTTGGAGGGCCAACGGGCCCTCGGGGAGCCGCTCTTCGACCTCCTTGCGGAGGACGGCGGCGGAGCACTCACCGGCTTCGAAGCGGACGCGCAGGCCGGGCTCCTTGTGCATGAAGTAGAACGAGCGCGCCCTGCCGTCGGCGAGGAGCGCATGCGCCGAGGCGGCGAGGGCCGCGTAGAGCTCGGGGAGGCGCCCGGGGGCCGGACTGAGGTTGAGCTGGACCCAGCGGGCCCCGTACTGCTCGTTGCGGAGGGCGGCGAGGCCGGCCGAGAGGAAGGCGCGCCGCGCCTCGCCGTACCCCGGCTCCGCGGGGGAGACGGGCACCGTGCCCAGCCGGAGCGTACGCGAGTCCCGTACGCAGTCTGCGAGCAGCCGCTCCACGCTCAGCACCGCAACGACCCCCATCCCGAAGAGCCGTCCCGCCGCGGCGGCCGCTCTCGTATCGCCTGCTGAAGTCCAAGTCCCTTGCTGGGTAGAGGAGTTCCCAGAGGTGGCGGAGGTGAAAGGCGAGTCGCGACTTGTCATACGATGAACGGGAGTGCGCCGCGGTGCCTGGTCCGCGCCGTCGCGCCTCCGCGTACGAGCCGCGGTCGTCGGGAGGCGGGCGCGCTCACCCTCTCGTGACCGCTCGGTGCACAGGCACCGCTCCCTCCCCACACGTCACCTCCTCCTGCTCGGCCCGCCGGTCGTGCACCGCTGCGGGGGCGCGTGGTGCGGGGCGTCAGCCGGGAGAAGCGCGCCCTCGCCGCACCCCGGGGGCGCCGGCGCGCGGGGACGGGAGGCGGCAGGTACTCCCTTTGCGGGACATCCGGGGTGCTGCTCTAGTGGAGGCGAGAGAGTGCCCGGAAGGGGACGTGGCATGACCGATTTCCGCACCGACGTCGACACGGTCCGGGACCGGGCAGGCCGGAACACGAGGAGCGGCCTCTCCACCGCCTCCTACGGCACCGACGCCGACCGCGTCGGCGGGCTCCCCGACACGGCGCCCGCCGCGGAGGCCGTCTGCGTCCTGCGGTTCCGGCAGCGCTGCTGCACGGCGAAGGGGCTCGACTCGGAGCCCGTCGCGAGCGAGTTCCCGGCGCACTCCAACGAGAAGCAGAGGCACGCGGACCGGGCCTCCGGCCGCATCGTGCAGCTCGGCGGAAGCCCGCTGCTCGGCCCCCCGCAGCTCACGGGCAGGGCGCACGCCGAGTACCGGAAGGCGGACGACGAGCAGACGCTCAGGGAGAACCCCGCCGCCGAGTGCGTGGCCATCGCCTCTCGCGCCGAGAGGATCAACCGGATCGGCGCCGACCAGACGTCCCGCGAGGTGCTCGAACCGATCCTCGCCAAGAAGGAGGAGGAGCACGCGGACGAGATGCTCACCTTCCTCGAACCCCAGGGCTCACACCGCCCGGCCGCGCCGCGCAGGAGTGCCGCATGACGACGTCCCCCTTCGGGGGTTCCGGCGCCGCCGACCCCTTCTCCGACCTGCTGAACCGCTTCTTCGGCACCTCGCCGCTCACCTCTCCTCCCGCCGGGCGGCGCGTACCGATCGGGCGCCTCCTCACCGACTCGGCCCGGGAGTTGCTCGCCCGGGCGTCCGGCCGGGCACAGCAGGACGGCAGCGCCGACCTCGACACCGAGCATGTGCTCTGGGCGTGCACCCAGGTCGAGCCGGTGCGGGGACTCCTCGCGCAGGCGGGCGCCGACCCCGACGCGCTCGCCCGCACCGTCGCGGAAGCGCTGCCGGGCGAGAGCGGCACGCCCTCGGCCGAGCCCGGCCTCACCCCGGCTGCGAAGCGCGTCCTCATCGCGGCGCACGCGCGCTCGCGGGCCGCCGGCGTCTCCGGCACCGGTCCCGAACACGTCCTCGCCGCCCTCCTCGACGGCCGCGACTCCGGCGCCAGGCGCCTCCTCGACCGCCACGGCACCGCCGCCGACCGCCTCCGCAGCGAGGCGG
>NZ_AJTQ01000172.1 GCF_000262345.1 Streptomyces xiaopingdaonensis | reverse complement strand
GGCCGGCGGCGAGCCTGCGGAGGCGGGCGGCCGTCCGAGCCGCACACCCACCCTCGACGAGCACGGACGCGACCTCACGCAGGAGGCGCGTGCCGGCCGGCTCGACGTCGTCGTCGGCCGGGGCGGGGAGGTGGAGCAGACCGTCGAGATCCTCTCCCGGCGCACCAGGAACAACCCCGTCCTCGTCGGTGAGCCGGGTGTCGGGAAGACGGCGATCGTCGAGTGCCTCGCGCAGCGGATCGTCTCCGACGACGTCCCCCGGACGCTCAAGGACACGCGCGTCGTCGCCCTCGACCTCGCAGGACTCGTCGCCGGCTCGAAGTACCGGGGAGAGTCGGAGGAGCGCCTGAAGAACGTCATCGACGAGGTGCAGGGCGACGCCGAGTCGACGGTCCTCTTCGTCGACGAACTCCGTACCGTCGTCGGGACGGGCTCGGAGGCGGACGGCTCGACGGACGCCGGCAACATCCTCGAACCGGCCCTCGCACGCGGCGAGTTGCACGTGGTCGGCGCCACGACGACGGACGGGTGGCGCACGCACGTCGAGCAGGACGAGGCGCTGGAGCGCCGGTTCCAGCCGGTGCTCGTCCCCGAGCCGTCCGTCGAGGAGACCGTGCAGGTCCTGGAGGGTCTCCGCGACTCCTACGAGGCCCGTCACCAAGTGCGTTTCGGCGACGCCGCGCTGCGTGCCGCGGCGGAGCTCTCCGAGCGGTACGTCCCCAACCGCTTCCTGCCGGACAAGGCGATCGACCTGATGGACACGGCGGGCGCCGGGGTCAGGCTGCGGGCGAGGGGCCGCTCCACCGAAGTGGTCGGCAGGGAGGACGGGTTGGCGAAGCTGCGCCGGGAGAAGGACGAGGCGGCGGCGGCCGAGGACTTCGCGCGCGCGGGCACGCTCCAGGAGCGGATCGCCGAGGTCGAGGGGGAGCTCGCGGGTGTCGAGGAGCGCAGGGAGGGCGTGATGTCGGTGGAGCCCGCCGACGTCGCCGACGTGCTGTCGCGGCGCACCGGCGTCCCCGTCGCGCAGCTCGCCGAGAGCGAGCAGGAGCGGCTGCTGAAGCTGGAGCGGGGGCTCCGCGACCGCGTCGTCGGCCAGGAGGAGGCGGTCACCGCCGTCTCCGAGGCGGTGCGCCGCAACCGGGCGGGGGCGGGCGACCCGGACCGCCCGCTCGGTTCCTTCCTCTTCCTCGGTCCGACGGGCGTGGGGAAGACCGAACTCGCCAAGGGGCTCGCCGAGTTGCTCTTCGCGGACGGGAGCGGACTCGTCCGCTTCGACATGGGCGAGTTCCAGGAGAAGTACACGGTCGCGCGCCTCGTCGGCGCCCCGCCCGGCCACGTCGGACACGAGGGAGCCGGGCAGCTCACGGAGAAGGTCCGCGGGCAGCCGCACGGCGTCGTCCTCTTCGACGAGGTGGAGAAGGCACACCCCGACGTCTTCGACACCCTCCGCCAGGTGCTCGACGGCCGCCTCACCGATGCGCAGGGCCGCACCGTCGACTTCCGCCGCACCGTCGTCGTCGTGACGAGCAACCTCGGCTCCCAGCTCCTCCTCGCCCACCACGACGAGACCGGGGACCGGCTCTTCGAGGAACTCGACTCCCGCTTCCCGTCCGAGTTCCTCAACCGGGTCGACGAGACGGTGGTCTTCCGCGCGCTCGACGAGGAGGACCTCGCCTGCATCGTCGACCGGATGCTCGAGCTGAGCCGCAGGCGGCTCCGGGCCCAGGAGATCGTGCTGGAGGTGACCGACGCGGCGAAGCGCACGCTCGTCGCCCACGGCCACCGGCCGGAGTCCGGAGCCCGCCCGCTCCGCCGCGCCGTCCGGACCGAGCTCGACAACCGCGTCGCCTCGATGCTCCTCGCGGACGAGGCGGTCGCCGGCGACACCGTCGTCGTCGACGCGGAGGACGGCGAACTCACCCTCTCCGCCGGCCGGCCACGGCTTTCGGCGGGAGCGGTGCGTGAGAAGGGCGACCGCCGCACCGCCCGACAGGCGCCCGACACCCCGGGAAAGGCAGGAAGATGAAGGCTCTCCAGTACCCCAGCATCGGAGCCGCGCCCACCGTGGTCACCGTCCCCGATCCCCGACCCGGCCCGGGCCAGGTGCTGTTGAAGGTGCTCGCCGCCGGCGCCTGCCACTCCGACATCGCCGTGATGAGCTTCACCGAGGACCAGTTGGGGTTCCCGCTGCCGCTCACCCTCGGGCACGAGGGCGTCGGCCGGGTCGAGGCGCTCGGCGAAGGCGCCACGGGGCTGAGCGTCGGGGAACACGTCGCCGTCTACGGGCCCTGGGGGTGCGGCGTCTGCCGTATGTGCGCGCAGGGACGCGAAAACTACTGCCTGCGCGCGCGGGAGTTGAACATCTTCCCGCCCGGTCTCGGTGCGCCGGGGGCGATGGCCGAACTCCTCGTCGTCGACGACGCGCGGCACTGCGTCCCGATCGGCGACCTCGATCCGGTGACGACGGCCCCGCTCACCGACGCGGGACTCACCCCGTACCACGCGATCAAGCTCTCGCTCGACAAGCTCGTCGCCGGAAGCACCACGGTGGTCATCGGCTCCGGCGGCCTGGGACACGTCGGCATCCAGCTGCTCCGCGCGATGACGGCGACGCGGGTGGTCGCGCTCGACGTCGCGGAGAAGAAGCTCGACCTCGCCCTGTCCGTCGGCGCGCACGAGGCGCTCCTCTCCGACGAGGACGCCGCGGGGAAGATCATGGAACTCACGCGCGGCGAAGGCGCCGAGGTCGTGCTCGACTTCGTCGGCGCTCCGCCCACCACCGCGCTCGCCGGCCGGTGCGTCGGCATCGCGGGCGACGTGACCGTGGTGGGCATCGGGGGCGGCGTCCTCTCCGTCGGTTTCGGCACGCTGCCGTACGAGACGACCGTGCGGTCGCCGTACTGGGGCAGCCGCGCCGAACTCGCCGAGGTCCTGGAGTTCGCCCGCCAGGGGACCCTCAGCATCCACGTGGAGCGGTACTCCCTCGACGAGGCGCCCCACGCCTACCAGCGACTCCACGACGGCGAGGTGCAGGGCCGCGCCGTCGTGGTGCCCTAGCCGCACAGCGGCTCCCCGCACGCCCCCAACGCGTCGCTCTCCCTGGCGCGTTGGGGGTCCGGCTCGGCGGCTCCGCCGCTAGCCCCTTTCAGCGGCTCCGCCGCTCGTCCCCTCAGCGGCTCCGCCGCCGAAAAACGACCCCGCTGAGCGCCACCGAGCAGACGAGTATCCCGAAGCACCAGGCGAGCGTCCGCCACACGGCGCCGCCCGCCGGCTCCCCGAGCAGCAGCGCGCGCACGCTCTCGATGAGCGGCGTCGCCGGCTGGTGCTCCGCGAACCCGCGCAGCCACCCCGGCATCGTCTCGATCGGCACGAAGCCGCTCGACGGGTAGGGGAGGAAGAGCAGGAAGAACCCGAACCCGCCCGCCCCTTCGGGCGACTTGGCGACGAGGCCGACGCAGGCGGCGAGCCAGGAGAGCGCCACGATCCAGGCGAGCAGCAGCCCCGCGGCCGCGAGCCAGCCGAGCGGGCTCCCCGCAGCCCGGAAGCCCATCAGCGCCGCGGCGCCCACGACCGCCAGCACGGCCACCGCGTTGCGCGCCGCGCTCGCCGCGACGTGCCCGCCGAGGAAGGGCACAGCGCCGACGTCCATCGACCGGAAGCGGTCCACGACGCCCTGCGCCATGTCGAAGGTGACGCTCTGCGCGGTCATCGAAGCTCCGTACCCCGCGCAGAGCACGAGGACCGCGGGGGTGACGTAAGCGACGTATTCGGTACCGGTGTCGATCGCCCCGCCGAAGAGGTGGACGAAGACGACCATCAGCAGCACCGGCATGAGCAGCGAGACGAGCACCGCGTCCGGGTTGCGGGTGCTGATCCTGGTGGAGCGTGCCGTGAGGGCTGCAGTGTCGGCGAGGAGTCCGCCGCGCCGGGGTGCGAGCTCAGACACGGGCGTGCTCCTCCGCTGCGCGACCGCCCGCGGCCGGCGGGGCGCCGCCGGTGAGGCTCAGGAAGACGTCGTCGAGGGTGGCGGTGCGCACGGCGAACCTGGCCACCTCGGTGCGCTGCGGGTCCAACTCGTCGAGCAGTCCGCGGACTTGCGGCCCGCTCCCGTCGGTCGGCACCGCCAGGGTGAGGGCGCCCGGGTCCGTCTCCCGGGCGCGTTCTCCCAGGCGGAGCAGCGCGTCGGCGTAGGCGTCCGGGCCGCGCAGCGTCAACTCCAGCCGGGCGCCGCCGACTCGGGCCTTCAGCTCCTCCGGCGTCCCGGACGCCGCTATGCGGCCCCCGTCGAGCAGTGCGACACGGTCGGCGAGCCGGTCGGCCTCCTCCAGGTACTGGGTGGTGAGGAAGACGGTCACGGGATGCTGCGGGTCCTGCGCCAGCGTCTCCACGAGCTCCCACAGGTCCCGGCGGCTGCGCGGGTCGAGCCCCGTCGTCGGCTCGTCGAGGAAGACGACCTCGGGCCGCGTCACGAGCCCGGCCGCCAGGTCGAGGCGGCGCCGCATGCCGCCCGAATACGTCGCCACGCGGCGGCCACCCGCTTCGGCGAGCCCGAACTCCTCCAGCAGCTCGGCCGCCCGGCGCCGTGCAGCCCGTCCGCGGTAGCCGCGCAGCCGCGCGACGGTGCGCAGGTTCTCCTCGCCGGTCTGCGCCTCGTCGACGGCCGCGTACTGTCCCGTCAGGCTGATCAGCCGCCGTACCGCGGTGCGTCGGGCGCGGACGTCGAGCCCGGCGACGCGGGCGCGGCCGGAGTCGGCCGCGGAGAGCGTGGCGAGGATGCGGACGGTCGTCGTCTTCCCTGCGCCGTTCGGTCCCAGCAGCGCGAAGACGCTGCCGCGCGGCACTGCGAGGTCGACTCCGCCGAGCACCTCGCCCGCGCCGAAACTGCGGTGCAGCCCCTCGGCCTCCACCGCCAACTGTTGCGTGTGCATGCGGTTCCCTTCTGCGCCCCCGTTACCGCGTAGGGCGCACACGTCATTGCGTATGCCTTACGCATTACCGCGTATGCTATACACATCGCTGGCTGTTCCGTCCAGCGAAGGGAGCGAAGTGATGCAGGACCAGGGGGAGTTGCCCAGCGGCGTGGCGGCCGCCTGGGGGCTGCGGCCCCGCAGGCCCAAGGGCCCGGTGCCGGGGCTGAGCGTCGAGCGGATCGTGGCGGCCGCCGTCGCTGTCGCGGACGCCGAGGGGCTCGCCGCCGTCTCCATGGGACGCGTCGCCAAGGAGGTCGGCGCGTCGACCATGGCCCTCTACCGCTACGTCGCCGCCAAGCAGGACCTGTACCTGCTCATGCACGACGCGGCCGCCGGGCCCCCGCCCGAGGAGCCGGCGAGCGGTGGGTGGCGCGAGAAGCTGGAGGCGTGGGCCTGGGGCCTCCGCGAGGTCGCGGTCCGCCGCCCGTGGACCCTGCGCATCCCCGTCGAGTCCCCTCCGCTCGGCCCCAACGGCGTCGCATGGATGGAACAGGGTCTCCGCCGCCTCGGCGGCACACCGCTCGGCCAGGGGGAGCGGCTCGCTGTCCTCACCGTCCTCGACGCCTACGTACGGGGCCAGGTGCGCGTCATGGCGGACATCGCGGCGGCAGCCGGCCGCCCCGGCGAATCCGCTGGACAGGGCGCCGACAGCAGCATGATGGGCTGGTACACCGACATGCTCCGCCGCGTCACCGACGCCGAACGCTTCCCCGCACTCACCGCCCTCCTCCGCTCCGGCGAGCTGGAGCAGCCGGCCGGCACCCCGGACGAAGCCGGTCCCCAGGACGACGCGGCGGCCGACTTCGCCCACGGCGTCGGTCTCCTCCTCGACGGTGTCGAGCGCGCCGTCGCGCGGGCCTCCGCCGAAGACTGAGGGGCCCGCGTGGGCGGTCCGGCGCGAAGTGTGCGTGAATGGCGGGGAAAGCCGATCACCGTAAGCACCATGAGGTTCCCATCGTGACCAGCGTTCCCGCCCTCACGCTCAACAACGGCACGAAGATGCCGCAGCTCGGCTTCGGCGTCTACCAGGTGCCGGACGACGAGGCCGCCACCGCGGTCGGCAAG
The DNA here is from genome assembly GCF_000262345.1 of Streptomyces xiaopingdaonensis. Taxonomy (GTDB): domain Bacteria; phylum Actinomycetota; class Actinomycetes; order Streptomycetales; family Streptomycetaceae; genus Streptomyces; species Streptomyces xiaopingdaonensis. Next base: position 1,861 of record NZ_AJTQ01000172.1, on the reverse strand, counting down.
GCCCTCGAACTCGGCTACCGCAGCATCGACACCGCTGCGCTCTACGGCAACGAGGAGGGCACGGGCCGCGCCGTCGCCGCCTCCGGCATCCCCCGCGAGGAGCTCTTCGTCACCACCAAGCTGTGGAACACCGACCAGGGCTACGACACGGCGCTCCGCGCCTTCGACACCTCGCTCGCCAACCTCGGCCTCGACTACGTCGACCTCTACCTGATCCACTGGCCGGCGCCCGCGATCGACGCGTACGTCGAGACCTGGCGCGCCTTCGAGGAGATCCTGCGGCAGGGCCGCGCCAAGGCGATCGGCGTCTCCAACTTCCAGATCCAGCACCTCAGGCGGCTCCTCGAGGAGACCGACACCGTCCCCGCCGTCAACCAGATCGAGCTGCACCCGCGGCTCCAGCAGGGCGCGCTGCGCGCCTTCCACGCCGAGCACGGCATCGCCACCGAGGCGTGGTCGCCGCTCGGGCGGAACAACGGCGTCCTCGACGACCCGCTGGTGCACCGCATCGCGGAGTCGCACGGCAAGACCCCGGCGCAGACGGTGCTCCGCTGGCAGATCGAGCTCGGCAACGTGGCGATCCCCAAGTCGGTGACGCCCTCCAGGATGGCCGAGAACCTCGACGTCCTCGACTTCCGGCTGGACGACTCGGAGGTGCAGGCACTCACCGCGCTGGAGACGGGCGAGCGCGTCGGACCCGACCCGGACACCCTCAACTGACGCCGCCGGGCGGGCGGCCCGCCGCGTGCGCGCCGCCCGCCGACGCGGTTGACTGGCCCCGTGGAGTGCCCCTTCTGCGAGATCGTCGCCGGCCGCGCCGAGGCCCACCTGGTCCAGCGCGACGCGGACGCCGTCGCCTTCCTCGACCGTCGTCCCCTCTTCCCCGGACACACGCTCGTCGTGCCGCCCGTACACGTCGAGACGCTCACCGACCTCCCGGCGAGCGCGCTCCCCGGCTACTTCGCGCGGGTGCAGGCGGTCGCAGGCGCCGTCCAGCGGGGGACGGGCTCCGCGGGTTCGTTCGTCGCGGCGAACAACCGCGTCAGCCAGTCCGTTCCGCACCTGCACTTCCACATCGTCCCGCGCAACCCCAAGGACGGCCTCCGCGGCTTCTTCTGGCCGCGCTCCCGCTATCCCGACGAGGCAGCGGCAGCCGAGACGGCCCGCCGCATCCGGGACGAACTCCCCTGAGCCGGCGGCGCGTTGCCGACCGGGTCACCTCAGCAGCGCCCGTACGCTCGCCACCGTGTCGGCGTCCTCGGCGCGCTTGTCCTCCCGGTACCGCAGCACCCTCGCGAACCGCAGCGTCACGCCCGCCGGGTAGCGGGTCGAGCGCTGCACCCCGTCGAAGGCGATCTCCACGACGAGTTCGGGCCGCACCCGCATCCCCCACCGGTGCTCCTCGACGGCCGACGCCTGCAACCGCTCCGTCTGCCAGGCGAGGAGCGCGTCGGTCAGCCCCTTGAAGGTCTTGCCGAGCATCACGAACGAACCGTCCTCGGCCAAGGCGCCCAGATGCAGGTTGGAGAGGGTGCCGGAGCGCCTGCCGTGCCCCCACTCGGCGCCCAGCACCACCAGGTCGAGCGTGTGCACCGGCTTCGCCTTCAGCCAGGAGGCGCCGCGCCGGCCCGCCGAGTACGTCGAGTCGAGCGCCTTGACGACGACGCCCTCGTGGCCGCGCTCCAGCACGTCGTCGGCGAACTCCCTCGCCCGCGCGGCCGCTTCGGGGGCGTCGGGCAGCTCCAGCCGCCGGACCCGGAGATGCTCCGGCACCACGCCGGCGAGTGCGCGGTGGCGCTCCGCGGCGGGCAGGTCGATCAGCTCCCGGTCGTCGAGCGCGAGTACGTCGAAGAAGACCGGC
>NZ_AJTQ01000171.1 GCF_000262345.1 Streptomyces xiaopingdaonensis | reverse complement strand
CCCGCCGCGGGGACGTCCAGACGCGACCCGACGCGCCCCGACGTCTCCTGGAAGGGCCGCGGCCTGCCGCTCTCCGCGTCCAGCGCGATCACCTCGCCGTCGAGCACGACGCGCTCGGCCGCGACCTGCCCGGCCGCCTCGACCACCTCGGGGAGCCGGTCGGTGATCTCGTCGAGCGTGCGGGTGTAGACGCGCACGTCGTCGCCGTCCTTGTGGACCTGCACCCGGATGCCGTCGAGCTTCTCCTCCACGGCGCACGCGCCCAGCCGCGCCACCGCCTCCTCGACGCCGTCCGCCGGCTGCGCCAGCATCGGCAGCACGGGTCGCCCCACCTCGAGACCGAACTCCGGCAGCACGGCCCGCCCCTCGGCGAGGAGCCGCCGGGCGACGGCACCGAGCGAACCGCCGAGCATCACGGCCCGCCGCACCTCGCCCGACTCCGCCCCGCCGGCCGCCGCGAGCCCCTCGACGGCGAGCGCGTCGAGCGCGCCCTGGCGCAGCTCGCCGGTGAGCAGCCGCACCAGGAACCACTGCTCCTCCGACGTCGCGCTGCCCATCAACTCCGCGACGAGGCGCGCCCGTTCGGCCTGCGCCCCCTTGCCCGCGACGGCGGCCACGGCGTCGAGGGCGCGGTCCGTCCCTGCGACGGTGAGCCGCGCCTCCGAGGCCGGTGGCGGCAGCTCGCGCAGCGAGCTCCAGCCGACGCCGGTGCGGCGCTGCGGCAGCCGTCCTGCGAGGTAGGTGACGACGAGCGGCGCCTCCTCCGGGTCCGTCTGGCGGAAGAGACGCGCGAGAAGTTCCGTCTTCACCGAACGGGCCGCCGCCTCGGCGACCTCACGCGACGTGCGGGCGATCTCGGCGAGCAACATGCCCCCATGGTGGCGCGGATCGCTCCCGTGCACCCGGGGGCGTGCGCGCGGACGGACGCCTCCGGCGCGCGCGAGGCCGCTCCACCCCGCAGAATCGCGGTGTGGACCTGCCGGTGATGCCTCCGCTGAAACCGATGCTCGCCAAGGCCGTCGCCCGCATCCCGCCCGGCATGCAGTACGAGGCGAAGTGGGACGGCTTCCGGGCGCTCGTCTTCCGCGACGGCCGCGAAGTGGAGCTCGGCAGCCGCACGGGCAAGTCCCTCACGCGCTACTTCCCCGAACTCGTCGCCGAGTGCACCCAGCAGCTCCCGCCGCGCTGCGTGCTCGACGGCGAGATCGTCCTCGCCCGCGGTCCGCGACTCGACTTCGACGCCCTCTCCGAGCGCATCCACCCGGCGGCCTCCCGCGTACGCCGCCTCGCCGAGGAGCAGCCGGCCGCCCTCGTCGTCTTCGATCTCCTCGCCGTGGGGGACACCTCCGCGCTCGACCTCCCCCAGCACGAGCGCAGGCGCCTCCTCACCGAGGCCCTCCACGACGTCGCACCGCCGCTCTTCCCCGCCCCCGCCACCGACCGACTCGACCTCGCCAGGCGCTGGTTCGACCGCTTCGAGGGCGCCGGGCTCGACGGCGTGGTCGCCAAACCCCCCGACGGTCCCTACCGTCCCGGCGAGCGCGCCATGGCGAAGGTGAAGCACGAGCGCACCGCCGAGTGCGTCGTCGGCGGACTCCGCCGGGGCAAGGGAAGCAGCCCGGGTGCCCTGCTGCTGGGGCTCTGCTCTGGCGAGAGCCTGGAGTACGTCGGCGTCTGCTCGTCGTTCGGTGCCGCCAAGTGGCGCGAGGTGACGGCCGAACTGGAGCCGCTCGCCGTCCCGCTCGCCGGACACCCGTGGGCGGACTGGCGCGACGAGTCGGCCCACGAGCAGCGCCGCCTGCCCGGCGCCCCCACGCGCTGGAACACGGAGAAGAGCAGGGAGTGGGAGCCCGTGCGCCCCGAGCGCGTCTGCGAGGTCGTCTACGACCACACGCAGCAGGGCCGCTTCCGGCACACCACGCGCTTTCTCCGGTGGCGCCCCGACCGTGAGCCGTCGAGCTGCACCTACGAACAGCTCGACGAGCCCGTGGAGTTCGACGTGCGCGAGGTGCTCGCCGGAGGCGGGACGTGAGGGCCGCGTCAGTCGCCGCGCGGGTCGGCGAGGCCCGCGGCGAGCATCCCGAACGCCTCGTCGAGGAGGTCGAGCAGCGCGGCGTCGGACGCCTCCGGGTCCCAGCGGCGCAGCGCGGCGCGGAGCGCGGTGAGCCCCGCTCCCGCGAGGAGCCGCGGGTAGAGGTCGTCGGGCCGCAGGCCGGTGCGCTCGGCGACGGCTTCGGCGAGCACTTCGGCCATGTGGCTGTTGCTGTGCAGCAGCTTCGGCACCAGTTCCGGATGCGCGCGCAGCAGGCGCCGGCGCTCGCGCCATCCCGGGTCGGCGACGAGGAGCGGGACGGCGGTGCCCAGCGTCCGCCGCAGCGCGTCGAAGGGCGGTTCCGCCGCGGGGCGTTCGAGGTACGCGTCGACGAGCTGCGTGCTCAGCCGCCGGTCCCAGTCGAAGACGGCGTCGTCCTTGGTCTCGAAGTAGTTGAAGAAGGTCCGCGTGGAGACGCCGGCGGCCGCGCAGATGTCCTGCACGGTCACGGCGGCAGGACTCTTCTCGGCGTAGAGCCGGACGGCGGCCCGGCGGAGAGCGGTGCGGGTCTCCGACTTCTTCTGCTCCCGCAGCCCTGCGGACGACGCCTTCGCGGGCATGGGCGGTCCCGTCCTCTTCGTCGGCGGCCCCGAGACGCTGCCTACATTAATGCATTTTTGCAGCACTGCACGTTTCTGTTAGCGTCCCTAAAGATTGTAGGCGTCATCGAACCGGCCGGGCCCGCCGACCGCCGACCGACGCATCCCCCAACACCCGAGGAGGCGGACCCTTTCCATGGCGGAGTCGACAGCGCAGACCGAGAGCGAGCAGCCCTCGACCGGCGCGAAGGTGCGCGCACTCGCAAGCGGCCTCTGGTTCCCTGCGTTCTTCTTCACCGGCTTCCTCGTCTGCTACCTGCTGCCGTTCCACAACCCCACGCCGCACCACGTGGACGTCGCGGTCGCGGGCCCTTCGGCGCACCAGCTCGACCAGGCGCTTGAGGAGAAGAGCCCGGGAGCCTTCGACATCCACCAGGTCGCCGACGCCGACGCCGCCCGGCAGGCCGTCCTCGACCGCGACGCCTCCGCCGGATACGTGCCGGGCCGGGACGGCTCCGAGCTCTACGTCGCCAAGGCCGACGGGTTCTCGCTGGAGTCGCTGCTGGAGAAGACGTTCACCTCGGTCGCCGAGGGCTCGGGGAGCACGCTGAAGGTCACCGACGTCGCCGGCACCGCTCCCGGCGACGCCACGGGCACCGGTCTCTTCTATCTCGTCCTCGCGTGCACCATCCCGTCGTACATCACCGTGATGATGCTCCTGCGCGTCACGACGATCTCCAAGCGCGGCAAGATCGCCACCCTCGCCGCCGTCGGCGCGCTCATGAGCACCGTCGCCTACTTCGTCGCCGGCTACGGCATGGACGTCATCCCGCACGAACCGCTGGCGATCCCGCTCGTCTTCCTGATGACGCAGGCCGTCGCACTCACCGCGTACGGACTCGTGCCCTTCTGCAAGCAGTTCTTCCCCGGTGTGGCACTCGGCATCTTCATCCTGCTGAGCATGCCGTCGAGCAGCGGCGCCGTCCCCGTCCAGATGGTGCCGGCCTTCTTCAGGGCGCTCCACCCGATCCTCCCGATGGGCAACCTCATCGAGGCGCTCCGCGGGGTCTTCTACTTCGACGGCGTCGACGTCTGGCGCCACACCCTCGTCCTCTGCGCCTGGGTCGTGGCGGGCGTGCTGCTCCTGCTCGCCGGACGCTGGAAGGAACTGCGCGCCGCCGCCAAGGAGTCGGAGGAGGAGAAGGCCGAGGAGGAGCAGGAGGCGCCCGTCGAGGACCCGACCTTCGAGCTCCCGGAGCCGAGCGCGGTACCGCCCCACGGGCGCGGCGCCGGCGGTCAGCGGCCCGAGCTCGCCGGCCGGGTCACCGACCCGCACGGCAACCCGCTCCCCGGCGTCGCGATCACCGTCACGCGGACGCACGGCCGCGAGATGGTCAGGGCGACGAGCGACGCCAACGGCGAGTACGCGGCCGCCGGGCTCGCCGGGCACATCGTCAACGTCATCGCCAGCACCCCCGACCGCCTCGCCGCCGTCGCGCGGGTGCAGGTGCGCGAGGGGCACCCCGTCCGACAGGACTTCCGGCTGGAACCGCGGACCCCGCACCCCTCGCACACGGCCTCGGCGTCCTGACGCACGACGAGGGCCCCGCACCGATCTCCGGTACGGGGCCCTCGCGTCCGGCCGCTGCGCCGCGGGTCAGCCCTGGGGCTCTCCGCCCTGCTGCTGTTCCTCGACGTTCCGCCTGACTTCCTCCATGTCGACGGCGCGGGCCTGGCCGATGAGGTCCTCCAGCGCCGCCTCGGGGAGCGCGCCCGGCTGGGCGAAGAGCACCGTGCGCTCCCGAATGATCGCCAGCGTCGGGATCGACTGGACCTCGAACGCGGCGGCGAGCTCCTGCTCCGCCTCGGTGTCCACCTTGGCGAAGGCGAGGTCGGGATGGCGGTCGGCCGCGGCCTCGTACACCGGCGCGAAGGACCGGCAGGGGCCGCACCACCCGGCCCAGAAATCGATGAGGACGAGATCGTTCTCGGTGACGACCTCCTCGAAGTTGTCCTTGGTGAGCTCGATGGTGCTCATGCTCTCTCCTGGTGAGGTTGGGACCCGGACCGCAAGGTGGGCTGCAGTCCGGCGCTCGGTGAACAAGACCGTGCGGACGGGCATTCCCTCGATCCGAGCGGGTATTCCCCCGCGTCGGAGGTCGGTTCCGGCGCCATAATCACGAGGCCGGAAGCCGTCCCACACCAGTCTGGGAGCAATGATGAGCAATCTCGACCTCAGGCCCTCACCCACGACCTGCGGCGGTCGCGAGGAGGTCTCGGCCGCCCCCGTCCGCGAGTTCCTGCAGCCGCGCACGGTACCGCTCGGCGGCTCCACCGTCGTGCGCCGGCTGCTCCCCAACCTGGGCCGGCGGATGGTCGGCGCGTGGTGCTTCGTCGACAACTACGGCCCCGACGACATCGCGGACGAGCCCGGCATGCAGGTGCCGCCCCACCCGCACATGGGGCTCCAGACCGTCAGCTGGCTGCATCAGGGGAGCGTCCTCCACCGCGACAGCCTCGGCAGCCTCCAGACGATCCGGCCCCGCGAACTCGGCCTGATGACCTCGGGCAACGCCATCTCGCACTCGGAGGAGTCCCCGCGCACCCACGCCCGCTGGCTCCACGGCGCCCAACTCTGGGTCGCCCTCCCCGACGCCTACCGCCACCGCGAGCCCACCTTCGAGCACCACCCCGGGCTGCCCACCTTCCAGGGAGGCGGCGTGACGGGCACCCTGATCCTCGGCGAACTCGACGGCGCCGCCTCACCCGGCACCGTCCACACCCCGCTCGTCGGCGCCGACCTCGCCCTCGACCCCGGCGCGGACGCACGTCTGCCCGTGCAGCCCGACTTCGAGTACGCGGTGCTGACCATGGAGGGCACGAGCGAGGTCGACGGCGTCCGACTCCCCCCGGGCTCCATGCTCTACCTCGGCTGCGGCCGCCGCGAACTCCCCCTCCGCGCCGACGTCGCGAGCAGTCTGCTTCTCCTCGGGGGCGAGCCCTTCGAGGAGAAGCTGGTGATGTGGTGGAACTTCGTCGGGCGGTCGGGCGAGGAGATCGTGGCAGCCCGTCAGGACTGGATGTCAGGCAACCGCTTCGGCAGTGTCCACGGGTACGACGGGGACCGGTTGGAGGCGCCGGAGCTGCCGGCCACGCCGTTGAAGGCGCGGGGGAGGGTGCGGTGACCTGGTATTCCTTGATGGACGGCCGTGCGGTGTGAGAGGTCTGGACTCGTTGCCCGGCTGCTCGCGCGGAGAGCTGTTCCGAGCAATTGCCCGGTGTGTGGGGAGTCTTCGGCGGCCTGCGCTCGTGCCAAGCGCTGCGGCGTTGCGGTCCGGGCAGCCTCATCGGGGTGGCGGTCGTGGACACCGGGCAAGCTGTTCTCCGGCTCGGGGCGTCTCTCGGGCGAAGGCCGGCGGGCTGCGGCCGCGTCTGCCTCGTGTTCGGGTCGGGAGCAGTGGCTCGATCCGCGCCCACTCGCTCAAGAGCGTGCCCGGATCGACGATCAGGCGATCGGGAAGGAGCTCGGCTTCAGGCGGCGATGCCGGCTGCGAGCCGGTCGGCGGCGGTGCGGGGTTCGCGGCCGAGGAGTTCGGCCAGCAGAGGGCCGGTTTCAGCGAAGTAGCCCGTGCGGGCCGCCTGGTACCAGGTGAGCATGAGCCGGGCCGTCTGCTCCGGCACTCCGGTCGTGATCTGGTCGGCGACCCACTCTTCGTCGTCCAGGACGACGCGCTTGACAGTGCGATCGGTGAGTTCTGAGGCGATCTCGGCGAGATCGCCGAAGGTGACCGCGGTCGGGGCGGTCAGGGCGGTCGGGCCGTCGAAGGTTCGGTCGCCGGCGAGGATGGCCGCAGTGGCCTCGGCTACTTCGGCACGGTCGGTGTACGGGACGGGGCCGTCCTGCGGCTGAGCGATCACGCCGGTCCGCTGCCACGGTCCGAGAACCTGATCAAGCGGGCCGTAGGCGCCGTTGCGCAGTGCGGTCCAGTCGGCTCCGGAGTCGCTGAGGATCGCCTCGGTGGCGATGTGGATGTCCGACGGCCGGTACGGGTTGTCGGGGACGGCGCCCTGCTGGCTCGTGTAGAGGATCCGCCGGGCGCCGGCCGCGACCGCGGCTTCGACGGCATTGCGGTGCAGGCCGACCATGTCGGCGGCCGGGTCGTTGCCGGACACGAGGAAGACCTGGTCGGCACCGGCGAATGAGTCACGCAGCGCGGCCGGGTCCTCGTAGGAGCCCTGTCGCACCCGCACGCCGCGGTCGGCCAAGTGCCGCGCCTTGGCGGCGTCGCGGACGCTCACGCCGATCCGGTCGGCGGGTACGCGCTTGAGGAGGTGCTCGACGGTGGCACCGCCCAGCCCACCGGTAGCGCCGGTGACAACGATCATGTTCTTGACCTTCCTGAGCGCCCGCGGCGCCCGTCTCGACGGTCGGCGGCAGCATAAGTTGACCACGCTGGTCAGCTTTTCCTCGTCTGCGACGGTAGGTAAGCTGACCCACCGAGTCAAGTTATGCCGGCAAGCATCAGGGAGAGACGATGAGGGACATGGCCGGCGCGATGCCTTCGGAGTCCCGGCTGCGCGCCGACGCGCGGCGAAACGCCGCACAGATCCGCGCTGCCGCGATCGGTGCCTTCCAGGGGCAGGGCCTGACGGTGCCTCTGGAGGAGGTCGCCAAGGCGGCAGGGGTGAGCAAAGCCACGGTCTTCAACCGGTTCGGCGGGCGGATCGGCCTCATCGAAGCCGTCATCGAAGAGCTCGTCGCGCGCGAGTTGTTCGCCCTCATCGACCACGCCCGGTCCGTTGACGACGCCGGCGAGCGGATCGCGTACTACCTCACCGCGATCCGCGACCTCCAATACCGCCAACCCGCCTTCAACGACGTCCTGTTGCAGACCTATCCGCACTCGGAGCAGCTCATGGAGATCTGCCGGGTCGGCAGCCGGGCCAACGAAGAGTTCATCGCAGCGGCGCGAACCGCCGGGGCGCTGCGGCCGGAGTTCACGGCGGACGATTTCCATGCACTCGTCGTCGACAACGCACTCGCCCTCAAGTACGGCGAGCGTCCGCCCCGGGAGGATTACGACCGCCGCACCATGTACCTCCTGGACGGGATCCGAGGGCACCCTTCCGCTTCTGGCGGACGATGACACCGCCCCCTGCCCCGGCGTCGCGCACCGCACTCCGTGGCTCGTCCCGTGCAGCGAGTCTGTCCGTCGTCGGGTGCCGGTCGGGTAGGCGCGGATCGTAGGTTCCGCGCCACCGCGCACGCCCCAGCGCCGGATGTGTGAACCCAACGCCCGGGCCTCCGGGGGCGGTTCAGGCCACGCCGCGCCGTGCCGCATGCATTGACATGTACGGACGGGCGCTCCACGCTGACTTGCGTTGACAACGTTGTCCCCATCGCTGCTCGAACCGGGAGAGGGCACTGTGCGCGTGTTGAGAAGGAGCGGTGGCCGGGTCGCGATGCTGGCGGCAGCGCTCATGGTGGTCTCGGTCGGCGTCCAGCCCGTGAGCGCCTCGGGCGCGGACACGGCCGGAAGAGCGAGCGCGAACGGCTACTGGTCCACCTCGTACGAGGCCGGCACACCCCGGCCGGCGGGCTTTGCCGGCCGCGGCCCCGCCAGGAACCTGCGAGGCGAGACGACGCGGGTGAACACGACCGTCGAGTCGGTGAGTTCGAACCATCCCAACGACGACAGGCCGGGCGAGCACGTCTCGAACCTCGCGGACGACGACGGCTCCACCAAGTGGTACGCGCGCGGCAGCGGCAAGCCGACGTCCTCCCGACCCGCGCACGCGATCTACCGCCTCGCCGACCCGGCCGCCGTCACGCGGTACTCGCTCACCGCAGGGAACGACGCGGCACCGCGCGACCCCCGGGCTTGGACCGTGCTCGGCAGCAACAGCCCCGACGCCGCCTCGGACGCCGACGACCCCTCGTGGACGGCGCTGGACAGCGAGGCCGAGGAGAACTTCGAGAAGCGTCTCCAGACCAACTTCTACTCGATCGACGATCCCGGCAGATACCGCTACTACCAACTGCGGGTCACGGAGAACTGCGCCGAGCGGTGCGACGGCTCCCCGGACGACCACGAGAAGCTGCAGATCGCCGACTGGACCCTGCGCAGCTCCGCCGGCACCCGGGCCTCGGCGCTCGGCGCCTCAGTGGAGAACGCCGAGTCGGTCGGCGCGGCGGACGGCAGCTACGCCCTCAGGTACGCGGGGCGCACCCTGGAGGAGGGCGGTGCGGGCTCGGCGGTGGTGGTCCGCTCCGAACTCGACGTGTCCCTCGGCGAGGACGCGGAGTTGACCTACGCGATCCGCCCCGCGGACGCCGCCTCCGCCCACGCCGCCCTCGACGTCGTCTACACGGACCCGGACGGCAGCCACCCGCGCACGGTGAGCGCCGACGGAGCCCTGCGCGACACCGACGGGCGGCCGGAGGACGCGAAGGCACACGGCTCCACGCTGACTCCGGGCTCCTGGAACAGGGTGTCGGTGGATCTGGGAGACCTCGCGGGCAAGCGCGTCACCGATGTGCTGCTCCGCTACGACGACCCCGCCGCGAGGGCCGCCGCCCCCGTCTCCGGCTGGGTGGACGACATCGAACTCGGCAAGGCGGCGGTGGGCTCCTCGACCACCTGGAGCTACCTCGACGCCCCCGACGTGGACCCGGCCGAAGGGGCACAGGACCGCACGGAGTGGACGAGGCCCGGCTTCGATCCCGGCGACGCGCCGTGGAAGAAGGCCCGGGGACCCTTCGGCGCCAAGGACGAGGGCACGGACCTGGGCGAGGACTTCCCCGTCGAAACCAAGCTGAACCTGCGCAAGGAGACGGGCGACGATCTGGAGGCGTACTTCTTCCGGACCTCCTTCACCATGGAGCAGTCGACCATCGACGCGCTCACCGGGCTGGCCGGCTCGGTCGTCTACGACGACACGGCGACGGTGTACCTCAACGGCCACCGCGTCGCCGGCTGGAACGACTCCGAGATCTCGAAGAACCTCCAGTACCGGACCCCGGACGGCACCGACGGGGAGAAGGACCCGGCACAGTCGGAGTTCACGGTGCCCGCCTCCGAACTGCGCGCCGGCAAGAACACCTTGGCCGTGGAGGTGCACCAGGCCAACAGCACCAGTTCGGACGCCTACTTCGAGCTGCCGCGGCTGGCGCAGACCGACGCCTCCCAGCCGTTCACCGACGCCCAACTGGACACCGCCTACGACTCGGACGAGCTGCCCGACGCGCCTGACGGCGGCGACTACTTCACCTGGCTGCTGCGTTCCTTCGAGGACGCACGCGGCACACCGAGCCTCATGGGGCCGAACGAGGAGCTGCCGAAGGGCACCACCTACGACGAGCTGAGGGCGCGCAACGACAGGAAGGTCGTCGACATCAACAACGCGCACGGGGAGCGCGGCGATCCCCAGGTGCGCAAGGCGCTCGTCGACGGCGCGGGCAGCCCGTACGAGACGATGGAGGACGGGCTGGGCAGCGTGCTCGGCCGCTTGTACAAGGACGCCCTGAAGAACGGGGAGTTGCCGAAGACCGAGGCGCTGCTCTCCCGTCGCATCGAGAAGACGCCGACCTCGGACGACGACTGGTACCAGACCGCCAAGGACAACTACCAGTACAAGCGCCCCTTCGTACGGATGGGCTTCACCGACGGCGAGGGCCTCATCGAGCAGTGGGACACCCCCGAGGGCTACGAGGGCCTCGCCGGGGACGGCTCCTTCCCGAGCGGCCACACCAGCCACGGCTACGCGCAGGGGATCGTCATGGCCACGCTGCTCCCCGAACTGGCCCCGCAGATCCTGGCGCGCGCCTCCGAGTACGGCGACAACCGCGTCCTGCTGGCCTTCCACTACCCGACCGACATCATGGGCGGACGGATCGTCGGTGCGAAGACCGCGCAGGTCCGCTGGTCCGACCCGCAGTTCCGCACCCTGCTGAGGCAGGCAAGGGGCGAACTGCGGGGCGTGCTGGCGCACAAGTGCCGCGAGGCGGGGGCGGGCGGCACGCTCGGCGAGTGCCTCGCCGGGGAGAAGCCGTACCTTCCCACCGGCGAGGCACTGGACGTCTACGAGCAGCGGATGACCTACGGGTTCCCGCAGATCGGCTCGGAGGGCCTTCCGCCGTCCGTCCCCCAGGGGGCGGAGGACCTGCTGCTGACCGCCTTCCCGAAGCTCTCGGCCGACGAGCGGCGCGCCGTGCTGGCCGCCACCCAGATCGAGTCCGGGTACGCGCTCGACGACCAGGACGGCGCCGGGAGCTGGCAGCGTCTGAACCTGGCCGCGGCGATGAGTGCCGAGGTCGGCACGGACGCGGACGGACGGCTCACGGTGAACGGGACCGCCGTGGACGCCGGCGGCGTACCGGTCAGGGCGCCGGACGCGAAGTAGCCCGCCGTGCCTCGTCGACGACGCGCGGCAGGGCGGCTGGCGGGGGCGTGGGCCGGTCGCCGACGTCCGGGCGGATGACGGGCGACGAGGCGGCTGCCGGGGAAAGCGGAAGGCGACTCCCCGCCCCGGGTCGGGTCACTTGCCGCTGTAGACGGGGAAGTCGCTGTACTCGCCGTAGTCCTGCGCCCTCAAGCTCCGCAGCGCGGCCATGTCCTCGTCGGAGATCTCGAAATCGACCTGGGCGTTGGACCGCATGTGCTCGGGGTTGGCCGTCTTCGGCAACGACACGGTCCCCAGTTGGAGCGTGTAGCGGATGCACAGTTGCGGGACGCTCACGCCGTACCTCTCGGCCATCGTCTGGACCTCGGCGTTCTTCAGCATCTCGCCGTGTGCGATCGGTGAGTACGCCTCGACGAGGATGCCCTCGGCCTCGCAGTAGGCGATCAGCTCGAAGGGCGTGTTCCCGACGTGCGCGAGCAGCTGGTTGACGTGCGGGACTACCGTGCAGCTCGACAGGAGGTTCTCCAGGTCGGCCCGCAGGAAGTTCGAGACGCCGATGGAGCGGATCCTGCCCGCCTTGTGCGCATCCTCCAGGGCACGCCAGGCCTGGCGGTTGCCCTCGGCGTAGTCGCCGCCGCGGAAGTCGTCCCACGGTTGCGGGGAGTGGATCAGCATCAGGTCCACGTGCTCCAGTCCCGTCGTCGCCAACGATCGGTCGATCGCGGCGACGGCCTGGTCGTAGTCCTTGATCTCCGCGGCCAGCTTCGTGGACACGAACAGCTCCGAGCGGGGGACGTCCGCGGTGCGCACGCCTTCGCCGACGCCGCGCTCGTTGAGGTAGGCCTGCGCGGTGTCGATGTTGCGGTAGCCGAGCCGGACGGCGTCGCGGACCGCTTGCGCAGCCTGGTCGTCGTCGATGAACCACGTGCCGAGCCCGAGCTTGGGGACGGACACGTCGTTGGAAAGGGCGTAGGTCTCGCTCAGGGTGGTCATGCGTTGCTCCCGTTCTTGTACAGGGTGTCGTACTCCTCGCCGGTGACCGGGTCCGACCACTCGTAGTGGGTGTCCGCCCCGGGTACCTCGCTCGCGAGGTGGGTGAACCACGCGTCGGCCCTCGCGCCGTGCCGGCGCTCGGCGCCCGCGAGCACGCGGGCTCGAAGGTCACGTTCGCAAGGACCACGCCCTCGGTGGTCGGCATGCTCAGGTGGCTCCGCCCGACGGAGTTCGCCGCGTAGGCGCCGACCCTGAGCGTCGAGCGCGACCAGCGGGAGCAGCGTGAAGGTACGCGCACGGCGACAAGCCAGGGCCTACCGAACAGGTCCCGAGACCCACGCACGAGCGAGCGCCGCGGCCGGCACGATCCGCACCAACGGGGCGACGGCGGCCGCGGAACTGCTGCTCGACCGGGCCGGCCACGGAGGAGGGCTGTCGGTTCGCTGAAGACGCGGGAGCACCGGGCTGGGCGGCGCTCCCCGGTGCCGTACCGGCATCCCGCTCAGCAGCCGATGGCGGCACCGAGGATTGCTCACCACCGCCGCGGCTCCACGCCACCACCTGCCGAGCCCGGGCAGATCCCCCGACGCGCGGTCTCAGGCGGGGCGAGTCGGCCGCTGCTTCCGCGGAAGAGGCAGGCGCCTACCGGGTCTCGAGCTGTGCGGCGATGGCGGCGAGTTCGCTCGGGGTACCGCCCATGATGGTTGCGGCGTGCCGGGTCACGGCCTCGATCGGCCAGTCCCACCAGCACGCTTCGAGGAGCTGCTGCACGTCCTCCGGGGTGTACCGGTGGCGGATCACACCGGCTGGGTTGCCGCCAACCACCGCGTACGGCTCGATGTCCTTGGTGACGACACTGTGCGCGGCGACGACGGCTCCGTGTCCGATGGTGACGCCGGGCATGACCACGGATTCGCGTCCGAACCACACGTCGTTGCCGACGATGGTGTTTCCCGTCGCCGGAACGGCCGTGAAGGTGTCGAGCGTGTTGTCCGTCCATTCCTGACCGAACATGGTGAACGGATACGTCGACGGCCCGATCATGGGGTGCTGGCCACTGGGCATGAGGAATTGGGTGCCCGGGCCGATCGCACAGAACCGGCCGATGCGGAGTGCCTGGGGTCCGTAGTTGTACAGCACGTTCGTCGTCTCGAACGGGCCGCGCCAACCCTCGTCGTCGTAGTAGGTGAACTCCCCGACCTCGATGAGCTCGGAGGTGACCTGATTGGCGAGGAAGACGACGTTGGTCAGGTCCGGACGTGTCGTGGGATGAAGCTGCGCGGGATCGGGAGGGGGCATGGAACGTCCTTACGTGCAAAAGGGGCGCGCGGCTGAGGGGCAACACCCGCCGATACGACGGTCAGCGCGCGAGCGGCGCCGCAGGCGTGACTCGGGTGTTCATGTCCGCGTCGCATTCGACGGGCCCTCGCGCGCCGGCATTCGGCATCACGAGGTCGCGACCGGGTCGCGCGCAGTGCCTTGGCGCCGATTGCGCCTCCGCGAATCGAGAACCTCGGGATCGTCCCACGGTCAACAGCTCGATGCCACCGAATAAGGTGCAGTTCCGCGGCCTGCGCGCCGGACACTTCACCGGCGACCGCACCGTGCCGCACGCCGGTGCCCCCGCAGTGACGGACTGCTGCCTCGCCGGGCGTCACGAGCACGATGACCAGAGCGGTGCCGGTCGAAGGCGCGGGGAGGCCTCGTCCGCCTGGTGGTTCGTGCGTCGCGTCAGCGGCCGGGGAGTGGTCAGCCGCCCCCTGCGCGAGGCGGCCCGGTGGTCCCCCGCACCATCAACTTCGCGCCGAGTACCGCGTGCCGGGGCTCCAACTCGCCGTTCTCCAGGCGCTCCACGGCGAATCTGACGGCTCGTTCCGCCATCACGTCGACGTCCTGACGGACCGTGGTGAGACCGATGGGCATCATGTGCGAGCGGTGGCTGTCGTCGTATCCGACGACGGACAGGTCGCGGGGCACGTCGACACCGCCGCGCGTCAGAGCAAGCATCAGACCCATGGCGCAGCGGTCGTTGGCCGCGAGCACGGCGGTCGGCAGCCTCGCCCCGAGGTCGCGCTCGCGGAGCAGCAGTTCGCCCGCTTCGACGCCGGACTCCTCGGTTCCGCCGCCGGGGATCACACGCAGTTCCTCGCTCAGGCCGCGTCGTCGCATCGACGCGCGGTAGGCACGGCGCCTTTCGGCGGAGCCGGGTCCCTTGCCCCCGTCGACGTGGACCAGGGAACGGTGACCCAGGTCGAAGAGGTGGTTCATGGCCTGCCGTACGCCGCTGCTCTCGGCCGTGTAGACGCTGTCCACCGGCGCCCCGGCGGCGCGGCGGCTGACGGAGACCACGACGGTGCGCCGTCCGAGCTCGTTGAGGTACGCCTGCGGTGCCTCCGGGCCGAGGAGGAGCACGGCCTCACAACGATGGGAGAGCAGGGCCTCCACCGCCTTCTGCTCCGTTCGGCCGTGCGCGGGTGAGGAGAGCAGTGCGTCGTAGCCCAGTTCCTCCGCCTCGGGGTAGATGCGTGAGACGAGGTCGGCGTGGAAGGGATGCTGAACGGTGAACAGCACGCCCAGGGCGCGGCTACGTCCGCGGGCGAGCAGCCGGGCGGCGTTGTCGGGGTGGTAACCGACCTCGTCGGCGACGCGGAGGATGCGTTCGCGGGTCTCCTCGCCGGCGCCGGGCTGTCCCCGGAACACGATCGACACCAGGGCACGGGAGACCCCTGCCCGCTCCGCCACGTCGGCCATGGTCGGCCTCTGCCTGCCCGATCGGTTCACGGGTGTGTGCACCTCCGAGGTTCGCTCGTGCCCGCCGGTGTCACCGTACCGGCGCGATACGCGCTATTGACATGCCGCTCGGGCAGGCTTCATCGTGCTTCGAGTTAGCGCGCGCTAGTAGCGCGCGATAGTTCTAGGTCCCCGGCGGTGTGGACAGGCCCGTGGCTCCGCGCTGTTCGGGCAACGGCCGCCGTAGGAGGGGGAGTCGGGCAGATGGGGTTCGCCGTGCTGACCATGGGCCGAGTGGGGGTGGACGTCTATCCGCTGCAGACCGGTGTCGGGCTGGCCGACGTCACCTCGTTCGGCAAGTATTTGGGCGGTAGTCCGAGCAACGTTGCGGTGGCCGCGGCTCGTTACGGCCACAGCGCTGCGGTGATCACGAAGACGGGCGGTGATCCGTTCGGGGACTTCGTGCGCTCCGCGCTTGAAGGGTACGGCGTGGACAGTCGCTTCGTCGGCACCTCCCCGATCGCGCCCACGCCGGTGACCTTCTGCGAGATCTTTCCCCCGGACGACTTCCCGCTCTACGCCTACCGGTTGCCCAAAGCCCCCGACCTGGACCTCGTTGCGGAGGAACAGGACCTCCAGGCCGTGCGTTCCGCCCGCGTCTTCTGGATGACGGGCACAGGACTGAGCGAGGAACCCAGTAGGTCGGCGACGCTCACCGCGCTGGAACACCGGGAGAAGTCCCATCCCACGGTCTTCGATCTGGACTGGCGGGAGACGTTCTGGTCCGACCCGGCGCAGGCGCCGAGTCGTTACCGCGAGGCCCTCCGGCACGCCACCGTCACCGTCGGCAACCTGGAGGAGTGCGAAGTGGCGACGGGCGAGCGCGAGCCGCACGCCGCAGCCGAGGCGCTGCTGGACGCGGGTGTGGAGCTGGCGGTGGTCAAGCAGGGCCCCGCGGGAGTGCTGGCGATGGGGCGCGACGGCGAGGCCGTTGAGATCCCTCCGAGCCCGGTGGAGGTGGTCAACGGACTCGGCGCGGGCGACGCGTTCGGAGGGGCGCTCTGCCACGGACTCCTGTCCGGCTGGGACACGCGGCGGACGATGGCCTTCGCGAATGCGGCAGGCGCGTTGGTGGCGGGCCGTCTGGCCTGTTCCGACGCGATGCCGACGGAGGAGCAAGTGGCGGCGAAGCTGCGTGCCACGCACTCGGACGAGCCCTCAGGGGAGGTGTGAGGAAGTGCTGTCCCCACGCGTACACGAGATCGTGGAAACTCGGGCCACCGCTCCAGGCGCGATCAGCGAGGCCGCGGCGCGGCGCGTCAGGGCGGCGTCACCGCTCGGCGAGCACGGCAAAGCCTTGATCATCGCGGCGGACCATCCGGCGCGAGGTTCCCACCGAGTCGGCAACGACCCCTGGGCCATGGCGAATCGGTTCGAATTGCTGGACCGGCTCTGCCGTGCGTTGGAACGGCCCGGCGTCACCGGCGTGTTGGCCACGGCCGACATACTCGAGGATCTTCTGCTGCTCGGTGTCCTGGACGACAAGAGCGTCTTCGGCTCGATGAACCGCGCCGGTCTCGCGCAGTCGGCCTTCGAAGTCGACGACCGGTTCACGGGGTACGACCCTGCTGGCATCGCCGAGCGGAACTTCGACGGTGGCAAGATGCTCCTGCGGATCGCACTGGAGGATTCGGCGACGCCGTCGGCGCTGGAGAACTGCGCGCGGGCCGTCGACGGGCTCAACGAGCGCGGACTGATCGCGATGATCGAACCCTTCCTGTCCCGATGGAAGGGAGGACGCCTCCACAACGACCTGTCGACCGATGCCGTCGTCACCTCGGTGACCGTGGCCTCAGGGCTTGGCCGCAGCACTGCCTACAGTTGGCTCAAGGTTCCCGTGGTGCCCGACATGGAACGGGTGTTGGCCGCTTCCACCCTGCCGGTGCTGCTGCTGGGCGGCGACGTGGCGGACGCCGAGGCCGCGTTCGCCTCGTGGAAGCAGGCGCTCGAGCAGCCGACCGCCCGCGGACTGGTCGTGGGCCGGTCCCTGCTGTTTCCCTCCGACGGCGATGTCGCCGGCGCCGTCGATCGGGCGGTGAGCTTGCTGTGACCGACACACCCACCTACCACCTGCCGAAGGGTACGACGGCCGACGGCCCGTTCGAAGTGAACCTGACTGCCCAGACCGCCGGTTGGGGGCACTCGGGACTGCGGGTGCTGCACCTCGCGGCCGGCGCAGGGCAGTCGGTGTCCACCGAGGACAGTGAACTTCTCGTGCTGCCGTTGGAGGGCAGCTGCACGGTCACCGTCGACGGGCAGAGCTTCCACCTCGAGGGCCGCTCCGGAGTGTTCGCCTCCGCCACCGACTTTCTCTACCTGCCCGGCCAAGCGACTGCCGTCGTCCGGAGCGCGGCCGGCGGGCGCTTCGCCCTGCCCTCCGCGCGTACTGCTCGCACCGACGGGGGAGCGCGGTACGGGCCACGGGAGAACGTACCGGTCGAGCTGCGCGGGGCCGGCGCCTGCTCGCGGCAGGTCAACAACTACTGCCTGCCGGGTACCTTCGACGCCGATCAACTCCTGGTCTGCGAGGTGCTCACCCCTGCCGGCAACTGGTCCTCCTACCCCCCGCACAAGCACGACACGGCGCGTACCGACGAGGACGGCACGCCGGTGGAGAGCGAGCTGGAGGAGATCTACTACTTCCAAGTCGCCGGCGGAGAACAGGGTTTCGGCTACCAGCGCGTGTACGGGGAGGCGGACCGCCCGATCGACGTGCTGGCCGAAGTGAGGTCGGGTGACACCGTGCTGATCCCGTACGGCTGGCACGGACCGTCGATCGCCGCTCCCGGGCACGACCTCTACTACCTCAACGTCATGGCGGGCCCGGGGTCCGAGCGCGCCTGGCTGATCTGCGACGACCCGGCGCACGCGTGGGTGCGCTCCGCCTGGGAGTCGCAAGAGGTCGATGACCGGCTCCCGTTCGGAGGGGATGCCCGATGAGGACCGTACGTCTCACCACCGCGCAGGCGCTCGTGCGCTTCCTTGCGCGGCAGTACAGCGAACGGGACGGCGAGGAACAGCGGTTGGTCCCCGGTATGTGGGGCATCTTCGGCCACGGGAACGTCGCCGGGGTCGGCCAGGCCCTGTTGCAGGCCGTTGAGACCGGAGAGGCAGACCTGCCCTACTACCTGGCCCGGAACGAGCAGGGCATGGTGCACGCGTCCGCCGCGTACGCGAAGATGCGGAACCGGCTCCAGACCTTCGCCTGCACCGCGTCCACCGGCCCAGGGTCCACGAACATGGTCACCGGAGCGGCGCTCGCCACCACGAACCGGCTCCCGGTACTGCTGTTGCCGAGCGACATGTTCGCCACCCGCGTCGCCGAACCGGTACTCCAGCAGTTGGAGCAGCCGCAGGCCGGCGACGTGTCGGTGAACGACGCACTGCGCCCCGTGTCGAAGTACTTCGACCGTGTCACGCGTCCCGAGCAGCTCGTCCCCGCCCTCCTCGCGGCGATGCGGGTCCTCACCGACCCCGTCGAGACGGGGGCCGTCACGCTGGCGTTGCCGCAGGACGTGCAGGCGGAAGCCTTCGACTGGCCGGAGTCGTTCTTCCGCCGCCGGGTGTGGCACGTCGGCCGCCCGGCACCCGAGCCGTCGGCCGTCGACCGTGCGGCAGCCCTGCTCCGTGGCGCACGGCGGCCGCTGATCGTCGCGGGCGGTGGGGTCGTCTACTCGGACGCGAGTGAACGACTGCGGTCGTTCGCCGAGGCGACGGGCGTGCCGGTGGCCGACACGCACGCGGGCAAGGGCGCGATGCCCTGGGACCACCCCCAGGCCGTCGGCGGTGTGGGTGCCACCGGCGGGTATGCCGCGAACGCGCTGGCGTCTGAGGCGGACGTGGTGCTCAACATCGGCACTCGGCTGAGTGACTTCACCACGGCCAGCCGTACGGTCTTCGGCAACCGGGACGTGGCCTTCGTCAATCTCAACGTGGCTCGGCTGGACGCCGTGAAGCACGCAGCCGAACCGGTGGTCGCGGATGCTCTGCCGGGGATCGAGGCACTCGCGGAGGCTCTCGCCGACTGGCGCGTGTCGGGCGACTACGAGGCGGAGATCCGCGAGGACATTGCGCACGCCAGGACGATCGAAGCGGAGTGCTTCGCACCCGACCGTGGCGAGGGGCGGCTCCCCGGGCAGACGGAGATCCTGGGAGCGCTCAACGAAACCCTGGACGACCGCGACGTAGTGATCAACGCCGCCGGATCGATGCCCGGAGACCTGCAACAGCTCTGGCGCGCGCGGGACCCGAAGAGTTATCACGTCGAATACGCCTACTCGTGCATGGGATACGAGGTGGCCGCCGGGGTCGGTGCGAAGTTGGCCGCTCCGGAACGGGAAGTGGTCGTGCTCGTCGGAGACGGCTCCTATCTGATGCTCGCGCAGGAGATCGTCACCATGCTTTCCGAGAGCCTGAAGGTGACCATCGTCCTGGTGCAGAACCACGGCTTCGCCTCGATCGGCTCCCTGTCCGAGGAGTTGGGCTCTCAGCGCTTCGGTACCAGCTACCGCTATCGCAGCGGGGCGTCCGGCCTGTTGGACGGCGAGCTGCTGCCCGTCGACTTGGCGGCCAACGCCGCTTCCCTCGGAGCCGGCGTGCTGCACGCGACCACCGTCGAGGAGTTCCGCACCGCGGTCGCCACCGCGCGGGCCGCCGACCGCACCACCCTCGTCCATGTCGAGGTCGACCCCTGCGGGGCCAACCCGCCCGCGCACGGCTGGTGGGACGTCCCGGTGAGCCAGACGGCGCGCGTGGAGACCACCCGCGCCGCCTACCGGACCTACGAGGAACGCAAACGCAACCAGCGCCACTATCTGTGAACCATCCGCCGGAAACGTTGGTGGGGGGCTCGACACCGTCCGGACCGACTCGGCTCCGCGCCGTCTCCCACTTCCTGCTTGTGAGGAGCAGCCATGGCAACAACGCCGCACTCTCCGCGCCTGACCGCGGGAAACCTCTGTCTCGGCACCGCCCCCGTCTCCTGGGGTATTTCCTTTCCCGAGGACGAGCGTCAGATCCCGTACTCGCGCTTCCTGGACGAACTGGTGACGGCCGGATACCGGTGGGTGGAACTGGGCCCGTACGGCTACCTGCCGCTGGAGCCGGAGCGCCTTGCCGCGGAACTCGCAGAGCGCGGCCTCCAGGTATCGGGCGGGACGACCTTCGGGGCCCTGCACCGCGAGGACGCGTGGGAGGAGACTCTCGCCCAGGCGCGGCGGGTCGCGGAGCTGACGGCCGCGGCCGGGGCCGGCCACCTGGTGTTCATCCCCCGTCTCTACCGGGACGAGAAGACCGGCGAGTACACCGAGCCGCCGGAGCTGACCGCGAGTCAGTGGGCCGGGGTCGGTGCGCGTGCCGACCGGCTCGGCAGCAGGCTGTGGGAGGAGTACGGGGTGCGGTTGGTCGTCCACCCGCACGCCGACAGCCATATCCAGACGCAGCCGGAGATCGAGAAGCTACTCGACGGGTCCGACGGCCGGTGGACCAACCTGTGCCTCGACACCGGGCACGTGGTCTACGGCGGTGGCGACAACCTCGACCTCATCCGCCGGTTCGGCGAGCGCGTCGGATACGTCCACCTCAAGCAGATGGACCCCGAGATCCTCGACCAGGTCGCCGCGGAGAACCTCTCCTTCGGCGAAGCGGTCGCGCGTGGTGTGTGCGTCACCCCGCCCGCGGGGCTGCCCGATCCCGCCGACATCGTGGCCGAACTGACCGCGTTGGACGCCGAGTTGTTCGTCGTCGTCGAGCAGGACCTCTACCCCTGCGCCCCCGAGGTGCCGCTGCCGATCGCCCGGCACACGCGGGAGTACCTCGCCGAGTGCGGACTGTCGGCAACCCGGCGGCCGTCAGCGGCCCGGTGACCCGGACGAAGCTGCCCGCCGCAGGCGCCAGGGAGAGCTTTCCTGCGCGCCCCGCTCACCCTCCCCGGAAGGAATCTCAATGATGAAGTCAAGCTGCTTGCGTGACTGGCGGGGC
>NZ_AJTQ01000170.1 GCF_000262345.1 Streptomyces xiaopingdaonensis | reverse complement strand
TCGCGATGCCGATCCGCCGTCCCGACCCGACGCAGGAACCACGAGACATCGAGCCTGTCTCGGACTCGGAGAGCGACGACGGATTCGCAGTGCCGATCCGCCGTCCCAACCCGACGCAGGGACCGCACCAAGACCCGTCGTCGACGGCGGAGTTGGCGCCGCCCGCTCCCGCCACTTCCCGGGCGGGCGGGCCGGGCGGCCGGCCTGCGCCGCGCTTCGTCACGGACTGGTCCGAATCCTCGCAGGTCTCCTTCCAGCAGCGCTCCGCCGCCATCCGCGCCATCGACGTCGCCGTCCAGCGGGTCTCGCCGCAACCCCGGGCGGAGGAGCTCCAACAGGTGCTGCGGGCGGTGGAGACGTGGAAGGCGCAGAAGACGCCGAGCAGCAGCCGATGGGACGCGGTGGCGCAGCTCGAGCGCGCCGTCCACGATCGGCTGCGCGAGCTGGAGTCCTCCCGACGGCCGGGGCCGCCCGTCCCGGAAGCCGCGGGGGAGACGTCGAGCGGGCCCGCCGGGAGGCGCGGCGGCGGGCGGTCCGTCCGGGTGGGCGGGTTCGGACCGGCCAGCGGATTCGAGGCGGAGCTGCACGAGTTCCGCCTCCAAATCCCCCCGGGCGAGGACGACTCCGCGTACGACGTCGTGGTGACGCGGCCCGGCCTTCTGCACCTCACCCTCGACCACGTGGGCGACGTGCCGATCCTGGAGGTGGTCACCGCGCCCGCGCGCAGCCTCTCGGGGGCCGCGCAGGACGGCCGTGCCGAGCACGGCGACGTGCTGGACGCCTTCCACGACGTGTTGGCGCGGTTGCGCGGTGCCCGCCAGGGCATCTCCCTCGGGCAACTCTTCCCGGCCGAGGCCGGATACGAGGTCGACCCGCTCGCCGCGGACCTGGCCGTCCGCTCCAACCCGCCGGGCACGGGCACGGTGCTGGTGCACCACACCGGTACCGCTCCGCTCGCCGGCGCCCCCGCCTTCATCCAGCACGTGGTGGAGCACATGCGGCAGGAGCTGCCGCAGCTCCAACATGCCGCCGGCCACGCGCGGGACGGCCTGCGGTACGCGGAGCAGGGCGCCGAGCGGTTCCGCGCGTGGCTGGCGCGCTCGCCCGAGTGGGCCGGTCAGCAACGTCCCTGGGACGCGGCCGAGTTGCAGGGCGCGCTCGCCCTCGGGTACACGCAGGTCGCGGCGGCCGCCGACGGTCGGAGCAAGCACCTCAAGGAGCTGACCGCGGTGGCGTCCCGGGACTCCCTCGGGGCGATACGCGCGGCGTTGGGGCCGGCGCCGCGCGCTTTCCTGGAGGCCGAGTCGGCATGGCTCGCCGACACCTTCGTCGCGACCCTTCCCGAGTCCGTGCAGCAGCGCGGGGAGGTGCTGGAGCGGCCGTTGAAGGGCGCCGCCGCCCCCGTGCGGATCGGCCACTACCTCGACAACCTGCTGCACGCCTCGCCGGAGCACCGGGTGGGGCAGTACGAGGCGTTGACGATCCGTACCGAGTTCGGGGCGCTGGACGACAACCGGGACGGCGAGCAGCCCCGGATCGATCCCCCGGTGGTCCGGATGGAGGCGCGGCACTACGCCACCCGCTATTCCGACGCGCAGACGGTGGCGACCGAGTTCGACACGCTCTCCGACCTCTCCGTCCAGCTCTACAACGAGGCACGGGAGCTGCACGGCCTCCCCCCGGTGGGCGAGCCGCTGGTGCCGGAGCCGACGAACTTCCCGCCGACCACGGGGGCACCACCCCCCTCGACCGTCCCCGAGCCGCGGTCCGCCGTGCCCTCCCCGCACGAGACCACCGTCTCCGACCTCTCGGCGTCGGAGCGGTCGACGATATCCCCGGAGGCCGTACGCGAGCTGGCACACCGGTTGCCCGTGTTGACGCCGGACCAACGGCGGTCGGAGCTGGGCTGGCTCTCCGACGCCGACCGCAACGCCGTCGCCGCGGACCCGGCCGTGGTGGACGCGTTGCGCGACGGACTCTCCGCCGCGGAGTTCGCCCGGACCGCGGCCCAACTGATGGTGCACGTACCGCCGGAGGTGCACCAGCCGGTCTCCGCGCGGCAGGAGGCAGAGCAGCGGCTGTTCCCGATGCTCAACGACCCGGAGGCGACCGCACGCCTGCTGCACCAGGGCGTCCGGATCTTCGTGGCGCCCCGGGACGTGCCCGGCACCGAGCTGGGACCGTTCCGCTCGTTCGACGGCGCGCGTCAGAACGGGCGCTGGTTCGCCGCGGAACGTGGCTGGCACTCCTCCGGGCGGGTCCTCGCCGGCGAGGAGAACCTGCTCGGCGAGACGACCGAGGTGCCGGGCGCGGCCACCTACCACGACGGATACTCCACCATCACGCACGAGTTCGCCCACGCGCTGTACCACTACGGCCTCAGCGCCGCGGACCGGGCGCTCGTCGCGGAGGGCTACCGCGCCATGCTCGAGCGGGGGACGGGCCCCGACGGCCCGGTGCACGACCCTTCGGGCATCAATACGGAGTCCAGCTACGCCGCGCGCAGCGAGGAGGAGTACTTCGCGCAGTTGAGCAACGCGTACCTGGGGACGAACGAGGGCACCGACCCGTTCACGGGGCAGCCCAGGGAGAACACCGCGGACTGGGTGCGTGGCCACGAGCGGGACATGCTGCCGCTGTTGGAGAGGGTGTACGGCGCCGACCCGACGGCGGTGAGCCCCGGTCCGGCGAACCCGACCACCGCGACCGCCGCGGAGAACGAGACGTACGCCGGCTTCCGCGCCCTCTTCGACCGGGCCGAGGAAACCCTGACCGCGCAGCCGCATCCACCCGTGCCCGGCGCGGTACGGGCCGGCCCCACCGCGGCACCGGGTCTCCTCCCGACGGCGACGTCCACCGGCGGCGAGCCCGCGGGCAACACCTCGAACGTGCCCGCCGACGAGCCGACGGATGTTCTGTTCAGCCCGCCCGCACGCCCCCGGCCCGGCGCGTCGCCCGAGGCCACGGCGACCGTCCCCGCGGCCACCCCGGCCCCCACCGCCCCGCCGGGTGCACCGGTCGGCACCCGGAACACGGGCACGGAGCACGACCCGAAGGTGGGCTTCGAGACGCCGGGCTACCCCCTCGACGTCCGGGAGGTCGTGGGCGACGGGGACTGCTTCTTCCGGTCCGTGCTGGAGAGCGCGGCGGCGCAGGGGGTCCCCGGGTTCGACGGGCTGGACGTGCAGGGCCTCCGCCGGGAGCTGCGCGACCACCTCCGGAACAACCCCGAGCAGGCGGCGGGCTTCTTCCTGGAGCGGACGGACCCCGTGGAGATCGTCCTCGCCGACCTGGGACCGTCGGCCGCCGTCCGGGAACGGGTGCGTGCGGGCGACCCGGGTGCCTGGCGGGACCTCCTTCGCGGCAGCACCTACGGCGAGTTGCTGGACTTCGCCCCGACCCCGGCGCAGGCGCGCACGGTGGGCCTGGTGGAGACGCTCGCCCAGACGGCGTGGCGTACCCAGATGTGGAACTCGCCGTTCGGCGACCTGATCCCCGAAGTCCTCGCCGCCACCAGGGGAGTCGACCTCCGGGTGGTCTCGCCTCTGCACACGCAACGGGTGAACCCGGACGCCGACGGCGTGCCGCTCTTCGTCGCGTACAACGACCGGAACCACTACGAAGCCCTGGAGCCGTCTCCGGCCCCCGCTCCCGTCCCGGGGGCGACGACACTGTCCAAGGCTCCGGACCCGTCGACCGTCGGCCCGAAGGACCCGACGGGGAAGGTCCTCAGTGCGCCGGCCAACACGCCCGCGGTCGTCTCCCGTTGGGGAGCTCTCGGGAGCCTGGGGAATCCGGCCGATGCCGCCGGCCCGGGCGGCCTCGGGAAGGCGTTCGCGTGGATGCCCCGGGTCGCCCTGCCCGAGGTCAACCTCCCCTCGCTCGCCCTGCCCTCCGTCTCGCTCCCGTCGCTCTCCCTGCCGGCGCCGCACGCCCGACCGTCCGGCGTCTGGCAGCAGTTGCGGGACTGGACCTCCGGGCTCCTCGGCTCCACCCGCACGCCGGCACCGATCGACAACGCACCGGACGGCGCGCGGCAGGAGCAGCCGAAGCCCCAACCCGCGCCCGTCGAGACGCAGTTGGACCGCAACCGGCCGCCGCGCATCCTCCCCGCGACGGACGGGACACCCACGATCGCGCCTCCCGAGTCGGTGACCTTCGCCGACGGCAGCCGGTTGCACCCGGAGTTCCTCAACCCCGCGGACGGCACCGGCGACCGCTCCGGCGGCCTGATGCCGGGGCTCGGTGTACAGACGCTGCGGGACAGCGACCGGGTGGCGGAGCGAATCCTCGCGGGGCTGCCGGAGCGCGTGCGGCGGACGTTCGACCACACGGAACTGCGTCGGATGCTGCGCGAGGAGCCGGAGGCCTTCACGGCTGCGCACGGGGCGCGGTTCGTCTCCCGCGAGAAGTCCGGCCGGGGCTTCGAGACGACGGTGCGCGCGCGGCCGCGGCATCGCTGGGAGCGGTTCGCCGACCCCGAGGGCCTCCCCTTCACGATGGAGGGCGCGCACCGCGGGACGCGGACGACGGGGGTCCCGCAGTCGGTGAGCCGCGCCCGGCGCCTCGCCGGCGCCGTGAGCCTCGGCCCGCCGCTGAACTGGATGGTGAGGGTCGGCGGCACCTTCGGCCGCACCCGCCGCACCGACTACAACACCGGCACCCAGCAGTCGAGCGAGACCGAGTGGCGCTCCAGGGCCGGCTCCCACCTCCACCTCGACGACGTCTCCTACCAGGTGGACGTCGACGAGGTCGCCCTGGACAAGTCCTCCAGCCGGCCGGGGCCCGTCAACTCCGCCGCGACGCCGACCAACTCCGCCCCCGCGCCCGCCGGTTCCTCCGACGCGCCCACCGGCAGCACCGGAAACCGCACGACCCAGGACGGCAGGACCGACGCACGGCAGACTCCCCAGGGCTGGCGTCGCACCCCGCTGCGGCAGGACCGGTTCGACGTACGGAACGGGCTGACCTGGCGGCTGCCGGACGCGCTCACCGAACAGCGCACCGCACCCCCCAGCGTGCCCACCGAGTTCGCCCTGCCCTCCGGGGCGCGGCCCCGCGTCACGGACACCACGGCGCTGCACTTCACGGACGCCCCGCAGACACCGGCGCTCGACATGTTCGGTGCGCGGCCCGGCAGTTCGGCCCACCGCGCTCTGGTCTCCTGGCTCCGCCCCTCCCGACTGCTGAGCCTCTTCCCCCAGTTCCCCGGCGAGCAGGCGGGCCCGGAGCTCACCCGGGGCGCGCGGCGGCGTCCGCTCGGGCACCTCGTGGTCGACCGGGTCGAATCCCACACGGCGCGGCTGGTGACCGAGGCGACCACGATCGAACTGCGGGACACCGGGAAGTTCGTGCAGCAGAACGACCGCAGCCACAGCACCGGTACGTCGGTGGGCGTGCAGTTTTCCGCCGGCCCCCAGCAGACGCTCCTGCTGGGCCCCGTCGACCTGCGTATCCAGGGCGGCCCGTTGGCCGGCGTCGACCTCGCCACCGGGCGTACGCTGCTCGTCGGCGGCTCGGCCGCGCGCAAGACGACGGGCGTGACCAAGGGGACGCCGACCGCGCTCTACCAGGTGGACCGCACGCTCTACCTGCGCACACCGGGCGAGCCGGCCGACGCGGCGCGTCCGATCCGCGTCACCACCCTCGACTGGATGCCGGCGACCGAGGCGCGGCGGCTGGCCGGTTGGGACACGGCTCCGCCGGCGCACTCCGACTCGGCGCCCGAGGGCATCCGTCCGCAGGCCGCCCCCGAGGCACCGCCCTACCTCCGCAAGGACCACCCGACGCACCTCGGACAGGTTCGGGTGGAAGGGTTCACCCCGGAGTCGGCCTCGACGGCTTCGCGCCCGGCGAGCCCTTCCGTCGAGCAACTCGCCGACACCGTGCTCGACGCGCTCGCCGAGTCCTACCCCGGACTCTTCCGACCCCGCTGGCAGCGCCGTTTCTTCGGGGAGTTGGCGGCGCGCCACCCGCGGCTGAACCGTTTGGTGCGCGGCGGGGAGTACAGCCGGACCGCGCTGCAGAACGAACGGCAGGTGCGGGAGGCGCTGAACTGGCCGTCGTTGAAGCAGGCGCTGGAGCGGCTCGCCACCTCGGGGGTGCCGGTCACCGTCACCGAACAGGGCGCGTTCCAGCGCACCCAGCACACGGTCCGCCTCCGCGCCGACCTGCGGGACCGCCAGTACGAGGGCTCGTCGAGCGAGCGCGGGCTGCGCTCCGGGACGGCTTCCGGCCAGCAAGTCGGCGGCGGCGAGCAGGCTTCGAGCGCGCAGACGGTCGGCGTGCAGCTCGGGCTCTCTCCGCGGGACCACGAGACGGCTCCCGAGACCGGGTGGGCCAAGCGCATCGGATGGCTGACCCCGGGGATTCGGCACGTCTGGTCGAAGCAGCACAGTACGAACGCCCAGACCACCGTCTCCACCGATCACCTGACGGCGCAGACCGGCGTGCACCGGTACTCCTACCGCATCGAGCTGCACGCCACGATCGAGAACTACCGCCGCCCGCGGGCCCTGCCCCGCCTGGCCACCCTCGGCCTGCTCGGCACCGGCGCCTTCGTCCGGCGCAGCGCGGAACAACCGCTCTTCGACGGTCGGCCCGCCACGATCGGAAGGGTGGAGCTCGGCGCTCCCGCCGCGCACAGCCCCACCCCCGCGCCCGCGTCGTCCGCTCTCACGACGTCCGCGCCCACGACGTCCGCCCCCACGACGCCGGCGCCCACGACGCCCACCCCCACCCCGCCGGCGCCCCTCAGCTCCGCAGAGGCGGAGCAACTCATCGACGGCAGCAGCGAGTTGCCGGCACCGAAGGACGCCCCCGCGGAGTGGACACGGGAGTTGCTCTCCCACCCGTTCGTGCTCCAGGGCATGGAGGGCGCGCAGCAGCGGCTGCGGGCGGTCGAGGAGGCGGCGCGCGAGGCGTCGGGCGATTCCTGGCACGTGACCACCCCCGGTGCGCCGGCGTACGAGGCGCTGCACCGGGCGA
The DNA here is from genome assembly GCF_000262345.1 of Streptomyces xiaopingdaonensis. Classification (GTDB taxonomy): domain Bacteria; phylum Actinomycetota; class Actinomycetes; order Streptomycetales; family Streptomycetaceae; genus Streptomyces; species Streptomyces xiaopingdaonensis. The sequence continues at coordinate 3,607 of NZ_AJTQ01000170.1, read as the reverse complement.
TGGAGAACCTCGCGACCGTCGGCCACATCGGGCAGCTACTCGGCGCGTTCGGTTTCCGGAGCACGGGGCTGAACGCGTCGGGGCCGTTGCAGAACCACCGGTTCCAGGCCGCCGTGCGGGGCCTGTTGCACCGGCCGCGGGTGCTCGGACGGCCCGCCAAGGGAAGCTTCGAGGCGACCCTCGGCTCGGACAGCACCCTCTCCGGCAGCGTCTCCACCTCCTCGCGTACCACCGTCGGGATGCAGAACTCCCTGCTCCTGCAGCAGATCGACGGCCACGAGCCGGTGCACGGCAGCTACGCCGCCGGGCTGCAGCACGGCTGGGGGAAGGGCAGCTCCGCCTCCCGCTCGCTCAGCAACGGCCGCAGTACGACGCTCAGTTACGCCGGCCGGCAGTACGCGCTGCTGGCGGACCTCACCGAGCACCTCGCGGTGCGGGACCGGTGGAGCGCGTTCGCCGGGCTCTTCGGCACCGGCTCGGTGGCAGCGGTACAGCGGGCCGTCGCCCGGCTGTCCTCGCAGGCCGGGAACCTGGTGCCGAGTCCGCGGCGGGCGGCGGGACGTCGGCACACCGTCCAGGACGCGCTGTTGCTGCACCTGCCGATGCAGGACGCCATCGAACTGGGCCTCGCCGAGGACGGCATGGGCACCGCCACCCCGCGGATGCTCGCCGACGGCTACCGGCTTCCGTCCTACCTGCGGCAGCGCGGCTTCCTCGGCCACCCCTCCGGGCAGCTCGACGCACGGGAGATCGCCGGCAACCTGCTGCCACGGCTGCAACGTCTCGGAGTGTCCGCCGAGGACCGTGCGCAGGTGCAGCACATGCTCTCCCCGGACATGCTGCTCGGCCAGCACGCCCAACTCACCGCGGACGGCGTCGGGTTGCCGATACGCTACGCACACGGCGCGGACCCGCGCCGGCTGACCGACGGCAGACCGGCCGAGGTGCGGTTCCACCTCACCCCCGTCACCAAGCGGGTCGAGCGGCTGCGGAACGGCTTCGAGATCGAGGACGACCGCACCCTCGGACAGGGCGCGAGCCACAGCCGCAGCTACGGCAGCGGCACCGACGCCTCGCTCGGCGTCAGCCCCGCCGCGGCGGTCGATCGGGGCACGACGGGGCTGCTCGCCGCCGGCCCCTCGCTCCAGGGCGCCGCTGCGCAACAGGAACAGTCCAGCAGCACGCGTTCCGACGCGACGGCGTCCACCCCGGGCATGTCCACCACCCAGTCCCACACCCAGCTGGTCACCGAGTACGAGCTCAGCGTCACGGTCACCGACCACCTCGGCAACTCGCTGCTCGGTCAGGACGGTCGGGACGCCGAGGTGAGCGGCCCGGTCGGACAGCTCCGCGAACTGCTGCCGACGGGCGTGCTGCTCCCGCAGGGCGACGCCGCGCACCCGGCGCTGGGCGAGGCGGAGCTGAAGGCTCCACGGCGCGGTGCGCATCCGCTGGCCGCGCGGGACGCCACCCCGGAGGGTATCGAGGCGTGGCGCTCCGAGGGGAACGACCTCTCGCTCGACGACGTCATCGGCACCGGGTTCGTCGCCGTCGACATGCTCGGCTCGCAGAACGTCGGCGACGCGATGACGCTCGCGACCGGCCTCGCGGAGGGGCTCGGCGACGGCGGGTTGGGCGGCCCGCTGGGCCCGGCCGCGCTGGCGGACGCGGTACGGCGGGCGCGCGAGACGCCGCTGACGGGGTTGGGGACGGCGCCGGCGCAGGCGATGCAGGAGGCGACGGGGCAGACGGGACTCAACTCCTCGTTGCGCGGGGCTCTCGGGCCGAGCGGGCGGCGGTTGCCGCAGCTCTCCTCGGCGTCGCTCTTCGGCCAGTCGCACACGGCGGACGCGGCGCTGTACGCGAAGCTCGGCAAGCAGGGCGCGCGCCTGCTCGCCGTCGAGCACGCACCATCCATGGAGGGGAAGGCGGGCAGCGGGACGGATACCGCACAGACCGCGGCAGCGCAGCAGAGCACCGAGTCGACGTTCGGCCCGGCGCCGATGGCCGGCACCGACGAAGCCGGAGTCATCAGCCCCGGCGTCTCCGCGCCGCTTTCGAGCACGGTCGCGGGCGAGGCGCTCAAGAGCGGCGCCGAGCTCGCCGGTTCGAGCAACCCCAAGGTGGGCACCGGCCGGGCGATGCTGTTCGCGCTGCCGGTGCGGTGGTTGGCCGTGGTCGAGGCGCACCGTCGGATCGGGGACAGCTCCCTTGCGCGGACGTTCGGTCACGTGCCGCGTGGCCCGCGTGCGGTGGAAGCGGAGACCACGGCGCTGGTGTGGGTCCGGCAGGATCTCGCCGCGGACCTGGGGCTGTTGGACGAGGCGTCGTTCCCGGCCGCGGTGCGCGGCGCCTGGGACGGGGTGGCGGCGGCGCAGGCCGACTTGGTGGCGGCCGAGTCGCAGTACTACGACGCGCGGGCCCGGTCGCGCGCGGCGTGGACGGCGATGGACAGCGCCCAACAGGACCTCGCACGCGACGACTCGGGCACCACGACCGCCACCTCCGCACACACCGACGAGGCGCTGGAACGGGTGCGTGAGTGGCGGCAGGCCCGCGCGGACACCGAGCTGTGGGCAGGGCGTACGGAGGCCGCGGCGCAGCAGCGGCAGCGGCTGCACGCGGCGGCGAGCCGACTGACGGAGTCGCACTACACCAACCCCGCGACGGCGAAGGGCGGTTCGCCCTCGCGCCCACCGGTGCCTGCGTACGAGCCCCCCGCGTGGCGCGAGCGTCCGCCGGCGGAGTACCGGGTCTCCGGCGGGTCGGGGACCGAGCGCAGGCTGACCCCGGCTCAGTCGCCGGCGGCAGGCGCGAACCCCCGGCCGAACCTGGTGGCCCACCCCGTGACGCACGGTGGGGCGTCGTTCTTCCACGCGTTGACGGCGGCGGCGAAGTACCACCTGCCGCGTGCCCCGTTGGTGTCCACCGGCTTCTGGTCGAGGTTCGCGACGAGCTGGTGGGGCTCCCCTGCGGACGTGGAGACCGTGCGTGCCCGCCTGGTGTCGGCGCTGGCGGACCCGTCGAACCGGGACGTGCTGCTGGCGCTCGCGCCGGGGCGCGCGGACGCCTTCACCCAGGCGGAGTTGGACGCGGCAGGCGTCCGACTGGAAGGGGCGCACGCCGCCGAGTTCCGGGCGGTGGGCACGGTGCCGGAACAGCGGTGGCTGACGGACGAGGAGCGGTTGCGGCTGGCGACCGCCGCCCTGTCCAGGGACTTCGACGAGGCGGACGCGCAGACCTGGGACCACTGGGCGGCGGATGTCCTGCCGGTGCTCGCGGCACGCGAGTTGGGCACACCGCTGACGGTGGTCACCGAGGACGGCCGGGCGCACCGGTTCCTGCCCGCGGGGATGGACCCGGCGACGGAGTTCGGTGCGGCGGGCCCGGAACCGACGCTGTTCCTGGTGGACGGCTTCTTCCAGGTGGCCCTGCCCGAGGGGGCGCGTCCCTGGGCTCCGCCGGAGACGTCGAGCGAGACGACGGCGCCGTCCGAAGGGCGGCACCCGAGCCACACCAGGTGGCCGTGGGCGGCGACGAGCACGGACGAGACGTCCCGGTACACGCTGGAACGGGACGGGACACTGCGCGGCCCTGACGGCACCGT
>NZ_AJTQ01000169.1 GCF_000262345.1 Streptomyces xiaopingdaonensis | reverse complement strand
CGAGCACGCCGCGCAGACGGCCGGGCTCCCGGACGGCGAGCGGCGGGCGCACCGGGAGCAGGCGGCGCAGGTCCGGCGCGATCCGGCGCGGATACTCGGGCAGGCGCCGCCGCCCGGCGAACGGAACGCCGTGGCCGGGCTCCTGGACGCGCCGGCGCACGAGGCGGCAGCGGAGCTCGCCCGGCACGCGGGACGGGCCGGTTGGCGGCAGCGGGCCGACGAGACGATGGCGAGGTGGGTGGCCGCGGCGACGGGCGTCACGCTCACCCTCGTCGACGAGGACGGCACGGCGCACACCTTCCCCGGCACCGGCGCCGAAGGCCGGCCTCACCTGGTACTGCGCCGGCGCGGCGGCGACTTCGTACCGCTCCTCGCAGAGACCGGTCCGCCGCCGACACGGACCGTCGACACCGCACGACCTCCGGACGGGGCGACGAGCGGCACGGGCGCCCCGCCCCCGGAGTCGCGCGCCGACCTCATCTTCCGCACGCTCACCGGCGGGTGAGTGACGCCGACGCGGGAGCCGCCGTGAGCAGTCGCGGCCCCGTCGGCTTTCTCGGGCGGCTCTGCCCTGGTGCCCTTCCCCATTCCACCGCGGACGTCGCGTCCGGGGGCGGTATCGCCGTGCTCGAAAAACCCCACCTCGAAGCAGTGGTCTCACGCCGCAATTTCGGTGATCACGTCTGCCACGACGTGACAACCGCCGGAACCGTCGCGCTCGTTGGAGGCCACCGGGAGGGGCGACGCCCCAGCCACAGCGCCGCGACGAAGAAATGCAAATGGGGCTGGGATTCCTCCGGCGCCGTGTCGACGCACGACCTCTCGGAACGCGCCGACCCGGCATGCGCACCGGACGAATTCGAGGTCCTTCGCCGCACCGCAAGGCGCGCAGCAGAACCTTCCCAGGGGCGCTCGGGAATACGCGATCAAGCACAGGCGCCGTGTCGAAGACACCAACGCGGGTGACGAGTCCGAGATCCGGCCAGGCCCCGTGAGGTACCGCTCACCGGCCGCCCCGGCGCCGGAACGCGTACAAAGGACGACCGGGGTCGCCACCCCCCACAGGAGAGACCCCGGTCGTCTGGCACGGGCGCGCGCTGTGCCTCTGGCAGGCCCGTACTCCCCTCTGCGCCGGGCGGCCCGAAACTGTTACCCGTGTCTCGCGCGGTCGTCCCCAACTCCCGCTGCCTGGGCCGTCGTCCACATTGCATATGCCGGGGGCGCTCCGTCCGCCGGGAGACGCGACGCCTGTCCGGGGCCGGGAGGCAGGACGGACCCGCGCGGTGCTCGGCATGGACGAGCGAGCACACTTGCCCTTAGCGTGCTGCATCGCATCGGCAAAGAGCTGGTGCGCGAGCAGACCCCGGGTGTATGGCCGGGGAGCACCGAGCCGCTCCTGGGCGGAGCGGCCGAGCACGGCAGGGACGGGCCCCACATCCAGGCGTGGCCGAGCAACGACCGTCGCAAGTTCGCGGAGTGGAGCGAGAAACGAGCGTGCAGGGGGACGACGCACAGCTGACGGCTGCGGTGCGGGCGGCGCAGGACGGGGACGAGGACGCCTTCCGCACCGTCTACCGCGCCGTGCATCCCAGGCTGTTGGGGTACGTCCGCACGCTCGTGCCCGAGGCCGACGCCGAGGACGTGACCTCGGAGGCGTGGCTCCAGATCGCCAGGGACCTCGCGCGGTTCCACGGCGACGGCGACAGGTTCCGCGGCTGGACGGCGCGGATCGCGCGCAACCGGGCGCTCGACCACATCCGGATGCGCGGGCGGCGCCCGGCGGTCGGCGGCGACGAGAGCGAACTCGCCGCGCTGCCGGGGGAGACGGACACGGCGCAGGAGGCACTGGAGTCGCTCGACACCGGGCGGACGATGGAGCTCATCGCGTGCCTCCCCAGGGACCAGGCCGAGGCCGTGGTGCTGCGCGTCGTCGTGGGGCTCGACGCGAAGAGCGTGGCGGAGGTACTGGGGAAGCGCCCGGGGGCGGTGCGCACCGCGGCCCACCGCGGACTGCGCAAGCTCGCGGAGCTGCTGGAGGAATCGGAGAGCGGGGCGCCGCAGGCGGTGCAGGCGCTGCCGCCGAAGGGCAGGTTGCGGCGGGCCTCGGGGCGTGGCTCCGCCGGAGCGGACGGGGGCGAAACATGACCTTCGGTGTGACGCCGAGCGTCGTGACAACGCTGAGGGATACGTGATGGCGGACCGGTATGGCTGGCTGGACGGAGAGGCAGCGGAGCGCCTGCTGCGTGGAAGACCGCTGCCCCCGGCGTCGGATTCCCCTGCCCGCAGCGCGGGGACGGGTGCGGGCCGCGGCCCCGAGGAGGAGCAGGCGGCGGATCGCCACGCGCGGCTCGACGCCGTCCTGGACGATCTCGCAGCCCGGCAGCTGGGGCCCTCGCCGCGGCACGGCGGCGATGAACTGCCCGGCGAGACGGCGGCCGTCGAGGCGTTCCGCAGCGCACAGGCCGGGCTGCTCCGCAGCGCCTCGACGGGTGCGCGCGACCGTGGCCGAGTGCACGGCGCGCGGTGGGCGGTGGCGGGTGTGCCGTTGCGCGCCGGCTTCGCCGTGGCGCTCGCCGGGTGCGCGCTCGGCGGCGTCGCCGTCGCGGCCGGCACCGGCGTGCTGCCGAGTCCGTTCGGTGGGGAGGCCCCCGCGGCGAGCGCCTCGCCGCTCTCGAGCCCGGACGGTTTCCGGTCCCCCGAGCGGGACGAGCCCGCCCCCGGCAGCACGGGGAGTTGGGAGGACGAGGACGGCTCGCGCAAGCCCTCGCGCGACGACGACGAGAACGATGGCAGCAAGAGCCCCGGCGCGGACGACGACTCCGAGGACGGCGACGGCCGCAAGCACCGCGACGGCCCCCGGCACGGCACGGGCCACGGCAAGCTCGCCAACGCGCTCTGCGAGGCGTACGCGGACGGTGTGCTCAACTCCAAGCAGCGCGCCAAGCTGGAGCAAGCGGCCGGCGGCAGGAACGCGGTCCGCTCCTTCTGCTCGGGCCGCGGCTGGTCCGCGCCGGGCGGCGACGTCGGCACCTCGTCACCCGGCGGCACCGGACCGGGCGGCGGGGACCCGGCACCGCCCACCAAGCCCAGCTCCCCGGAAGGGAGCCCGGGCGTCCCGAGCGTCCCGGGCGACGGCGACGAGGACGACGACGAGGACGACTCCTCCGAAAGCGAGGGCGCAGGGGGCTCGTTCGCACCCGGTCCCACACCCGAGGGCGCGGCCGTCCCGACACCGGCGGGGCCGTAGCGGGCCGGTCCTCAGCGACCCCGCGCACGCGGCACGTGCGCGTCGACAATCCGGCGTGCCCGGAGATGCCGCGGTCGCGTCCCTGCCGGCGGGCGTCCGAAGCCCAACGGTTCGGTCGCATTCGGTCCCGTCGGTGGTGGGTTCCGGCCGGCGCACACGCCGGCGCCGAGTCCGCACGGCGGTCAGCGCATCCGGAGACGGCGACGTTCGGCGCGCCGGCCGGCGGCGGGGCGCGGACCCGCGTCGCGTTGTCGACGGCCGGGCCCCGACATGCACTTGAACCGGGACGTGCCGGGAGACGGGACCGCTGGACGACGACGTCCCGGTCGAGCTCGGAACACGGGCGGCGGGACGTCCACCGGCGAGCGCCTACGGCCGAGCGTTCCGCGAAAGCCCTTCGCGGTACGCGGCCGCACCCAGGAGCAGTCCCCAGACGAGAAACCACGGGTCCCACAGGAACAGGTGCCAGTCGAACGCCGTCCGGTCCACGTCCGACGACGTCCCCAGCACTCCCGCCTTCACCAGCGCCTGCCCGCCGACCAACAGACCTCCGTACGCGGTGAGTACCACAGCGGCAACCCCGGAAAGGGTCAGCAGAAGACGGCGCGGCATCCGCCGCCGAGGACGCACGAGCGCCAACCCCAGCAGCGCGGCGACGAGTTTGAGGCCGACGGTGAGCCAGAGCACCGCCACCATTCCGGGATCGCGGGCCCGGGTCGATCGAGCCAGTTCGCCGCCGACGGTGTCGAGACCGGCCGTGCCGCCTGCCGCCCAGTAGGCGCTGACGGCGGCGTACAACAGGCCGAGCGTGCATGCGGCATACCCGGGCCATGCGGAGGGCCCGGGGCGGGAGGTGCGGTCGCGGCTCACGTCGGGATTGTGGCAAGTCCCGGGCGGCGCGGCACAGATGACGCCTCCGCCGATGTCGGACGGGGGCTCCACCACCGGCCGCGGGGGCTTCGGCCCGCGGGCCCGCGGGCGACCTTTTCCGAGGAATCCCGGTCGCCACCAGCCCCCCGCACGACGGACGTTGACCAAGGCATTCCGCAAGAGCCCCGCCCCGGCGGCAGGAGTGACGGAGACCACAGGGCGCAGGTGTGCGGCGGTGTGACACTTTCCGGTGCGGCAGCGCAGAAGGGAGTGAGCCGACTGGTCATCGGCTGCGCGATGACGCCCGGGGTTCCCCCCGTACCCCTGGGCGCGCGCATCGGCGCGGGCGGGACACGTTCCCCCGGTCCCGCCCGCGCCCCCGCTTCCTCCGCTGCCGCGAGTGCGGCGTCACTTGTAGACGACGACCTTGTCGCCGGCGCGTACCGCGTCGAAGAGCGCGATGATCCGCTTCTTGTCCCGGACGTTGACGCAGCCGTGCGAGGCGCCCGAGTACCCGGTGGCGGCGAAGTCCGCGGAGTAGTGGACGGCTTGGCCGCCGCTGAAGAACAGCGCGTACGGCATGGGGGTGTCGTAGATCGTCGAGTGGTGGCGGCGGCTCTTGAAGTCGACCTTGAACTTCCCCTCGCGCGTGGGCGTGTAGGCCGAGCCGAAGCGGACGTCCATCGCCGAGCGGACCTCGCCGTCGACCATCCAGGCGAGGGTGCGGCTCTTCTTGCTGATGCAGAGGGCGCGGCCGGTGCGGCAGCGCGGGTCGGGATCGGCGAGCGGGCGGGAGGTCGTCGGGTGGAGCTCCAGCTTCGTCGGCTGGGAGGTGCGCGCCCGGAGCGCGGTCCAGTCGCTCGGGGAGACGTTGCCGGTGCGGGGGCTGCCCTGCTTGCGCTGGAACGCCTTCACCGAGGCGGTGGTGATGTCGCCGTAGTACCCCGTGGGGTTGACCGAGAAGAGCTTCAACTGCTGAAGCCGCGCCTGGAGTTCGCGCACCTGGCCGCTCTCCTGCCCCGACCGCATCAGCACCGGGTCGGGCGGCGGTGGCGGGGGCGACGGGGTGCTGCTGCTCGTCCGCGGCGCGGGGCTGCTCGGCTCGGGGACGGCGGCCGGTGCGTCGGAGGGGGAGGGCGGTGGCGAGGAGCGGGCCACCGGCTCCTCGGGGAGGCGCGAGACCCGGACGGAGGGCTCGCCCGAGGTGTCGACCTGGCAGCCGGCGAGCGCGGTGACGGCGCCGAGCGCGAGCCCCGCCACGGCGAGTCGTCCGCGGCGTCGGGCCGGGACCCGCGCGCGCTCCGGGGCGTCACGCGCACACTCGCGCTCCGCGCGCGCGTGCGGTGCGCGCTCCGTGCCTCTTCTTCGACCGGCCATGAGAGTCCCCCCGGGCAGCGACTGTCTCGCAGCACATCAATTCCCACTCCACCTCTCCCGTGAACCTCGATCGGGCGCACAACGCCCCGCCGAGCCCCTGGCGCGTACGCGGGGGCGCCTCCTCAACCGGCGCACGACACACGGGAATCGGGGAGCGCGGAGCCACCTACGTCGGCTGTGAGCAAGGTCCCAGCGTGCACACCTCCACTGTTCGCAGGGCGATCGCTACAGTCCGTGCCGTACGCACCCACACTCTCGGCGACGCCGCCCCGCCTCCCGCGGGCGCCGTCGCAGGCGCGAACGTACGGAGGCAGCACCATGGCGGCACGCCAGTCGGAGTCAGGCCAGCCCATCGAACCGGTCTACGGCCCCGGCGCGCTGGACGGATGGGACCACGCCGAACGGCTCGGCGATCCCGGCGCCTTTCCGTACACGCGAGGTGTCTATCCCACGATGTACACCGGCCGCCCCTGGACGATGCGGCAGTACGCGGGGTTCGGAACCGCCTCCGAATCGAACGCGCGCTACAAGCAGTTGATCGAGAACGGCACCATGGGCCTCTCGGTCGCCTTCGACCTGCCGACCCAGATGGGCCACGACTCGGACGCGCCCCTCGCCTCGGGCGAGGTCGGCAAGGTCGGCGTCGCCATCGACTCGATCGACGACATGCGCGTCCTCTTCGGCGGCATCCCGCTGGAGAAGGTCTCCACGTCGATGACGATCAACGCGCCCGCCGCGCTGCTGCTCCTCCTCTACCAACTCGTCGCCGAGGAGCAGGGCGCCGACCCGCAGAAGCTCACCGGCACCATCCAGAACGACGTGCTCAAGGAGTACATCGCGCGCGGCACCTACATCTTCCCGCCGCAGCCCTCGCTCCGCCTCATCGCCGACATCTTCAAGTACTGCCGTGCCGAGATCCCGAAGTGGAACACGATCTCGATCTCCGGCTACCACATGGCGGAGGCCGGCGCGACGCCCGCGCAGGAGATCGCCTTCACCCTCGCCGACGGCATCGAGTACGTGCGCACCGCCGTCGCCGCGGGGATGGACGTCGACGACTTCGCGCCCCGGCTCTCGTTCTTCTTCGTCTCGCGGACGACGATCCTGGAGGAGGTCGCCAAGTTCCGTGCGGCCCGGCGGATCTGGGCGAAGGTGATGCGCGAGGAGTTCGGTGCCGAGAACCCCAAGTCCCTGATGCTCCGCTTCCACACCCAGACGGCCGGCGTCCAACTCACGGCGCAGCAGCCCGAGGTGAACCTTGCGCGCGTGACGGTGCAGGCGCTCGGTGCCGTGCTCGGCGGGACGCAGTCGCTCCACACCAACTCCTACGACGAGGCGCTCGCGCTCCCGACCGACAAGTCGGCGCGGCTGGCGCTCCGCACCCAGCAGGTGCTCGCCTACGAGACCGACGTCACCGCGACCGTCGACCCGTTCGCCGGCAGCTACGTCGTCGAGTCCCTCACCGACCAGGTGGAGGCGAAGGCGCTGGAGTTGATGGAGCAGGTCGAGGAGCGGGGCGGGGCCGTCCACGCGATCGAGCAGGGCTACCAGAAGAACGAGATCGAGCGCAGCGCGTACGCGATCGCTCAGGAACAGGACAGCGGCGAGCGCGTCGTCGTCGGCGTCAACCGGTACCAGCTCGCGGAGGAGGACCCGTACGAGCCGCTCACCGTCGACCCGGCGATCGAGCAGCAGCAGGTCGAGCGGCTCGCGCGGCTGCGGGCCGAGCGCGACCAGGGCGCCGTCGACACCGCGCTCGCCGCGCTGCGGAAGGCGGCCGAGGGCGAGGAGGAGAACGTCCTCTACCCGATGAAGGAGGCGCTGCGTGCCCGCGCGACCGTCGGCGAGGTCTGCAACACGCTCCGGGAGGTCTGGGGCGCCTACGTCCCGACCGACGCCTTCTGAGCCGGCGCACGCGCGCGGTGGTGCATTCGTGCGGGCCCGACGGCCGCTCGCCGTGCGGGGGTTGACTCGGCGCCGCCTGTCAGCAGGATGAGGGCCGGACTACTGGCGGGTATCCGACGGTCGCCCCTCGGCGACCTGAACCCGGGGACCGTCCCCGGGGCGCCCGCCGTGGAGGTGGGCACCGTGGCGGAGAGTACGGAACCGGTGGTGCGCGCCCCCGGGCTCGCCGAGCAGGCGCGCGCCCTCGCCGCGGGCGAGACCACCTCGCGCGCGCTCACCCGGCGCGCCCTCGACCGGATCGCCGCGACGCAGCCGGTCGTCAACGCCTTCCGCCTGGTGCGCGAGGAAGCCGCGCTCGCCGAGGCGGACGCGGCCGACGCCGCGCTCGCGCGCGGCCTCGCGGGTTCCGAACGCCCGCTGCTCGGCGTGCCGTTGGCAGTGAAGGACGACACCGACGTGGCGGGCGAGCCCACCGCCTTCGGCTGCGGCGGGGCCTTCCCGCCGAAGGCGTGCGACGGCGAGTCCGTGCGCCGTCTGCGCGCCGCGGGCGCTGTGATCGTCGGCAAGACCAACAGCCCCGAACTCGGACAGTGGCCCTTCACCGAGGGCCCCGTCTTCGGCGACACCCGCAACCCCTGGAACCCGGACCACACCCCCGGCGGCTCCTCGGGAGGCTCGGCGGCGGCGGTCGCGGCGGGGCTCGTGGCCGCGGCGCTCGGCTCCGACGGGGCGGGCTCCGTGCGCATCCCCGCGGCCTGGACGCACCTCGTCGGGATCAAGCCGCAGCGCGGGCGCATCTCCACCTGGCCGGAGGCGGAGGCGTTCAACGGGATCACGGTCAACGGGCCGCTCGCGCGCACCGTCAGGGACGCCGCGCTCCTCCTCGCCGCCGCCAGCGGCAACGCACCCGGCGACCTCCACAGGCCCGCACCCGTCGACGTGCTCCCGGCTGCCGACCGCCCGCCCGAGCGTCTCCGCATCGCCCTCTCCACCGGCATGCCCTTCACGGCGACGCCGAAGGCCCTCGACCCGCTCGTCGAGTCGGCGGTGCGCGCTCTCGCCGAGCGGCTGGCGCTGCTCGGCCACCGGGTGGAGGAGGCGGAGCCGCGATACGGCCCGATCGGCCTCACGTTCGTACCGCGGGCGACCGCCGGCGTGCGCACCTGGTCCGAACGCGCCCCCGAGCGCCGTCTGTTGGACCCGCGCACGCTCGGTGCCGTCCGCACCGGGCGGCTGCTCGGCGGTCCGATCCTGCGTGCGGCCCGGGCAGCGGAGACCCCGCTGCGGCGCCGCGTCGGCCGCATCTTCCACCGGTACGACGTCGTCCTCGCACCGACCACGGCGACGCCGCCTCCGAGGGTGGGCGCCTTCACCGGGCTCAGCGGCTGGCGGACCGACCGCACGATGATCGCCCACTGCCCCTACGCCTGGCCGTGGAACGTCCTCGGCTGGCCGGCCGTCAACGTCCCCGCAGGGTTCGCGCCCGCCCCCGTGGACGGGGGACGCGGCCCCGGACTCCCGCTCGGCGCCCAGCTCTTGGGGCCCGAAGCGAGCGAGCCGCTCCTCGTCTCGCTCGCCGCCGAGCTGGAGGCGGACCGGCGCTGGCACGAGCGGTGGCCCGACGAAGCGCTGCTGCACCGGTCTGCGGGACACCCGTAGCGTCCGGTCAGGGCGCCAGGACGTCGAGCTCCGCCATCGCGTCGACCGTGATGTTGCGCATCACCGACTCGGCGCGCTCGCCGTCCCCCTCGCGCACCGCCTCCGCCACCTGCACATGCATGGTGACGGCCTCCTGCCGCGGATCGCTGAACATGACGTCGTGGCGGGTACGGCCGGTGAGGACGGCGGCGACGACGTCGCCGAGGCGCGCGAACATCTCGTTGCCCGAGGAGTTGAGGACGACGCGGTGGAAGGCGACGTCGTGCTCCAGGTACTCGCCGAGCCGGTGCCCGCGGGAGGTGGCGACCATGCCGAGGGCGTGCTCCGTGAGTTCTGCGCACTGCTGCGGCGTCGCGCTCTCGGCGGCGAGCCTCGCCGCCGCCGGCTCGACGGCCGACCGCAGGACGGTGAGCGAGCGCAGCTGGCGCGGGCGGTCGGCGCCTGCGAGGCGCCAGGTGATCACCTGCGGGTCGTAGACGTTCCACTCCGCCGTGGGCAGCACGGTGAGGCCGACCCGTCGGCGCGACTCCACGAGATGCATCGACTCCAGGACGCGGACCGCCTCGCGGACCACGGTGCGGGAGACCTCGTACCGCTCGGCGACCTCGTCGGTGCGGAGCACGGTGCCCGGCGGGTACTCGCCCGCGGTGATCGCGGGACCGAGCGCGTCGAGGAGGCGGGCGTGCAGCCCCTGCCCGCGGCTGTCCGCCTGCTCCGCCATCGGCCTGCGCTCTCCTGTCCGCTCTTCGCCCGGAAGTGCCCAGCTTACGCAGGCTGCCGCGCCCCCTCCCCGGGGAGGCGGGGAGCGTGGCAACCGTCACGCGCTTTAAGTATGACTTTTTATGGCCCACCTCTTGAATACGTGTGATCAGTCGGGTTGAGTGGCCGAGGCCGAAGCGACGGCCGGTGCCGCCGCGCGACGCCGGGAGCCGCCGTACGCAGCGGACTCCGGCCGGTCCGCACAACCAGGGCGCACGCCCGAGAGCCGTATCCAGCGAGGTAGCGATGAACGCCGCGAGCGCCGCCCCTGTGGTGGTCGTCATGGGAGTGGCGGGCACGGGGAAGACGACGGTGGGCGAGCTGCTCGCCGCCGAACTCCGCGTCCCCTACGCGGAGGCCGACGACTTCCACCCCCCGGCCAACATCGCCAAGATGTCCTCCGGCGTCTCCCTCGACGACGACGACCGGATCCCCTGGCTCGACGCCATCGGCGAGTGGGCGCACGGCAGGGACGGGTCCGGCGGCGTCGTGAGCTGCTCCGCGCTCAAGCGGGCCTACCGCGACCGGCTGCGCGCCGCGGCGCCCGGCCTCTTCTTCCTGCACCTCGTCGGCGACCGCGAGTTGATCGCCGAGCGGATGCGGGGCCGGCAGGGCCACTTCATGCCGCCCGAACTCCTCGACTCGCAGTTCGCGACGCTCGAGCCGCTCGGCTCCGACGAGTCGGGCACCGCCGTCTCCGTCGACCAGCCCCCCGAGGCGGTGGCGCGCGAGGCGCTCACCGCGCTCGGTGCCGGAGCGTCGGAGGGGCACGACCCCGATCCCCGCGCCTCCGGCGAAGAGGCCCGCAGCGGCGGCGCGTCCGCCGGGTGAGCCTCCCCGCGCGCCGCCCACGCGGCGCGCCACACCCCTCTTCGACCCCCTGTCCGTAAAGGAACTCCCGTGCGTCATCTCAGCGTCGAGATGCTGGCAGCAGGCGATTCGGCCGAGAAGATAACCTCGGCGGGCGACCTTCAGCTCGGCATCGCCGTTCTGGTCGGCATCGCCGCGATCGTGCTGCTGATCACCAAGTGGAGGCTGCACGCCTTCCTCGCCCTCACCATCGGCTCCCTCGTCCTCGGCTCGGTGGCCGCCGCCTCCCCCGACAAGACGATCGAGAGCTTCACCGCGGGACTCGGCGAGACCGTCTCGGGCGTCGGCGTGCTCATCGCACTCGGCGCCATCCTCGGGAAACTCCTCGCGGACTCGGGCGGCGCCGACCAGATCGTCGACACGATCCTCGCCCGCACCGGGAACCGGGCGATGCCCTGGGCGATGGTCCTCATCGCCGGGATCGTCGGACTCCCGCTCTTCTTCGAGGTCGGGATCGTCCTGCTCATCCCCGTGGTGCTGCTCGTCGCCAAGCGCGGCCAGTACTCGCTGATGCGGATCGGCATCCCCGCACTCGCAGGACTCTCCGTCATGCACGGCCTCGTGCCGCCGCACCCCGGCCCGCTCGCCGCGATCGACTCCCTCGACGCCGACCTCGGCGTCACGCTCGCGCTCGGCGTCCTCATCGCGGTCCCGGTGGCGGTCATCGCGGGGCCGCTCTTCGCCCGGTACGCCGACCGCTGGGTCGACGTCACGCCGCCCGAGGGCCTCGTCCCGCAGCGTCCCTCCGAGGAGCTGAAGCGCCGCCCCCGCTTCGCCGCGACGCTGGCGACGGTGCTGCTGCCGGTCGTGCTGATGCTCGCCAAGGCGTTCACCGACGTCATCGTCGACGACCCCGAGGCCGGGGTGCAGCGTGTGATGGACGTCGTCGGCTCGCCGATGATCGCGCTCCTCGCGGCCGCCGTCGTCGGGATGTTCACGCTCGGGCGGGCCGCCGGGTTCGGCACCCAGCGGGTCGCCACCACGGTCGAGAAGTCGCTGGTGCCGATCGCCGGCATCCTGCTCATCGTGGGCGCGGGCGGCGGCTTCAAGCAGACGCTCATCGACATCGGCGTCGGCGACATGATCCTCCGCTTCTCGGAGGACTGGAACATCTCCGCGCTCCTCCTCGGCTGGCTGATCGCCGTCGGCATCCGCCTCGCGACCGGTTCCGCCACCGTCGCGACGATCTCGGCCGCCGGCCTCGTCGCGCCGCTCGCCGCCGACATGTCCAGCACGCACACGGCGCTGCTCGTCCTCGCCGTCGGCGCCGGCTCGCTCTTCTTCAGCCACGTCAACGACGCCGGATTCTGGCTGGTGAAGGAGTACTTCGGGATGGACGTCGGGCAGACGGTGAAGACGTGGTCGGTGATGGAGACGCTGATCTCGGTCGCCTCGCTCGTCTTCGTGCTGCTGCTCTCGCTGGTGTTGTAGCCGGACGGCGGCCCCGACGGCGCGCGCTCCCGGTGGCGGGGGCGCGCGCCGTCGTGCTACCCCGTCACCGCCTGCCGCAGCGAGCGCGGAGCGCGGCGCGCGAGCCGGCGGACCCTGGGGTCGCGCACCATCCGGGTCAGCGCCGGCGGTAGTGCGCCCGGGAGGCCGAGGACGGCGAGGCGGCGGCGGTCGAAGTAGCGGAGGAGGGCCGGTTCTGAGCGCCGGGCCGACAGCAACAGCTCGGCCTCGCCGCGCAGTTCGGGGTGGAGCCGTGGCCGCATCGCGAACCCCACGGCGCGGACCAGCGCGGTGACCCCTCCGGTGGCCGCGAGGTCCGCGGCCGGTGTCGCCTCCGGGTCGCCCAACTCGGGCAGGAGCGCGTCCGCGAGGGTGACGGGGACGCGGTTGCTGTTCTCGTACGGCGCGAGCCGTCGCAGCAGCATCCCGGTTCCGGTGCGTGCGACGGGGATGCCGTAGCAGGCGGCGGCGGTGAAGAGGCCGGTGGAGAAGCACCCGGCGACGAGGGCGGGGCGGGTGCGGGCGCAGAGCGTCTCGGCGAGGACGGGCGCGTCGAGCACGGTGAGGTCGACGCCGAGCGCGTCGGCCGCGTCGCGCAGCGCGTCGGTGTAGCGGAGCGGGGCCACCGGGTGCGGCTTGAAGAGGACCGTGCGGTGTCCGCGCGCGGCGGCGCCGCGCACCATCGACAGGTGGAGCTGCTCCTCCTCGTCGTGGCTGAGGATGCCGAGCGCCCCGAGGTACTGCCCGAGCAGGAGCGCGCCTCCGTGCGGCGCCGCCTCGACTTCGGCGGGCGCGGCCCGCGCGAGGCGGTCGAGCACCGAGCGGAAGGCGTCGAGCGGCACCACCCGGGCCGGTACGCCGAACTCGCCGAGCAGCAGCGGACGCAGGCCCGGTACGAGGTCGAGGTGGAGGAGGCGGTCGATGCGGGAGCCGACGAGCGGGTCGAGCCTGTTGCGGGTCGGCCCGTAGCTCATCAGTCCGTCGGCGTAGACGGTGACGGGCGCGTCGGTGAAGATCCGGCAGAGCGCGAGCGCCGGATCGACCTGGATCGACTCCACGACGAGCTCCACCTCGTCCTCGCCGAGCCCCCACAGCCGCCGCAGGTGCCGCTCCCAGAGCGGGACCTCGTCGGCGCGGGGCGACCAACCGCCGGGGTGGAGCGGCCTGATGGCGTCGTTCCACGACGCGACGGAGTCGAACGCGCCCCGCAGCACGGCGAATCCGGGCGCGGCGTCGAGCGCCGGCGTGGTCTCGGGCACGGCGGCGTTGTTGCTGACGAGGAGGAGGCGCCGTCCCGCGGGCCCGAGGAGCCCCGACTCCTCGGCGGCGACGAGGGTGGCGGCGCCGTAGAGCGTGGAGGCGAGGAGGATTCTGGTGCGCATCAGACGGAGGCTCCGTTCGCTGCCCGGCGGGCGGGGCCGGCGCCGTCGGGGGAGAGGCGCGGTACGCCGGCCGGCGGCGCCGCGCGCGTGGGGCGGCGCAGCAGCCGGCGCAGCCGGGCCGCGCGTGGCGCGTCCATCGCGTGGAGCGCCTCGTCCCGCACGGCGGGCGGGAGGGTGCGCAGCGCTGCCGCGCTGCGTGCGCGCAGCAGGCGGGCCACGCGCGGTTCGAACCGGCCGCTGGTGAGGTGGTGCGCGATGATCGCGCAGTAGGTGCGGACGGCCTTGGGGAGGAGCGCCGCGGCGTCGCGGTCCTCGGCGGTCTCGGTGACGACCTGGTCGAAGGCGCGGAGGAAGTCGAGTTGGCGTACGTCGCCGATCTGGGTGAGGGAGGAGGCGACGCCGCGCCTGTAGAAGACCCCGAGGAGGCCGACGGCCGCGAAGGACTCGGCCTCCCGGTGGAGCCGCCAGATCCACGGCCGGTCCTCCGCGGTGCGCAGGCCCTCGGTGAAGTGGAGGAGCCCGCGGTCGAGGAGGCGGCGGTGGTAGATGCCGGCCCAGGCGTACGCGTAGTCGACGGAGGTGGTGCGGTCGGCGGGGAGGATCGCGCCGCGCGGGTCCTCGACGACCTCGCGGCGCCCGTGCGGCACGCGCGCGATCGTGCGGGACCTGCCGGTGCACCGGACGTGATCGGTGCGGAGGAAGTCGCAGCGCAGCTTCTCCGCCGCGGAGAGGAGCCGCGCGTAGTAGCCGGGCGCGAGCCAGTCGTCCCCGTCGAGGAAGGTGACGAACTCGCCCTCGGCGCGCGCGAGTCCGGAGTTGCGCGCGGAGGCGAGGCCGCCGTTCTCTTCCCGCGGCACGAGCACGGCGCCTTGGAGTTCCCTTTCCGCCTTTTCCAGGAGCGCGCGTGTGCCGTCGGTCGAGCAGTCGTCGACGAGGAGGAACTCGACGTCCTCGCCGGTGTTTTCCTGCAGGCTTGCGAGAGTGTCGGGTGCGTAGTCGCGCACGTTGTAGAACGGCACGATGACGGAGAGCTTGACCACGGGGAGAAAGGCTAGGCCCGCGTCGGCGCAGGGGTGTGTCCTGGTGTGATCGCCGTGGTGAACGGCGCATGGCGGGCAGGTGAACCGCCCCGCGGTGCGCCGTTGTTCACCGTCTGTTGCCTTTCCGTTCGGCCTCCGGGGATTTCTGCTCCCTAATGTCTTCGGCGTGCTCACAGGTACTTTTGCAGAAGCCGTCGGTGAAAACTCGGCGCATTCCGCGCCGCAGCGCGTCGCCGTGCTCGCGGATTCCGACACGCGCTGGAAATGGGGCGCGCTCACCGCACGCAGGCTTGCGCCCGGGGCGCACCTCGACGGCCTGCTGCTGCGCGGCAGGGCGACGCCGACGCCGCGCCAGCTCGCCGAAGTCGACGCCGACGCCGACTCGTTGCGCGAGGTGACGACGGCCGAGTTCGTCCGCGCCGCCGCCGAGCGGGACCCCGGGTACGACGCGATCGTGCTCGCCTGCGTGGGCGGCGCGGTGCAGTCGATGCTGCACGGTGCGGCGGCCGCGCAGCGCGCCGCCGCACCGGGGGCGGGGCCGCTGCGGCGCCCCGTGATGGTCACCGGGTACGTCGGCGTCGTCTACGAGAAGCTCGCCGACGGGCTGCTGCTGCGCCACGGCGCCGACGTCGTCCTCGCCAACTCGCCCGCGGACGCGGCCCGTTTCCGCGAGGTGTACCGCGGGGCAGGGGCCGACCCGGACGGCGTGACGGAGTGCGCGCTCCCCTTCCTCGACGGGGCGCACGAGCCGGGGGTGCCCCAACCTGCGGACACGGGGCGCCCGTTCACGGTCGTCTTCGCCACCCAGCCGTCCGTCCCCGCAGGCCGTGCGGACCGGCGCTATCTGCTGCGGCGCGCCGCGGAGCACGCGCGGGCGCACCCCGATCGCCAGGTGCTCGTCAAGTTGCGGAGCAAACCGGGCGAGCAGACCACGCACATCGAGGAGCAGCCCTACCAGCGGCTGGCCCGCTCGCTCCCCGGCGGCCTGCCGCCCAACTGCCGCCTCGTCCACGGGCACATGGGGGAGGTGCTGGAGCGGACCGACCTGCTCGTCACCGTGAGTTCGACGGCCGCGCTGGAGTCGCTCCACCGCGGCGTGCCGACGGCGGTCCTCACCGACCTCGGTGTCCGCGAGGCGCTCGGCAACCACTACTTCCTCGGCTCGGGGTGCCTCGCCTCCTGGGACGAGCTCGACGCGGGCGCGCTCCCCGAGGCGGACGGCGAGTGGTGCGCCCGCGAGGGGGTGCTTCCGCCCGGGGGCGGGAGCACGGGGGAGTGGTACGCGCACGCCTTCGACGCGGCCCGCGCCCGGGTCGCGCGCCTCGTCGCGCGGTCGGCCGGTGCGGGACTGCCGCCGCTCGCCCCGTGCTACACGCCGCGCACCGCCCCCGCGCACCTCGCCGCCGTCCTCGCGCGCTACGGCCTCGACCCGCAGGGCGAGCCCCTGCGGCGCTCGGCCTCGACCGCACGTCCGAGCGCCCTGCGCCGCGCGCTCCGTACGACGGCGCGGGGCGCGTACCGGCACGGGGTGCAGCGGGTGGCGCCCGTCGTGCGCCGGCTGGGGGAGCTGTGAGCCGGCCGCGGTGCCGACGGCACCGACTCCCGTACGGCGCGGTCCCGTTGGGGCGCTCCGTGCCGTACGCAGCCGGCGCGTGCCCACGCTGCCTCCGCCCCGTCCTCTTCGCCAGGGAGCCCGAATGACCCACCGCGACCGGCCCGAGGTCCTCGCCGTCGTCCCCGCGCGGGGCGGCTCGAAGGGCGTGCCGGGCAAGAACCTCGCCGAGGTCGGCGGCGCGCCGCTCGTGGTGCGCGCCGTGCGCGCCTGCCTGGCTGCGCCGCAGCCGACCGCCGTCGCCGTCTCCACCGACGACGCCGGGATCGTCTCCGCCGTCCTGCCGGAGGGCGCCGAAGCGGTCGAGCGTCCGGCGCACTTGGCGGTGGACACCGCGGGGAGCGAGGCCGCCGTCCTCCACGCGCTCGACGTCCACGAGGCGCGTACGGGCCGCACCGTCGACGTGGTGCTGCTGGTGCAGTGCACGAGCCCGTTCGTCACGCCGGGTGACGTCGCGGGCGTCGCCGGCGCGGTGCTCGGCGGCGCGGACAGCGCGCTGAGCGTCGCGCCGTTCCACGGCTTCGTCTGGCGCGACGAGCCGGGCGGCGCACGCGGCGTCAACCACGACAGCAGGCACAGGCCGCGCCGGCAGGACCGTCCCGAGGACCTGCTGGAGACGGGCGCCGCCTACGCGATGCGCGCCGACGGCTTCCGCGCCGCACGGCACCGCTTCTTCGGCCGCACCGTCCCCGTGCGGACCGAAGCGGCACGCGTCCTGGAGGTCGACGAACCCCACGACCTGGCGCGCGCCCGCCTCCTCGCCCCGCTCCTCGACGCCCCGGCGCACGCCGGGCCCGAGCCCGCTCCCGCGCACGCGGGAGCGGCCCAACCGCCGCCGCGGGCAGCCGTATCGGCGTCCGACGCGGCGACCTGAGCACGCCACGCAGACCCGCGCCGCGGACCGCGGCGCACCGAAACCGAAGGGAAACCCGAAGATGAGCACCACCCCGACCACCACCCGCCAGCGGACGCTCGGCAGCCGCCTCGCGGGCCCCGGCCGGCCCGTCTACGTCACCGCAGAGATCGGCATCAACCACAACGGCGACCTCGACAACGCCCTCCGCCTGATCGACGCCGCGGCCGAAGCGGGCTGCGACGCCGTCAAGTTCCAGAAGCGCACGCCCGAGGTCTGCACCCCGCGCGACCAGTGGGACGTCGAACGCGACACCCCCTGGGGCCGGATGACGTACCTGGCGTACCGCCACCGCGTCGAGTTCGGCGAGGAGGAGTACCGCGCCGTCGACGAGCACTGCGCCGAGCGCGGCATCGACTGGTTCGCGTCGCCGTGGGACGTCGAGTCCGTCGCCTTCCTCGAGAAGTTCGACGTGCCCGCGCACAAGGCGGCCTCGGCCTCCCTCACCGACGACGACCTCCTGCGCGCCATGCGGGAGACCGGCCGCACGGTGGTCCTCTCCACCGGCATGTCGACGCCCCGCCAGATCCGGCACGCCGTCGAGGTGCTCGGCAGCGAGAACATCGTGCTCTGCCACGCCACTTCGACGTACCCGGCCCCGGCGGGCGAACTCAACCTGCGCATGATCCACACGCTCCAGACCGAGTTCCCCAACGTCCCGATCGGCTACAGCGGCCACGAGACCGGCCTCCAGACCACCCTCGCCGCCGTCGCGCTCGGCGCCGTCTTCGTCGAGCGGCACGTCACCCTCGACCGCGCGATGTGGGGCTCCGACCAGGCGGCCTCCGTCGAGCCCGGCGGGCTGCGCCGCATGGTCAGGGACATCCGCACCATCGAGGAGTCGCTCGGGGACGGCGTGAAGCGCGTCTACGAGAGCGAGTTGAAGCCGATGCAGAAGCTCCGCCGGGTGCCCGGCGTCGTCGCGGAGCAGGGCGGGGCGCCCGGGGAGGGGGTGGACCGTGTCCCGGCGGCCGTCTAGCCGTACCGGCGCGACGACGGGCGCCGCCGGCGGGAGCGCGGGCGCCCCGCGTGCCGAAGGGCGCACTCTCGCCTTCGCCGAAAGCCCCGCGCAACTGCTCAACCTCCTGGAGTGGGCGCACCTCACACGTCCGCAGGACCTCACGCTCGTCGTGCTGCCGCCCGGCGACCCGATGACGCGGGGCCAGTTGCGCCGCATGGTGGAGCTGGCGAGGGACGAGGGCCACCCGGTGCGCTGGCAAGAGGCGCGCGGAGGGGCGCTCGCACCGCTCAGGGCCGCGGTGTCGCTCGCCGCCGAACTCCGGCGCGCCGCGCGCCTGGTGATCGGCGATCCCTTCTCGCGCTACCTCCAGGTCCTGCTCAACCTCGCCGGCGCCGCACAGGCGGTGGTGGTCGACGACGGGACCGCGACGATGGAGTTCGCCTCCCAACTGGCCCGCGGGGAACGGCTCACGCGCTGGCACCGCACCGGGCGGGGCGGCGCCCGCGCGCTGCTCTTCGCTCCGGTCTCGCACGGCGCGCGCCGACGGCTCACACCGGGCCCCGCGCGCGAGGTGGAGGTCTTCAGCGCCATGCCGATAGAGCCGCCCCCGGGCGTGCGGCTGCGCACCAACGCCTTCGCGTGGACCCGCGAACGGTTCGGCCCTCCGCTTCTCACCAAGGGCGCCGACCTCGTCGGCACCTCGCTGGTGGAGACCGGCGTCGTCGACCAGGAGCGCTACGTCGAGGCGGTGGCCCGCCTCGCCGGGGAGTACGGCGCCACGCGCTACTTCGCGCACCGCAGGGAGGCGAGCGGCAAGCTCCAACGCGTCGCCTCCGCGGCCGGGTTGCAGATCGCCCGTCCCGACCTGCCGCTGGAGCTCGCCGCACGGCGGGGCCCCGTGGGGCGGACGATCCTCAGCTTCCCCTCCACGGTCGTGCACACGCTCCCGCTCGCCCTCTCCGGTACGCCCGTGACGGTAGCGGTGCGCGACGTCGACCCCGCGTGGTTGACGCCCGCCGCCGCACCGGGAGCCAAGGGGTTCCTCGCGCGGGTGGCGGAGTCGGCCACCGGCGTCCGCTCTCTCGGGCCCGAACCGGGCGCAGCGAGCGCATAACGATACCCAGCCTCAAACGGGAACAACCGCCGCCCAGGCTATTCTTCTTCCCCTGTGGGGCTGAACTTTGGTGGATCACCGGCCAGTTGCCCCCGTGATGCGCCTAGTCTTCGCACCATGAACGAACTCCTGTCGTCCCACACTCCGGAGGTGGACGCCCCCGACACCCCGGCAGCGGCGGCTCCGGACCACAGCCGCACGCCGCAAGCCGCTCCACCGGAACGCCCTCACCCGTCCGACGCCCCGCAGTTCCCCGGCGCCGAACGGCTCCCCGCAGGCAACCCGGAGATGCCCGAACTCCCGGGCGCGCTCCCCGAATCGCTCCGCCGCGAACTCGTCGCCTTCCGGCGGGACCTCCACATGCACCCGGAGCTGGGCAACCAGGAGTTCCGCACGACGTCGGCGCTGAAGGCGCGGCTGGAGCAGGCGGGGCTCGCACCGCAGGTGCTCTCCCTCGGCACCGGTCTCGTCTGCGACATCCACCCGGGGCTCGCCTCCGAACCCCCCTCTCCCGACCGCCCGATGCTGGCGCTCCGCGCGGACATCGACGCGCTCCCCATCCCCGACACCAAGGACGTCGGCTACCGTTCGACGGTCCCCGACCGGGCACACGCCTGCGGCCACGACGTCCACACCACCGCCGTCCTCGGCACCGGCCTCGTCCTCGCCGACCTGGCGCGCGCGGGGGCCCTGCCGTGCTCGGTGCGGCTCCTCTTCCAGCCGGCCGAGGAGCTGTTGCCGGGCGGTGCCCCCGACGTGCTGGAGTGCGGCGTCCTCGACGGCGTCGGCCGCATCCTCGCCGTCCACTGCGACCCCCGGGTCGAGGTCGGACAAATCGGCCTGCGCTCGGGCGCGATCACCTCCGCGGCCGACCGCGTGGAGGTGGCGCTCATGGGCCCGGGAGGACATACGGCGCGGCCCCACCTGACCACCGATCTGGTCACGGCCGCCGCGAAGTTGGCGACGGACGTCCCCGCGCTCCTCGCCCGCCGCGTCGACGCGCGTGCCGGGCTCGCGCTGACCTGGGGGCGGATCGCCTCGGGACACGCGTGCAACGTCATCCCGCAGCGCGCCGACCTCTCCGGCACCCTGCGCTGCCTCGACCTCGACTCCTGGCGCACGGCACCCGACCTGGTCCACGCGGCGGTCGACGAGGTCGCCGCGCTCCACGGCGCCAAGCCCGAGCTCACCTACGTCCGCGGGGTGCCCCCCGTGGTCAACGAACCGGGCGCCACCCAGCTCCTGCAGCGCGCGATGGCCGCACGGCGCGGGGCCGAGGCCGTCGTCGGGACCGAACAGAGCCTCGGCGGCGAGGACTTCTCCTGGTACCTGGAGCACGTCCCCGGCGCGATGGCGCGGCTCGGGGTCCGCAGGCCCGAGGAGCACCGCACCCGCGACCTCCACCAGGGCGACTTCGACGCGGACGAGCGGGCCGTCACCGTCGGCGTCGAACTCTTCACCGCCGCCGCGTTGTTGGACGCGGCGCGCTGAACACCCGCGGCTCCGGGGCCGGTTCGGCTCCGGAGCCGCGAAGGAAGGGCGCGCACCACCCAACCTCCGTGCGTCCCCGGCGGTTTGGTCCTCGCTGCTCTCACTGCGCGTCCACTCGGCACCGCGCTGCGTCACCCTCTGCGGGGGTTACGCGCGTGGGTCACGCGACGATACGGTAACGGCGCTTCCCCATGCCTTTACCTGAAATCTACGCGCGTTAATCTGACCCCGGACCAGCGCCGGAAGCGGCGCGCGGAAAAGCTGAAGGGGACGTCCTCTTGCGTCGGGTAACCAAGCTCGCTGCCGCGGCCTGCGCGACCGCGGCTCTCGCACTGACCACCACTGCCTGCGGCGAGAGCTCCACGGAGTCCGCCGCGGAGGGAGACAAGGGTGTCGGCCTCGCCTTCGACGTCGGCGGCAAGGACGACCACTCCTTCAACCAGGCGGCAAACCGCGGCATGTTGAAGGCCACCAAGGAGTTGGACCTCGGCAACAAGACGCTCACCGCCTCCAACGACGAGACGGAGGCCACCCGCGAGCAGCGCCTCACCCAGCTCGCCGAGGCCGGCTACAACCCGGTCGTAGGCGTCGGCTTCGCCTACGGAAAGTCGATCAACAAGGTCGCCAAGGACTTCCCCGACACCACCTTCGCCGTGGTCGACGCGGAGTCGAACGCCGACAACGTCTCCGGGCTGCTCTTCTCCGAGCAGGAGGCGTCCTACCTCGCGGGCGTCGCCGCGGCGAAGAAGACGAAGACGAAGAAGGTCGGCTTCATCGGCGGCGTCAACAACGCGCTCATCCAGAAGTTCGAGGCGGGCTTCGTCCAGGGCGTCGAGGAGACCGACTCCAAGATCAAGCTGACGTCGCAGTACCTCTACCCGACGAACATCAAGGGCTTCAACGACCCGAAGGCCGCGAAGGACAAGGCCAAGGGCATGCTCGACCAGGACATCGACGTCATCTACTCCGCCGCAGGCCAGTCGGGCACCGGCGCGATCGAGGAGATCAGCAAGAAGAAGGGCGCCTGGGCGATAGGCGTCGACTCCGACCAGTACGAGCAGCCGGGTCTGGAGAAGTACCGCGACTCGATCCTCACCTCCGCGGTGAAGAACGTCGACATCGCCGTCTACGAGCTGATCAAGAGCGTCGACGAGGGCAAGCCGCTCCACGGCACCCAGAACTTCACCCTCAAGGAGGATGGGGTCTCCCTCGCCACCTCCGGCGGCTTCATCGACGACGTCCAGGACGACGTCTCCGCCGCGAAGAAGAAGATCGTCAACGGCGACATCAAGGTCCGCACCTCCCCGTGACCCGCTGATCCTCGCGACCCGCTGAAACCTGCCCGCCGCCGGGCACTCCGCCGCGTGCGCGGACGGCCGGCGGCGGGCGCGAGCGGCGGACGCCGAGCCCGCCGGCACGACCCCAACTCCCCCCGCGGCAGCGGGCACTCCGGCCGCCCCCTCCTCCTCCGGCCGCCCGCGCGCGAGCCGACCGAAAACCCGAGGTGCCGTCATTTCCCCAGCCAGCACCCCCCAACGCGCCGCACCCGAAAGCGCCGGGCAGCACCCGTCGGCGGTCGAACTCCGGGGGATCACCAAGCGCTTCCCCGGTGTCGTGGCCAACCACGACATCGGCATCACCGTGCGCCGCGGCACGGTCCACGCCCTCGTCGGCGAGAACGGCGCGGGCAAGTCGACGCTGATGAAGATCCTCTACGGCATGCAGAAGCCGGACGAGGGCACCATCGCACTCGACGGCGAAGAGGTCTCGCTCCACACCCCGGCGGACGCGATCGCGCGCGGCATCGGCATGGTCCACCAGCACTTCATGCTCGCCGACAACCTCACGGTCCTGGAGAACACGGTCCTCGGCGCCGAACGCCTCCACGGCATCGCGGGCCGCGCCCGCGCGCGCATCCAGGAGATCTCCGAGAAGTACGGCCTCGGCATCCGCGTCGACACGCTCGTCGAGGACCTCGGCGTCGCCGACCGGCAGCGCGTCGAGATCCTCAAGGTCCTCTACCGCGGCGCCCGTACGCTCATCCTCGACGAGCCCACGGCGGTCCTCGTCCCGCAGGAGGTCGACGCGCTCTTCGACAACCTCAGGGAGCTGAAGGCCGAGGGGCTCACCGTCCTCTTCATCTCGCACAAGCTCGGCGAGGTGATGTCCGTCGCCGACGAGATCACGGTGATCCGCAGGGGCACGACCGTCGAGACCCTCACCCCGGAGCGCACGAGTCCGCGCCAGCTCGCCGAGCTGATGGTCGGCAGCGAGCTCCCCTCGCCGGAGACGCGCGAGTCGACCGTCACCGACGTCCCCGTACTCCGGGTCGACGGGCTCCGGTTGGCGGCGACCGACGGAGACGGCGTCGCACGGACGGTCCTCGACGGCGTGTCCTTCACCATCCACCGCGGCGAGGTGCTCGGCATCGCGGGCGTGGAGGGCAACGGCCAGGCCGAGCTCGTCGAGGCGGTGATAGGCATCCGCGAGCCGGAGTCCGGCGCCGTGGAGCTCGACGGCACGGACCTCGCGCACGCCTCCACCCGCACCCGGCGCGAACAGGGCATCGGCTACATCCCCGAGGACCGCCAGCGCCACGCGCTGCTCCTGGAGGCGCCGCTCTGGGAGAACCGCATCCTCGGCCACGTCACCGAGGCGCCCAACTCCCGCGGCAGGCTCCTCGACCCGCGCGGCGCCCGGCGGGACACCGAGCGCATCGTCGAGGAGTACGACGTGCGTACCCCCGGCATCGACGTCCCCGCCGCCAGCCTCTCCGGCGGCAACCAGCAGAAGCTCATCGTCGGCCGGGAAATGAGCCACGAGCCCAAGCTCCTCATCGCGGCCCACCCCACCCGCGGCGTCGACGTCGGCGCACAGGCGCAGATCTGGGACCAGATCAGGCAGGCGCGACGGGAGGGCCTCGCCGTGCTCCTCGTCTCGGCCGACCTCGACGAACTCATCGGCCTCTCCGACACCTTGCGGGTGATGTACCGCGGCGCCCTCGTCGCCGACGCGGACCCCGCGGCGATCACACCGGAGGAGCTCGGCTCCGCGATGACGGGCGCCGCCAGCGGCCACCTCGTCCACGAGGACGACGAGCCGCCCGGGCCCGGCGCTCCACCGCTCCCCGGCCAGCGCAGCCCGCAGGCCGACGAAGAACGAGGCCCCGACGACGAAGGGGGTGAGGCGAGGTGACCCGCCCCGCCGGCCGCGGCTCCGGGCCGCGCAGGATCGACCCGCAGGCCGTGGTGCAGGCGCTCGCCGCACCGCTGCTCGCGATCGTCGCCGCTCTGGCGATCACCTCGCTCGTGATCGGCGCGACGGGCAAGGACCCGTTCCACGCGTTCCAGGTGATGCTCGACTTCGGCTCGAAGAGCGACAGCCAGATCTGGATCGTCAACAAGGCGATCCCCTACTACCTCTCGGCGGTCGCCGTTGCCGTCGGCTTCCGCATGAACCTCTTCAACATCGGGGTCGACGGCCAGTACCGCATCGCCGCCTTCGCCGCCGCGGTCGTCGGCGGCGCGGTCTCGCTGCCCGGCTTCCTCGCGCTGCCGCTGGTGCTGCTCACGGCGATGGTCGTCGGCGCCGTCTGGGCAGGGATCGCCGGGGTGCTCCGCACCACGCGCGGGGTGAGCGAGGTGATCACCACGATCATGCTCAACTCCATCGCCGGCTCTCTCATCGGCTACTTCCTCCAGGAGGGCAGGCTCGCCGAGAAGGAGGGCAACCTCTTCCACACCCCGTACCTCCCTGAGGCCACCCGCTTCTTCACCCTCCCCACCGACCCGGACCCGATCTACGGCACGATCCTGATCGCGCTCGTCATCGGCGTCGCGTACTGGTTCGTCCTGGGGCGCACCCGATTCGGCTTCGACCTGCGCGCGGTCGGGCGCTCGGAGTCCGCGGCCACCGCGAGCGGCGTCAGCGTCCGGCGGATGATCGTGACGAGCATGGTGCTCTCGGGGGCCGTCGCCGGCCTCGTCGGGATGCCGACGCTCCTCAACGAGTCGTTCAACTACGGCACCGACTTCCCCGCGGGCATAGGCTTCACCGGCATCGCCATCGCGCTGCTCGGCCGGAACCACCCGATCGGGATGGCCCTCGGCGCCCTGCTGTGGGGCTTCCTCGAACGCACGGGAACACAACTGGAGTTCGAGGGATACGCCCAGGAAATCGTCGGTGTGATGCAGGGCGTGATCGTGCTCTGCGTCGTCATCGCTTACGAGGTGGTACGCCGCTACGGCCTGCGCAGGCAGCAGCGGGAGGTCGGCGCCGAACTCGCCGCCTCCCCGGGCGCGGGCGGCGAGAAGGCGGAGGTGTCGGCGTGAGTGCGCCCCTGAAACCCCAACAGGCCCCCGGACGGCAGAAGTTCGCCGTCCTCCGGGCCACGCTCACCCGCGGCGGCGAGGCGAAGGGCGCCCGCGGGAAGCTGACGTACCCGCAGATCCTGCTCCTCGTCGCCGGCGGCCTCGTCGCGCTGTCGCTGCTGCGCATCGTCACCGGAGCCAACCAGCTCACCGCGAGCGGGCAGTACTCCGCGGCCCTCGGCGCCGCCGTCCCGATCGGCCTCGCCGGGCTCGGCGGGCTGTGGGCGGAGCGGGCCGGCGTCATCAACATCGGCCTCGAGGGCATGATGATGCTCGGCGCCTTCTCGGCCGGGTGGCTCGGCTGGCAGTACGGCCCCTGGGTGGCGGCCGTCGCGGGGATCGCGGGCGGCGCGCTCGGCGGGCTCCTCCACGCCGTAGCCACCGTCACGTTCGGGGTCGACCACATCGTCTCCGGTGTCGCGATGAACATCCTCGCGCTCGGCGTCGTGCAGTTCCTCGCGAAGCTGTGGTTCGGCGCCGAGGGGAGCGAAGCGGCGGCGCAGGGCGGCAACGACAAGCAGTCCCCACCGATGGACTCGATGCCGACGTTCACCGTCCCGGGACTCTCCGACGGGCTCAAGGCGGTCGAGGAGCACCACTGGTTCCTCGTCTCCGACGCCGCAGGGCTGCTCGGTTCGCTCGTCAGCTCGGTCTCCTGGCTCACCGTCCTCGCCGTGGCGGTCTTCGTGGCGAGCTTCTTCGCGCTCTGGCGCTCGTCGTTCGGGCTGCGGCTGCGGTCCTGCGGCGAGAGCCCGGTCGCGGCCGAGACGCTCGGCGTCAACGTCTACCGCTACAAGTACGCGGCCGTCGTCGTCTCGGGCGCCCTCGCGGGGCTCGGCGGGGCCTTCCTCGCCATCGACGTCCACATCTACCAGGACCAGCAGACCGGCGGCCGCGGCTACATCGGCCTCGCCACGATGATCTTCGGCAACTGGCGCCCCGGCGGCGTCGCCATGGGAGCCGGCCTCTTCGGCTTCATGGACGCGCTCCAACTCCGCTCCGGCGGGCCGACGGTGCACGCGCTGCTGCTCCTCGTCGCCGTGGTGCTGCTCGCCATCGCGCTCGCCAAGCTCCGTTCGGGGCACCGGCTCCAGGCCGCGCTGAGCACGGTCACCGCCGTGCTGCTGATTGTCTGGTATGCCCTTACCGACACCATCCCGCTGGAGTTCGTCGAGATGACCCCCTACGTCGCCACCCTCCTGGTGCTCGCGCTCGCCGCCCAACGGCTGCGCGCACCGAGAGCCGTCGGCAAGTCCTACCGCAGAGGACAGGCCCAGTGACCGCAGGACCGCACATCCCCGAGAGCGGGACCCCGTCCGAACAGCCCGTCGACTGGCCCGCGTTGCGCGCCCTCGCCCGCGGTGCCATGGCCCGCGCCTACGCGCCGTACTCCGGCTACCCGGTGGGCGCGGCCGGACAGGTCGACGACGGCACCACCGTCTCCGGTTGCAACGTGGAGAACGCGTCGATCGGCCTGAGCCTCTGCGCCGAGTGCGGGCTCGTCTCCGAGCTGTACGCGCGCGGCGGCGGGCGGCTCACGGCCGTCAGTTGCGTCGGGCAGGACGGCGTGCCCGTCGCGCCGTGCGGCAGGTGCCGCCAACTGCTGTGGGAGCACGGCGGTCCCGGCCTGCTCGTCGACGGGGCGGCCGGCAGCCGCAGGCTCTCCGAGCTCCTCGCCGACCCCTTCACACCGGAGCACCTCGCCCGCTGAACCACCGTGCCGGACGCACGGGGGACGTCCGGGGCGCACGCCCACCCCGGAGCGCCGCGGGCGCGCGGAGACCCCCGCGCCCGATTCCGCACGCCTGCCGCACACCGTCCGCGGCCGCGGCGCGGCCCGGCGCGCCCGGCCCCAACCACACGACCGAGGAGTGCAGATGGACGCCATCTCCGTGATCCGCACCAAGCGGGACGGCGGCGAGCTCACCGCCGAGCAGATCGACTGGATCATCGCCGCCTACACCAGGGGCGAGGTGGCGCACGAGCAGATGTCGGCGCTCGCGATGGCGGTCTTCCTCAACGGCATGTCCCGTACGGAGACCGCCCGTTGGACGGCGGCGATGATCGCCTCCGGCGACCGCATGGACTTCTCCTCGCTCCCCGAGCCCACCACGGACAAGCACTCGACGGGCGGCGTCGGTGACAAGATCACGCTGCCGCTCGCCCCGCTCGTGGCGGCGTGCGGCGCGGCCGTACCGCAGCTCTCCGGGCGCGGACTGGGGCACACCGGCGGCACACTCGACAAGCTGGAGTCGATCCCCGGCTGGCGTGCAGGGCTCACCGCGGAGGAGATGCTCGACGTCCTCCGCGAGACCGGCTGCGTCGTCTGCGCGGCCAACGAGCGGCTGGCGCCCGCGGACCGCAGCCTCTACGCGCTCCGTGACGTCACCGGCACCGTCGAGTCGATCCCGCTGATCGCCTCGTCGATCATGTCGAAGAAGATCGCCGAGGGGACCGACGCGCTCGTCCTCGACGTGAAGGCCGGCTCCGGCGCCTTCATGAAGACGCCCGAACAGGCCCGCGAACTCGCCCGCACCATGGTCGAGTTGGGCACCGACCACGGGGTCCGTACCCGCGCGCTGATCACCGACATGTCGACCCCGCTCGGCCGCACCGCCGGACACGCGCTGGAGGTCCGCGAGTCCGTCGAGGTGCTCGCGGGAGGCGGCCCCGACGACGTCGTGGAGCTCACCCTCGCGCTCGCCCGCGAGATGCTCGACGCCGCCGGACTCGCCTCGGCCGACCCCGCCAAGGCGCTCGCGGACGGCTCCGCGATGGACCACTGGCGCTGCATGATCACCGCGCAGGGCGGCGACCCGGACGCCCCGCTGCCCGCCTCCCGCGAGCGGCACACCGTCACGGCGCAGGAGGCCGGCGTCCTCACCGAGCTCGACGCCTACGCCGTCGGCGTCTGCGCCTGGCGGCTCGGCGCCGGACGCAGCCGCAAGGAGGACCCCGTCCAGGCGGGGGCCGGTGTCGAACTCCACGCCAAGCCGGGCGACTCCGTCACGGCGGGCGCCCCCCTGCTCACCCTGCACAGCGACACCCCCGAGGCGTTCGCGTATGCGGCGGAGGCGCTGGAGGGCGCGGTCGCCGTCGACGAAGCGGGCGCCTTCACGAAGCAGCCGGTGGTGCTGGAGCGGATCGCCTGAGACGTCGACTCCCCCTCCGCGGCCGCAAGTGCGGTGCGCCGAGGGGGAGTCGGGCGGGCCTCAGGCGGCGGCCCCGACCGCCACGCGGTTCGCCACGACGGCCTTGCGCGTGGCGTAGAGCGTGACGCACCCGGCGAGCGCCATCGAGCCGAGCCCCAGCGACGCCGTGGCCGCCCAGCCGCCGGCCGCGAAGGCGAGCGCGCCGAAGGCGCCGCCGAGGGAGCTGCCGAGGTAGTACGCCATCGTGTAGAGGGCGGACGCCTGCGCCTTGCCCTCCGTCGCCGTCTGGCTCACCGCGCCCTGCGCCACCGCGTGCCCGGCGAAGAACCCGGCGGTGACGAGCACGAGGCCCGCGACGACGCCGAAGAGGCTGTCGACCATGCTGAGCAGCAGCCCCGCCGACGCGGTGCCGACGCCGAGGTAGAGAGTGCCGCGCCGCCCGAGGCGCGCGTTGAGCCGCCCTGCCGTCGCCGAGGCGAGCGTCCCCACGAGGTAGATGACGAAGATCGAGCCCACGAGCCCCTGCGAGAGCGAGAACGGCTCCTCGACGAGCCGGTACCCGATC
Source organism: Streptomyces xiaopingdaonensis (assembly GCF_000262345.1). Classification (GTDB taxonomy): domain Bacteria; phylum Actinomycetota; class Actinomycetes; order Streptomycetales; family Streptomycetaceae; genus Streptomyces; species Streptomyces xiaopingdaonensis. Next base: position 27,081 of record NZ_AJTQ01000169.1, on the reverse strand, counting down.
ACCGTGTAGACAGAGCCGAAGACGCTCATGAAGAGCAGCCCGATCGCGTAGAGCCGCAGCAGCAGCGGGTTGCGCAGGTGCCGCCCGACCGTCCGCGCCATGGCGGCGGGCCGCAGCGGTACGGGCGTGAAGTGCCGCGGCTCCGGCACCAGCAGCCGGAAGGCGACGGCGCAGAGCAGCGAGGTCAGCGCCACGGCCATCAGCCCGGCGCGCCACCCCCACGCCTGCGTGACCCACCCGGTGAGGATGCGCCCGCTCATCCCGCCGACGCTGTTGCCCGCGACGAACAGCCCGACGGCGCCCACGAGATGGCGTCGGCGCACCTCGTCGGAGAGGAAGGCGAGCGCCGACGCCGGCACCCCCGCGACCGCCACGCCCTGGAGGGTGCGCAGCGCGACGAGCGCGCCGAGCCCGGGCGCGAACGGGACGACGAGCGCGAGTGCGACGGCCGCCGCCATCGAGACCGTCAGGATGCGCCGGCGGCCGAACCGCTCGGAGAGCGCGGCGAGCGGCAGCACGGCGGCGGCGAGGCCGATCGTCGGCCCTGAGACGGTCCAACTGGCCTGGTCGGGGGAGGCGTTGAGGTCCCGGGAGATCTCCGGGAGGAGCGCCTGAGTCTCGTAGAGGAGGGCGAAGGTGGCGAGTCCTGCGGCGAAGAGCGCGAGGCGCATCCGGGTGTGCCCGGGGTCGCCCGGCGACAGCTTCGTGGCATCGGTGTCCGCTGCTCCGGGGTCGCCGGTGCGCGGTGCGGGTGCGGGGTGGTCCTCGGAGGCGGCGTCCGAACGCGGCTCGGACGCCTTGGTATCAGCAGCAGGCATACGTCGAACTTACGGCCGGCTGTTTCATGCGTCCAATGCACGGAACTGCGAAAATCAATCCATTCATGCATCAGCACAGTTCAGGAGGGGATATGTCATCGCCGGGTCACGAGAATGACATCTCTGTCACAACGGGCTGGGCGGCGTCGCTCGCCCCGCGCCTCGCGCAGTTCGCCGCCGTCGCCCGCCTCGAGCACGTCACCCGCGCGGCGCACGAACTCGGCGTCCCCCAGTCGACGTTGAGCCGCTCCCTCACCCGGCTGGAGCGGGAACTGGGCGTCGCGCTCTTCGCCCGGCACGGCAGGGCGCTCTCGCTCACCCCCGCGGGACGCACGTTCCTCGCCTCGGCCGAGCGTGCCCTCGCGGCCGTCGAGGGCGCGGCCGAGTCCGTCCGCACCGACGCCGACCCGGCAACGGGGAAGGTCGCCTTCGGCTTCCTCCACACCCTCGGCTGGGAGACGGTCCCGAGCCTCCTCCGCGACTTCCGCGCCGAGCACCCCCGGGTGCGCTTCTCCCTCGTGCAGACGTACGGCGACGCGATGCTGGAACGCCTGCGCGCGGGCGAGTTGGACCTCTGCCTCACCTCGCCGCTGCCCGCGGCGCCCGACCTCGTCTCCCGCCGCCTCGACGAACAGCGGCTCCGACTCGTCGTCCCCGACGACCACCCGCTCGCCCGCCGCAGACGCGTGCGGCTCGCCGAGGCGGCGGGCGAGTCCTTCGTCACGCTGGAGCGCGGCTACGGGATGCGGCGCATCCTCGACGACCTCTGCACGCAGGCCGGCTTCCGTCCGCGGATCGCCTTCGAGGGCGAGGAGTCGGAGACGATCCGCGGCCTCGTCGCGGCCGGCCTCGGCGTCGCGCTGCTGCCCCCGGCGCCCGTACACCGCCAGGGGGTCCACGAGTTGACGGTGACGGCACCGCGCGCCTTCCGCGAGATCGGAGTGGCGTGGCTCGCCGGGCACCAGGACACCTCGCCCGTCGCGGCGTTCAAGCGGTTCCTGCTGGCACGCAAAGGGCGGCTGCTCTCGGAGTGAGTCGGGCTCACAGCCGCAGCGACCTGCCGAACCCGGAGGCGAGCGGCATCCGCAGGCCGATCGGCGGCGGGGCCGCCATCGCGTCGGCGAGCGGCCTGGCGAAGTCGAGGTCGCAGAGCGTGCCGCGGACGAAGTCCCGGGCGAGCGCGGTGACTTCGAAGCGGTGCTGCCGCAGCGCGTGGCCGTCCGAGTGGACCTCGAAGCGGCAGACGTCCGCGTTGACCTTCTTGGCGCGCTCGGCGAGGCGGTAGGAGAGCTCGGGTTCCGTGCGCTGGTCCTCGGTGCCGTGCGCGATCAGCACCTTGCGCCCGAGGAGCTGCCGTACGGGCTCGGGCTCCCCGGACTCCGGCAGCCGCGGCCCCAGCGCCAGCACGGAGGCGACGGCGGGGTGCCCGGCGGCCTGGAGCGCGGCACGGGCCCCCGTGTCGACGCCGGCGAGGCAGACGGGCACGTCGCCGTAGCGGCGGCCGACCTCCTCGACGGCCCACCGCGCGTCCTGCACCGGCAGGCCCTCCTCGCCCCAGCCGCGGCAACGGAGGCGCACCGGGTGCGCGAGGAGCGGCTCCGCGCCGCGGACGAGCCGGCGCGCGAGCGTGCGCGCGGTCCAGGCGGGCGCCGCGCGTTGGCGACGCAGGCTCGACGTCTCCCCACCTCCCGGCAGCACCAGGACCACCGCGTGCGGTGCGGTCCCCACGGGCCCCGCGGGGCGGCCGAGACGTGCTTCCCTGACGGGCGTCGCTCGCTGCTCAGTCACGAGCAGAACGATGGCAGAAGGACCACCGCCCGGCGCAGGCCGCTCCATCACCATTGGGTATCGAACAGCCCGCCAAGACGGTGCGGCGCGGGCGGACCTCACCGAAGCCGGGGGTGCGGCGTGAGGTAATGGGCGCCATGGGTTTCCTGATGTACGACGCCGGCGGAGCCGCCTTCCGGGACCCGGATGCCGAGATGCGCCGCCGCATCCTCGACAGCCTGCACGACGCGGACGGCGAGCACCCGGCGGTGATGCTGAGGCACGACAGCGGTTGGAGTCTGAGCGCCTACCGCGGCGGCGCGGTGCACTGGCAGAACCTCGAGGACGGCACGGTGCCCCCCGGCGAGCTCAACGACCTGCCGCTCAACGAGGTCCTGCGCCTCCTCGCGCTCCTCGCCGCCGGCGAGATCGGCCGGCTGCGCGGGCTCCCCTGGCGCGTCGACACCTGAGGCTCGGGCTCCCAATGCGCGGCTCGGGCGTGGGAGTTGGGAGTCCACGGGTGCGTCGAGGCGGGAAAAGGATGCCTTCTACGCGCGTAGCAGCTACCCTGCCTGGATGACGAGCCAGATGCCCGCGAACACACCGACCCCGGAGCAGATCCACCGCGCGCCCAAGGTCCTCCTCCACGACCACCTCGACGGCGGCCTGCGCCCCGCGACCATCGTCGAACTCGCAGCGGAGACGGGCTACGAGGGCCTCCCCGAGTCCGACCCCGAGCGCCTCGCCGAGTGGTTCCGCTCCGCCGCCAGCTCCGGTTCGCTGGAGCGGTACCTGGAGACCTTCCGGCACACCGTCGGCGTCATGCAGACCCGCGGGGCGCTGGTGCGCACGGCCGCCGAGTGCGCCGAGGACCTCGCGGCCGACGGCGTCGTCTACGCCGAGGTGCGGTTCGCACCCGAGCAGCACCTCACCCAAGGGCTCACGCTGGAGGAGGTCGTCGAGGCGGTCGTCGAGGGGTTCCGCCAGGGCGAGCGGAACGCGCTCGCCGCCGGGCACCGTATCCGCGTGGGGGCGCTGCTCACGGCGATGCGGCACGCCGCGCGGTCGCTGGAGATCGCCGAACTCGCCAACCGCCACCGGGACTCGGGCGTCGTCGGCTTCGACATCGCGGGCGCCGAGGCCGGCCACCCGCCCACCCGCCACCTCGACGCCTTCGAGTACCTCAAGCGGGAGAACAACCACTTCACGATCCACGCGGGCGAGGCGTTCGGCCTCCCCTCGATCTGGCAGGCGCTCCAGTGGTGCGGCGCCGACCGGCTGGGCCACGGCGTCCGCATCATCGACGACGTGCAGGTCGGCGACGACGGGTCGGTTGCGCTGGGGCGCCTCGCCTCGTACGTGCGGGACAAGCGCGTCCCGCTGGAACTCTGCCCGACCTCCAACCTCCAGACGGGCGCGGCCACCTCGTACGCCGAGCACCCGCTCGGCCTGCTGCGGCGCCTCCATTTCAGGGCGACGGTCAACACGGACAACCGGTTGATGAGCGACACCTGCATGAGCCGCGAGTTCACGGAGCTGGTGCGCACCTTCCACTACACGCTCGACGACATGCAGTGGTTCACCGTCAATGCGATGAAGTCCGCCTTCATCCCTTTCGATGAACGTCTCGCCATGATCAACGACGTGGTCAAGCCGGGCTACGCCGAGCTGAAGTCCGAGTGGCTCTTCCGCGACGCACTGGAGACCGCCCCGTTGACCAGCACGGCGGCCCCGTCCGGCAGTTGACGCGCGCGGAGTGCCGCACCCCCGCGCAAGGCCGTGGGTGCGCGACGGGGCAGGAGCCAGAGGTGTTTGCACGCTCCGCAGTCGTCTGACTACGTTCGCGGTCGCCGCTGAAGAACACCCCCACACACAGCGAGGACCCACGTTGCAGACCACGCACCTCACCCGGAAGACCCTCGGCGCCTTCGCACTCGCCGGAGCCGCGGCCCTCGCGGGCGCCGGCACGGCCGCCGCCGCACCCGCCCTCGGCCCCACCGTCGACGCCGCCACGGACGCGGTCGCCGACCAGGACCTCGGCAAGACCACCGACAGCCTCCTCAACCAGGACTCCGAGAAGCCCGGCTCCGGCAACAGCAAGCAGCCCGGCAGCCCCTCGGGCCAGGAGCTCCTCGGCGGCGTCCCGCTCGGTGGCGGCCTCATCTCCTGAGGACACGCCTCCCGACAGTCGCGAGGGCGGCGGTCCACCCCGCGGTGGACCGCCGCCCTCGCGTGCGGCGTGCGGTCGGCGGCTCACCAGGCGGTGCGCTCGTCCTCGTTCGGCATCAGCACCCACAGCGCCAGGTAGAGCACGAACTGCGGCCCCGGCAGCAGGCACGAGAGCAGGAAGAGGACGCGCATCGTGGTCGGCGTGGTACCGAAGCGGCGGGCGAGCCCGGCGCACACACCGCCGATCATCCGTCCGTTGCGGGGGCGGGCCAGTGTGGACATCTCGGTACTCCTTCGTATCGGAGGCGGGCCCCGATCGGGACCTTCTGCCTACTTACGAAGGTAGCCGCGGTGAGCCACCCGCGCCTCGGGCCAAGGAGTGAGGTGAACCCTGGCTGTCCTCGGGGACGACCCCTCAGGGGTGCCGGACTGGCGCGGCGCCCCGCCCCCGCCGGACCGACCCGCGGGCCGGCCGCCCCCGCGCACGGTGCCTGCCCTCCGCGGAACCCGCAACAGCCAGTTCCGCACCGGTGGGAAGAGCAGCGGCTGCAGCACCGCGACGCCGACCGTGTTGAGCAGCACCGAATCGACGTTCCCCATCTGGCCCGAGATCCCGGACTGCGTCACCGCTATCCCCGACGAGAGCAGCCCGGTCACGCCCACCGCCCGCAGCCACAGCGCGGGGAGCGGGCGGCGCCAGCCGCCGCCCGCGATCGGCAGGAGCAGGGCTAGCGGCACCATGAGCAGCAGTCCGCCTCCGATTCCGGTCAGCGCCGCGGTGGGCCCGTCGGCGAGGTCGGCGCGGATGGTGGCGAGCGGCCGCGTGTTCGTCGGGAGGACCCACGGGACGGCGAGCGGCCGCAGCGTCAGCCATCCGACGAACAGGAGGTACGCGCCGAGCAGGAGGAGTCCCGCGGCGCGGATGCGGAAGACGGCTGTTCCGCCGCCTGAGCCATGGCGCTGCACGGAACTGAGGACGTCCCCTCCCCAGGCCGCGGTTCCGGTCCGAAGCGTCCGGTTCCCCACAGCTTGTCCCGGCGTACGTCCTGCCCCGCACGCCGGCCTCGGGGCGCTCGTCACCGGCGCTCGGGGTTCACACGCGGGTGCCCGCCGTCTCCGCCGCTTCGGGGCGGGTGCGAAGGGCCGTGCCGCACTCGAACCGCTCCAGCGGGCGGGCCCGCTCGGCCTCCTCCGCGGTCTCGGCGGGGCCCCCGAGGACGACGGCGTCGTTGGTGTCGGCGGCCGCGCTGCCGCTGAAGGTGCACACGATCTGCGCGAGCGCGAACGCCGGCAGCTCGTCGAGCGGGACACTCAGCCGCAGCGCCTCCTTCGGGTCCGCCTCCGTGCCGCCGTCCACCGTGAGGTCCTGCGGCACGGCGCTCTCGAAGCCCGTCGCGCGCTCGGAACGCCGCGGGGGCTCGGTGAGCTCCTCGACGAGCGCCCGGGCGACGGGGACCCGGCGCGCGGACGAGCGGCCCTGCGGTATGGCCACCTCCCGCTCGACGGGCGCCACCCGCGACCCGCAGACGAGGAAGACGCGCACCTGGCTCGTCTCCGCGCCGGGCGGGGCGGGCGGCGTCGACGTGGGCGGGGCGCAGCCGACGCGCGACGGCGCGGCGCCGGCGTCGACCGGCACCGAGGTGGCCCTGATACCGCACCCGGAGAGCAGCGCCGCGGCGGCCAAGGAAGCCGCGGCGAGGGCGAGTGCACGGCCTCCCGCGTCCCGGGCGCGCCTCGTCCCGCGGCGCTCTTCGGCACCCCCCGTTTCCCGACGGCGCGCGCTGGTACGGCCTTTCACTCCCCGTCCCCTCCGTTGCCGGACTCCGCGCCGTCGCGGCGGCGCCTCCTGCTCCTGCTGCCCTCCGCGTCCTCGGCCTCGCCCTCCATCTCGCCGCCCGCGACGCGGTGGGCGTCGCGGGGGAGGCGGAGGGTGAAGACGGCGCCGCCCTCCGAGGAGTTGTGGGCCGTGATCCAGCCGCCGTGGATGTGTGCGTTCTCCATGGCGATGGAGAGGCCGAGGCCGCTGCCGTCGGAGCGGGGGCGTGCGGCGCTCGCCTTGTAGAAACGGTCGAAGACGTGCGGCAGCACCTCTTCTGGGATGCCGGGCCCACGGTCGGCCACCTCGATCACCAGCTCGCGCTGCGGCTCCTGCGCGGGGGCGCCGACTTGGCGCGCGGCCTCTGCGTCGCCCGGTTGCGGGGTCTCGGTGCGCACGGAGACGCGGACGGGGGAGCCGCCGTGCTTGAGCGCGTTGCCGATGAGGTTGGCGAGGACGACGTCGAGCCGGCGCGGGTCGAGGCGGGCCATGATGCCGCGGTCGGCGTCGAGTTCGACGGCGTCGAGCCAGGCGCGCGCGTCGATGCAGGCGGTGACCTGGTCGGCGACGTCGACGTCGTCGAGGACGAGCCTGGCCGTGCCCGCGTCGAAGCGGGTGACCTCCATCAGGTTCTCGACGAGGTCGTTGAGGCGCCGGGTCTCGCTGACGACGAGCTGCACGGCCGGCGCGATCATCGGGTCGAGGTTCTCCTGCTCCTCCTCCAACACCTCGGTGACGGCGGAGATCGCCGTCATCGGCGTACGCAGCTCGTGCGACATGTCGGCGACGAACCTGCGGCTCGACTCCTCGCGGGCGCTCAACTCGGCGACGCGGGCCTCCAACGCCTCGGCCGAGCGGTTGAACGTCCTGGAGAGCTCGGCGAGTTCGTCGCTGCCCGTCGCCTTCAGACGGGTGTCGAGGCGGCCCTCGCCGAGCTGCTTGGCCGCCTGGGCCAACCTGCGGACGGGGCGGAGCACCGTCGTCGCGGCGGCCTGGGCGAGGAGCATGGCGCCGAGGAGCGCGAGGCCCGTGGCGATCCCGAGCGACCAGGCGAGGGAGTTGAGATCGTCGCGCTCGGGTGCGAGCGACTTGAGCATGTAGCCGGTGGGCGTCGGCTCCTCGCCGATCACCTTCGCCCCTCCGACGAGGAAGGGGTCGCCGTCTATCGTGATGCGCTGCCAATAGAGGTGGTACGGGTGCCGGTTGGCGGAGTCCACGGTGCGGCGCTTGTCGACCGCCTTGCGGAGCGAGGCGGGGACGTGTCCGAGGGTGAAGTCGTCCTCGCTGGAGGCGGCGGCGCAGGGGCCCCTGTCGCGGCTCCCGCCTATCAGCAGGACCTCGTAGTTCTGGGTGGTGCCCGCCATCCGGTCGGCCGCCTCGCGGAGTTGGGCGCACTCCGCCTCGCTCGGGAGGTTCCCCGCGTTGTCCTCCAACGACTTCCGGAAGTCGTTGAGCGCCGCGTTCTGCGCGCGGGTGAGCACGGCGTCGCGGTTGAGCCAGTAGGCGATCCCCGAGGCCGAGACGGCGGCGGTCAGTGCGACGAGCGCGAAGACCACGACGAGCCGCAACCGCAGCGACGGCAGCACACCGGCCAGCCGACGGCGCACCCCGCGAGGCTTCTTCGCGGAACCGTCGTCTTCCGGCCGGTGTTCCTCGCCCTTCTGCGTTTCCTCTTCCGCGGCCCCGGGGCCGCCGTCCCGCGAGCGCGCGATCACTGAGGAGCGTCCAGCCGGTAGCCGACGCCGCGGACCGTGCGGATGAGGGTCGGCGAGGACGGGACGTCCTCCACCTTGGCGCGCAGGCGCTGCACGCAGGCGTCGACGAGGCGGGAGTCACCGAGGTAGTCGTGCTCCCAGACGAGCCTGAGGAGCTGCTGGCGGGAGAGCGCCTGGCCGGGCCTGCGGCTCAACTCCAGCAGCAACCGCAGCTCCGTCGGGGTGAGTTGGAGGTCCTCGCCGTTCTTGGTCGCCGTCATCGCCGAGCGGTCGATGGTGAGCGAGCCGAAGGTGGCCGAGTCGCTGGACTCGCGCTCGCCGCGGCGCATCACGGCACGGATGCGGGCGTCGAGAACCCTGCCCTGCACCGGCTTGACGACGTAGTCGTCGGCGCCCGACTCCAGGCCCACGACGACATCGATGTCGTCGCTGCGCGCCGTGAGCAGGATGATGGGGAGCTGGTCGGTGTGACGGATGCGGCGGCAGACCTCGAAGCCGTCGATGCCCGGGAGCATGACGTCGAGCACGATGAGGTCCGGGCGCTGCTCGCGCAGCAGTTTGAGGCCGTCCTCGCCCGAGGCCGCGGTCACCACGCGGTGCCCCTGGCGGGTGAGCCCCATCTCCAGGGCCGTACGGACAGCGTCGTCGTCCTCGATCAGCAACAGGAAAGCCACGCGCGCCATTCTGGCGCATGACCCATCCCGACTTCGACCGCCGGTTCCTCCTTCGACCGGAAGCGCGGCCCGCCGGGGCCTGATCCGTTGTGACACCGCTGTGACAGTCGGAGGACCTCGCCATGAAACTGGCCCGGCAATGTGTACGTCGTCAGCAAGGAACCGATGGCTCCGAAGGGGGCGCGTGAGATGAACAAACTGCACGGCACCGCAACCAATGCAGTACTTCACACGCGTCTGCACGTGCCTTCGGTTCCCGCGACGCGGACGACGTTCGGCGGCGACACCGTGCCGCGGAACGGTGAGAAGTCCGGCGCGGTGAGCGGGCGGGGACGCGTCCGCGGCGCCGCGCGGGTGCGTCCGCAGCACATCGCTGCGGTCGAGGGCCTGCGGGGGGACGTACCGGAGCAGGCCCGGGGGGAGACGGGGGAGCGGAAGCGGGACGCGTACGGGGAGGCCGAAGGGGAACGGCGGGACACCGCGGAGCACGAGACGGAGAGCGACGCCGAAGCGGCGTTCACCGCCTACGTCCGCGACCGCCGGGCCTCCCTCTACGCGACCGCCTACCACCTGACGGGCGACCGGTACGAGGCCGAGGACCTCCTCCAGAGCGCGCTCTTCTCGACGTACCGCGCCTGGGACAGGATCACCGACAAGGCGGCGGTCGGCGGGTACCTCCGCAGGACGATGACGAACCTCCACATCAGCGCCTGGCGGCGCCGGAAGCTCAACGAGTACCCGACGGAGGAGCTGCCCGAGACGGCGCACGACCAGGACGCGATGCGCGGCACCGAACTGCGCGCCGTGCTCTGGCAGGCGCTCGCCAAGCTCCCCGAACTGCAGCGGACGATGCTGGTGTTGCGGTACTACGAGGGGCGGACCGATCCGGAGATCGCGGACATCCTCAACATCAGCGTCGGCACCGTGAAGAGCAGCATCTGGCGCTCGTTGCGGCGGCTCCGCGACGACGAGGTGCTCAGCTTCGGCAAGGACCGCGAGGAGTCCTTCGGCGAACTCGTCGCCTGAGGCAGGGGGAAAGCACGGTCCGAGGGGACAGGGGGCACGGGGGGGGACAAGGGGACACGGGGAAGCAGCGGGAGGTTCCGGCCGGCCGGGGGGTCTGGCGGGAACCTCCCGCTGCGTCGTGTGCGCGGTCTAGCGTGATGCGCCGGTCTCGCCTGCTCCCGTGCGGCAGCCGGCCTCGCGCGGGCGCGGGACGGTGTGGGCCGGAGACGTGGGGTGCCCGGCGGGCGCGGGGCCGGTCGCGGAGGCGAGGGCGCGCTCGATACGGGCAGCGGCCTCCTCCCTCCCGCACGGGAAGGCGCCGAGACGTACATGGCGCTCGACGATCGCCCCCTCCGCCCGCAGCAGCCGCCATCCGCGGCGGACGAGCACGGGGAGCGACTTCCGTGCCTCGCGGACATCCCGGAGCAGCCGCCTCCGGAAGGTGGTGAGCGGGCTGCCGCTGAGGCAGAGGGCGTCGGCGAGCAGGCCGGACTCGGCGCAGGCGGTGGCGAGGTCGGCGGCGAAGATGCCCTCGGCGACGAAGAGCGGGGAGCCCTCCACCGAGAGGTGCCGCGTGCCCGTGCGCGCGCTCGCCGAGATCGAGTACAGCGGGACGTCGGCGCTGCCACGGGTGCACAGCCTGGTCACCGTCTCCAACGCGGAGGCGGCGTCCCAGGCGAGGGGGGAGTCCCAGTCGACGCCTGCCGGTGGGGACTTGGGGCCCGATCCCGGGCGCGCGCCGTCCTTCGGCTCCAGGAGGGGGAGCGTCGGGTCGCCGCCCTCCTTGTAGAAGTCGTCGAGGCGGAGGACCGGGAGGCCGGTGCGGGCCGCGAGCCGGGACTTTCCCGAACCCGAAGGCCCGGTCAGCAGGACGACACGGGCGAGGGGGCGCGTACGGTGGGGCGGCGCCGGGTCGGCTTCGGGACCGGTGTGGTCGGTGGAGTCGGTCACGGGAGTCCATTCTCTGCCATGCGCGGAGCCGTGGGGACCCGGCTGCGTCGATCGGCGCTCGGGTGGACCGTGGTGCGCCCGCCTCCCGGTCCGCCGCGGCGACCGCGACAATGGGACGGTCGCGCCTGGCGGCGCCGTGGTCGGGATGCCGCGGTCGCCGTACCCGTGGCAAGTCCCGTTCCCCGTACGCAGAAGGAGGCCGTACATGGCCCAGGAGATCCGCGGTGTCATCGCACCGGGCAAGAACGAACCCGTACGGGTCGAGACGATTCGGGTGCCGGACCCCGGGCCCGGCGAGGCGGTGGTCGACGTACAGGCGTGCGGCGTCTGCCACACCGACCTCCACTACAAGCAGGGCGGCATCAGCGACGACTACCCGTTCCTCCTCGGCCACGAGGCCGCCGGGGTCGTGGAGGCGGTCGGCGAGGGGGTCACCGAGGTGGCGCCCGGTGACTTCGTGGTGCTCAACTGGCGTGCCGTCTGCGGCGAATGCCGCGCGTGCCGCCGCGGACGCCCGTGGTACTGCTTCGACACGCACAACGCCGAGCAGCGGATGACCGTGGTCTCGGGGCCGCAGGCCGGCAGCGAGCTCGAACCGGCTCTGGGCATCGGCGCGTTCGCGGAGAAGACGCTCGTCGCAGCGGGGCAGTGCACCAAGGTCGATCCGGCGGTCTCGCCGGCGGTCGCGGGGCTGCTCGGCTGCGGTGTGATGGCGGGGATCGGTGCGGCGATCAACACCGGGCAGGTCACCCGCGGGGACAGCGTCGCAGTGATCGGCTGCGGCGGCGTCGGTGACGCGGCGATCGCCGGTGCGCGGCTCGCGGGGGCGTCGAAGGTGATCGCCGTCGACATCGAGGACCGCAAGCTGGCGACGGCCGAGCGGATCGGCGCGACGCACACCGTCAACTCCCGTGACTCCGACCCGATCGAGGCCGTGCGCGAGCTCACGGGCGGCTTCGGTGCCGACGTCGTGATCGAGGCCGTCGGCCGGCCCGAGACCTTCAAGCAGGCGTTCTACGCACGGGATCTCGCGGGCACGGTGGTCCTCGTCGGTGTGCCGACCCCGGAGATGGAGCTGGAACTGCCGTTCCTCGACGTCTTCTCGCGAGGCGGCGCCGTCAAGCCCTCCTGGTACGGCGACTGCCTGCCCTCCAGGGACTTCCCCATGCTCGTCGACCTCCATCAGCAGGGCCGCCTCGACCTCGGGGCCTTCGTCACCGAGACGATCGCCCTCGACGAGATCGAGGAGGCGTTCGCGCGGATGCACCGCGGGGACGTGCTGCGTTCGGTGGTGGTCCTGTGAGCGCCGCGCGTATCGACCACGTCGTCACCTCGGGCACCTTCCGGCTCGACGGTGGGGAGTGGGAGGTCGACAACAACGTCTGGGTCGTGGGGAACGACGAGGAGGTCGTCGTGATCGACGCCGCGCACGACGCGCAGGCGATCAGCGAGGCGGTCGGCGGCCGTCGGGTCGCGGCGATCCTCTGCACCCACGGCCACAACGACCACGTCGACGCCGCGCCCGAGCTCGCCGAGCTCACCAGCGCGCCCGTCCACCTCCACCCGGAGGACCTGCCGCTGTGGAAGATGACGCACCAGGGCACCGTTCCCGACGAGGACTTGCTCGACGGCGAGCGCCTCTCCGTGGCCGGTGTGGAGCTGCAGGTGCTCCACACGCCGGGGCACGCGCCGGGGGCCGTCTGCTTCTACGCGCCGGACCTCGGGACCGTCTTCACGGGTGACACGCTCTTCCAGGGCGGGCCGGGTGCGACGGGGCGGTCGTTCTCGGACTTCCCGACGATCGTCGAGTCGATCAGGAACCGCCTGCTGACGCTGCCCTCGGAGACGGAGGTGCGCACCGGCCACGGGGACTCGACGACGATCGGGGACGAGGCACCGCACGTCCAGGAGTGGCTCGCGCGCGGCCACTGAGGTCGCGGTAGTCCGCGGACGGCGCCTCGCGCCGCGCCCACCGCGCCTGAAGGGGTCGCGGGCGGGGTCGCGGTGCGGGGCGTTGCCGCGGGGGCCGGGGCATGAGCGCCCCAGCGGCTGTTCCGGGTGGGTGTCGGCTCGCCTGAGCACCGCGGGGGTGAGCCCAACGTGGTCGTCGCCGCCGTGTGTTGACGGTGCGCGGCGAGGGGGCGCCAGAGCGGCCGGCAGGGTGGCCGGGGTGAAGGAGCGCCTTCTCGCCGGTGTGGACGCCAGGGGCCGAGCCGCTCGGAAGCCGCTCCGTCGTTCCGTGCGGTGCTCGGCGGCTGCCGAGGAGGGGGCGCGAGGGGGCGTCGTGCCGGTGTGAGGACGCCGGTGCGCGTTGGCCGTGGGCACGCGGAGGTCGGCTCGGAGGGCGCCCGGCGAGGCAGACGCTTCGGCTTGCTGCTCACGCGGGTGCGTCGACGGCCGTGCACCCGGCGTGCCTGCATCGGAGCGCGTGCACCTCGCGGCAGTGTCGGCCCCGGGGCGCCGCGTGGCCCGGCTCATTGCCGGTAACCCTCCAGGAACCTTCCGATCCGGCTTATGGCCGCGTCGAGGTCCTCGGCGCGGGGGAGGGTGAGGATGCGGAAGTGGTCGGGCGAAGGCCAGTTGAAACCGGTGCCTTGGACGACCTGGATCTTCTCGCGGAGGAGAAGGTCGAGGACGAACTGCTCGTCGTCGTGGATCTTGTGCACTTCGGGGTCGATCCGGGGGAAGGCGTAGAGGGCGCCCTTGGGCTTGACGCAGCTCACTCCCGGGATCTCGTTGAGCTTCTGCCAGGCGACGTCGCGCTGTTCGTGGAGACGGCCGCCGGGGAGTACCAGTTCGTCGATCGACTGGCGGCCGCCCAGGGCCGCCTGGATGGCGTACTGCGCGGGGGCGTTGGGGCAGAGACGCATCGAGGCGAGCATGCCGAGGCCCTCCAGGTAGTCGGCGGCCTCCGAGCGGGGTCCTGAGACGATGAGCCAGCCGCTGCGGAAGCCGGCGACCCGGTACGCCTTCGAGAGGCCGCCGAAGGTGAGGCAGACCAGGTCGGGGGCGAGCGCGGCCGGGTGGTAATGGACGGCGTCGTCGTAGAGGATCTTGTCGTAGATCTCGTCGGAGAGGACCATCAGGCCGTGCCTGCGGGCGAGTTCGAGGATGCCTTCGAGGGTCTCGCGCGGATAGACGGCGCCCGTGGGGTTGTTGGGGTTGATGATCACGACGGCCTTGGTGCGCGGTGTGATCTTCGCTGCCATGTCGTCGAGGTCGGGGAGCCACTCCGCGGTCTCCTCGCAGCGGTAATGGACGGCGCGGCCGCCGGCCATCGTCGTGACGGCCGTCCAGAGCGGGAAGTCGGGGGCGGGGACGAGGATTTCGTCGCCGTCCTCGACGAGCGCCTGGACGGCCATGGAGATGAGCTCCGAGACGCCGTTGCCGAGGAAGACGTCGTCGACGTCGGTCTCCGGCATGCCTCGCTGCTGGTAGTGCTGGGCCACCGCGCGGCGGGCCGGGAGGATGCCCCGCGACTCCGTGTACCCGTGCGCGCGGGGGAGCATCCGGAGCATGTCCTGGAGGATCTCCTCCGGCGCTTCGAAGCCGAAGAGCGCCGGATTGCCGGTGTTGAGGCGCAGGACGCTGTGGCCTGCTTCCTCGAGCGCGTCGGCCTGCTCGATCACAGGACCGCGGATCTCGTAGCAGACTTCGCTGAGCTTGCTCGACTGCCGGAACACCATGCGTCCCCGCCCTCCCGGGGAGCCGCGTGCGCGGCCCGCCCTGCCATCGGGGACGCGCCGCGGCCGCCAAGAACGCAGCAGGCACCGCGCCCTGACCCGCTCGGAACGTCCCCTCGGATCTGACTACTTGGTTCTACCAAGTCCGGACTTGGAAAGTCCAACCGCATGCGTACACTGGTGCCATGCCGAGCCGAACCCGCCGCAGCTACGACCAGTTCTGCGCCATAGCGCGCGCCCTCGACTCCGTCGGGGACCGCTGGACCTTGCTGATCGTGCGAGAACTCCTCGCCGGCCCACGCCGGTACACGGATCTCCACGCCGATCTCCCGGGCGTCAGCACCGACATACTCGCCGCGCGGTTGCGGCACATGGAACAGGCCGAGCTCGTCGGGCGGCGCCGCCTCGCGAGCCCCGCCTCCGCCTACGTCTACGAACTCACCGAGCGCGGCGCCGCGTTGCTCCCCGTGCTGCGCGCGCTCGCCGAGTGGGGCGCCCCCCTCCTCGACGGACTGCGCCCGACCGACGCGGTGCGCGCCCACTGGTTCGCCGTGCCGCTCCAGGGGGCCGTCGCGCGTGCGCTCCGGGAGTCGGCAGGCGGGGGCGAGCCGCCGGACGGAGCGGCGCGCGGCGTCCTCGACGTCCACCTGGAAGAGGGAAGCTTCCACCTCCACCTTGACGTCGAGCGCCTCTGCGGCGTGCGTCCCGGGGCCGAGGCGCCGCCGCTCTACGAGCCCGGGCGCGCCGAATCCCCCGACGTGGTCATGGAGTTGGACGCACGGGCGCCCGTCGAGCTGGCCAACTCCTCTCTCACTCTGCGCGAGGCCATAAGCAAGGGATCGGTCCGGGTCCACGGCGCGAGCTGGCTCGCCGAGGAGCTCCGCCGTCCCGCCCCGGAGGACAGAGCGGCGGAGCCCGACGGGACCGGCAACGGCGACCACTCCAACGAGGGTGCGGAAGCCGCGTGTTGACGCCACCGAGGCGCCGTCGGCATCCGGGGCTGCCCGCCGGGCGGCGCGCCTTGCGCGTCGCCTGTGCTCTGCTCGCGCTGCTCATCCCGCGCGCACTCCGCGTTGTGCGCGTCCTGCGCGCCCCGCGCAGCCCCTGCGCCCTGCACGCCCGCCGCCCCGACGAGCAGGCCGGCGATCGGCCCCCGCAACCGCTCGGGCACGCGCATCCCCCAGCGCTCCGCCGCCTCGCGCGTCGACCGCGGCGACGCGGTAGTCGAGCACGAGGGAAGGGCGAGGGCACGGAGCACCTGGCGGGAGGGGTGTGCGGGCACGTGAACGAAACGCAGGGTGTGCGCCGGGCGGAGGGATGCGGGTGCTGCCGCACCGCTCACGAGAAGACGCCCACGGCGCGGAGCGTGCAGCGCAGTCGGTCGGCCCGGTCGGCCGTGCCCCGATGGTCCGGGCCCCGCGCGGGGCCCGGAACCGTGCGGGATTCAGTCCCCTCGGGGGTGCCAGACCGTCTTCGTCTCCAGGAAGGCGAGCAGCCGCCCCGTCCCCGGCTCCGCGGTCCAGTCCTCGGCGTCGCCGTCCCCGGCGCCCGCCCGGGGCCGGTGGACGCGCTTGAGGTTCTCGGCCGCCGCCACTTCCAACTCGCGGACGAGTTCCGGATCCCGGCAGGCGCCGGTGAGGTCGAGGGCGTCGACGTCGCGGTGGGCGGCGAGCGGCGCCGCCAGCTCGGCCGTCCGCCCGGAGAGGATGTTCACGACCCCGCCGGGCACGTCGGAGGTGGCGAGCACTTCGGCGAAGGAGAGCGCAGGGAGCGGCGCCCGCTCCGACGCGACGAGCACCGCGGTACCGCCCCCCGCGAGGACGGGCCCCAGCACCGAGACGAGCCCCAGCAGCGAGGAGCGCTGCGGCGCCAACACGGCGACCACGCCCGTGGGTTCGGGGGTCGAGACGTTGAGGAAGGGCCCTGCCACCGGGTTGGGACCTCCGGCAATCTGCGCGATCTTGTCGGTCCAGCCCGCGTACCAGACGAGCCGGTCGATCGCCGCGTCCACCTGCGCGGAGGCGCGCGCGGCCGAGAGCCCCTCGGCGGCCGCGACCTCGGAGGCGAACTGCGCCCTGCGCCCCTCGACCATCTCGGCCACCCGGAAGAGGACCTGACCGCGGTTGTACGCCGTCGCCCCGGACCAACCGGGGAACGCCTTGCGCGCGGCGGCGACGGCGTCCCTGGCGTCCTTCCGCGAGGAGAGCGGGGCGTTGGCGAGCCACTCGCCCTTTGCGTCGACCACCTCGTACACCCGTCCGCTCTCGCTGCGCGGGAACTTTCCGCCGACGAAGAGCTTGTACGTCTTCAGCACCCCGAGCCTGCGCGGCGCGCCCGTGCGCCGCTGTGCCGTCTGCTCACTCACCGGCCACCTGCCTTTCCACCGGCGCGAGCCCCGCGCCTGCCCTCGTTCGCCACGGCGCCCGCCTCGGCCGGCTCGGCGCCGGTGAGGTCGAGGTACGCCTCCAGTCCGTGCCGTCCGCCCTCGCGGCCGAAGCCGGATTCCCGGTAGCCGCCGAAGGGCGAGGTGGGATCGAACTTGTTGAAGGTGTTCGCCCAGACCACACCGGCCCGCAGCTGCTCGGCGACGCGCAGGATGCGCGAGCCCTTCTCCGTCCAGATGCCTGCCGAAAGCCCGTACGGTGTGTTGTTCGCCTTCGCCACCGCCTCCTCAGGGGTGCGGAAGGTGAGCACGGAGAGCACAGGACCGAAGATCTCCTCGCGCGCGATGCGGTGCGCCTGCGTCACTCCGGTGAAGACGGTCGGCGCGAACCAGTAGCCCTGCGACGGGAGTTCGCACGCCGGGGACCACCGTGCCGCGCCCTCGGCCTCCCCCGCGTCGGCGAGTTCGGTGATCCGGGCGAGCTGCTCGGGCGAGTTGATCGCACCGATGTCGGTGTTCTTGTCGAGCGGATCGCCGAGCCGCAGCGTGCCGAGCCGCCGCCGCAGGGCTTCGAGGAGTTCGTCGGCGACCGACTCCTGGACGAGGAGCCGCGAGCCGGCGCAGCAGACCTGCCCCTGGTTGAAGAAGCTGCCGTTGACGACGCCCTCGACGGCCTGATCGAGCGGCGCGTCCTCGAAGACGATGTTGGCGCCCTTGCCGCCGAGCTCCAGCGTCAACCGCTTGTCACCGCCTGCGACTTCGCGGGCGATCGCCTTGCCCACGGCGGTGGAGCCGGTGAACGCGACCTTGTCGACGCCGGGGTGGGAGACGAGTGCGGCGCCCGTCTCCCCGTCCCCCGTGAGGATGTTGACGACGCCCGCCGGGAGCTGTGCCTGGCGGCAGATGTCGGCGAAGAAGAGCGCGGAGAGCGGCGTCGTCTCGGCCGGCTTGAGCACCACGGTGTTCCCGGTGGCGAGCGCGGGCGCGACCTTCCAGGCGAGCATGAGCAGCGGGAAGTTCCAGGGGATGACCTGCGCGGCGACACCGAGCGGCCGCGGCGGGCCGCCGTGCGCGGTGCGCTCCAGACCTGCGTGGGCCAACTTGTCGGCCCAGCCTGCATAGTAGAAGAAATGTGCGGCGACCTGCGGCAGGTCGGCGTCGCGCGTCTCTTTGATCGGCTTGCCGTTGTCGAGGGTCTCCAGGACGGCGAGTTCGCGGGAGCGCTCCTGGAGGATGCGGGCGATCCGGAAGAGGAACTTCGCACGCTCGGCACCGGGCAGCGCGGCCCAGCCGGGGAAGGCCGAGCGGGCCGCGCGGACGGCGGCCTCGACGTCCTCGGCGCCGGCGTGCGCCACCTCGCTGAGGACCTGCTCGTCGGCGGGGGAGACGGTCTTGAAGCTCTTCCCGTCCGCCGCCTCGCGGAACTCGCCGTCGATGTAAAGCCCGTAGGACGGGGCGATCTGCACCAGCGAGCGGGACTCCGGTGCGGGTGCGTAGTCGAAAACCATCGGTGCCTCTGTGCCTTGGGGTGTGGGCATGGGTGGGTGGCAGGTCGTCTAGTCGACGGTGACGTACGCGGCGCCGGAGTAGGCCCCCGTCGCCAACTTGTGGCGCTGCATCAGGAGATCGCCGAGGAGTCCTGAGGCGCCGAAGCGGAACCAGTCGGGTGTGAGCCACTCGGGACCCGCCGCCTCGTTGACGACGACGAGGTAGCGCAGCGCGTCCTTCGCCGCCCTGATCCCGCCGGCCGGCTTGACGCCGACGCGGGTGCCGGTGGCCGCGTGGTAGCCCCGGACCGCCTCCAGCATCAGCAGGGTGGCGGGGAGGGTGGCGGCGCCGCCGACCTTCCCCGTCGAGGTCTTGATGAAGTCGGCGCCCGCCTCCATGGCGAGCCAGGAGGCGCGCCGGATGTTGTCGTACGTCGCCAACTCGGCGTTCTCGAAGATGACTTTGAGCCGCGCGCCGCCGCCCGGTCCGGCGGCGCACGCCTCCTTGACGGCTCTGATCTCCTCGTGGACCTTCAGGTAGTCGCCGGAGAGGAAGGCGCCGCGGTCGATCACCATGTCGACCTCGTCGGCGCCTGCCGCGACCGCGTCCTCGGCGTCGGCGATCTTCACCCGGAGCGAGGCGCGCCCGGAGGGGAACGCCGTCGCCACGGCGGCGACTTCGACCTGCGGGGCGCCCGCGGCGGCGAGCGCCTCCTTCGCCGTGGCGGCGAGGTCGGGATAGACGCAGACGGCGGCGGTGTGCGGCGTCGTCGGGTCGCCGGGGTCCGGCCGCGCCGCCTTGGCGCACAGGGCGCGCACCTTGCCGGCCGTGTCCGAGCCCTCGAGGGTGGTGAGGTCGACCATGGAGATCGCCAGGTCGAGGGCGTACGCCTTCGCCGTCGTCTTGATCGAGCGGGTGGCGAGCCCGGACGCGCGCTGCTCGAGGCCGACGGCGTCGACGCCGGGGAGGCCGTGGAGCCGGGAGCGGAGCTCCGCCTGCGAGGGCGCCGGCCCGGTGACGGGAGGGCGGGGCGCGGCCGGGGGGCTGCTGGGGGGAGTCGGCATGGTCACCAGGGCAGCATATCTACGCGTGTAGCGGTGCGTCGCCCCCGAAGTGCGACCGTTTTCCCGGCAGTTGGAGCGGCCGAACACCGTGTGCGACGACCTCCCGACACAGCGTGCGCTCCCGCCACACGCATCGATGCCGTACCGCAATGTCCGTCTACCGGACGGTCCGGCAGAATCGATCGCATGACGCGCGAGGAGAGCACCCCAGGGGACGACCGCCCCGAGGGGCGAGGGACCACGGCAGACGAGCCCGGCGAGCAGCGCCCCGAGCCCCCGGCGTACGCGGACCGTGTCTTCCGCTCGCCCGCGGGCATGGCCGGCGGCGTGCTGCTGCTCCTGCTCGCCCTGTGGCTCGGCACCGACGCGATCGTCAACAGCGACGGGCGTACACCGTGGATCACGCTCGCCGGCCTCTTCGTCGTCGTGCCGCTGGTGGTGGCGTTCACCCTGCGCCCCGCGGTCTTCGCGGGCGAGCGGCGGCTGCGGGTGCGCAACCCCTTCCGGACCGTCTCGGTGCCGTGGGGCGCGGTGGAGTCGCTGCGCTCCGGGTACTCAAGCGAGGTCGTCGCCGACGGCCGGACCTACCAACTCTGGTCGATCCCGGTGTCGCTGCGCGCCCGGAACAAGGCGACGCGCCACAACGAGCGGGTCGCCGCCGGCCGCCCGCCCTCGGCGGCCGGCGGCCTGTTCGGCGGCAGGACGATGCCCTCCGTCGCCAAGGAGCCGGAGCAGACCGACCGCCGCGCGCCCTCGGACCAGGCGATGGACGACCTCCGCTCCCTCGCCGAACGCCACGGCGCGGACGGCGACCGGGCAGGCGGCGTGGCGGTCCGCTGGGCCTACGAGGTGCTCGCGCCGGCCGCGGCCGGCGTCGTCGCGCTCGCCGTCCTCCTCGCGACCGGCTGACGCAGCCGGTTCACAGCCCGGTGGCGGCCGAGAGCCCCTCCTTGATCCGCTCCAACACCGCTTCCCCCGTCCGCCGCGCGCGGTCGAGGTCCCCCTGCCCCTCGACCCCGACGACCGCCTCCAGGTAGCACTTCAGCTTCGCCTCCGTGCCGCTCGGCCGCACGATCACGCGTGCGCCCCGGACGGCTCCGGCGCCGTCGAGCCGGTAGCGGAGACCGTCCGTCGGCGGCAGCCCGCCCGCGCCCGCGGCGAGGTCCTCCGCCTCGGCGACGGCCAACCCGCCGAGCTGCTGCGGCGGGCGGGACCGCAGCCGCTCCATCGCCTCGGCGATGCGCGGCAGCTCGTCGACGCGCATCGAGATCTGCCCCGACGCGTGCAGCCCGTGTTCGACGGCGAGGTCGTCGAGGAGGTCGCCCACCGTGCGTCCGGCGAGCTTGAGTTCGGCCGCGAGCTCCGCGACGAGGAGCGCCGCCGTGATGCCGTCCTTGTCCGGGACGGCGGCGGGGTCGGTGCAGTATCCGAGCGCCTCCTCGTACGCGAACGCCAGGTCGGGGACGCGGCAGAGCCACTTGAACCCGGTGAGCGTCTCTGCGTACGGCACCTTCGCGGCCCGTGCGATCCGCGAGAGCAGCGAGGAGGAGACGATCGTCGTCGCGAACGTCCCGCGCGCCCGCTTGTGGACGAGGTGGACGGCGAGGAGCGCGCCCACCTCGTCGCCGTGGAGCATCCGCCAGCCGGCTTCGCTCCCCGGTTCCGGCACGGCGACGGCGCACCGGTCGGCGTCCGGGTCGTTGGCGACGACGAGGTCGGGGCCGTGCGCCCGTGCCGTGGCGAAGGCGTGGTCGAGGGCGCCGGCCTCCTCCGGGTTGGGGAAGGCGAGCGTGCGGAACTCCGGGTCGGGCTCCGCCTGTTCGGGCACGGGGACGGGCTCGGGGAAGCCGGCGCGGAGGAACGCCTCGCGGAAGGTGCCGGTGCCGACGCCGTGGAGCGCCGTGTGCACCACGCGCACCTCGCGCGGCGACCCTTCGGTGAGCACGGAGCCGGAGCGTGCGAGGTACGCGTCGAGCAGCCCGTCGTCGAGGACCTGCCAGCCGGAGTCGGGGCGCGGCACCGACGAGAGCGGACCGATCGCGTCGATCTCCGCGGCGATCTCGTCGTCGGTCGGCGGGACGATCTGGTATCCGCCGCCGAGGTAGACCTTGTAACCGTTGTCGCCCGGCGGATTGTGGCTCGCGGTGACCATCACGCCCGCGACGGCCCCGAGGTGTCCGACGGCGAAGGTGAGCACCGGTGTCGGCAGCGGGCCCGGCAGCAGGACGGCGCGCAGGCCGGCCCCGACGACGACCGCCGCGGTGTCGCGCGCGAACTCCGCGCTCTTGTGCCGCGCGTCGTAGCCGATGACCACGAGCCCCCTCGCCGGGTCGAGCCCGGCGGCCGAGCCCAGCGTCCGCTCCAGGTGGCGCACGAGCCCTGCCGCCGTGCGGATCACCACGGCCCTGTTCATCCGCATCGGTCCGGCGCCGAGGCGCCCGCGCATTCCCGCCGTTCCGAACCGCAGGGTCCCGGAGAAGCGGTCGCCGAGGTCGGCGAGGGAGCCGGGGTCTCCTTCCTCCGCTCGGGCCAGGAGCGCGGCCAGCTCCTTGCGGGTCTCTTCGTCGGGGTCCTCGGCGAGCCACTCGCGGGCTGCCGTGATCGCCTCGTCGTGCACGGTTCCTGCCTCTCGTCGCTGCTGCGCCGCTGTGCGGGGTACCCGCGTCGGCGTCCCGCCTACCGCGCTCCGCCGCACGCCGGCGCCGGTCAGATCCGTTCGAGCACGCCGGCGAGGAGCGTCCCCATCCGGGACGCGGAGTCGCGCCCGGCGCGGAGCACCTCCTCGTGGCTGAGCGGCTCGCCCGTCATGCCGGCGGCGAGGTTGGTCACGAGGGAGACGCCGAGGACCTCGGCCCCCGCCTCGCGGGCTGCGATCGCCTCCAACGCCGTGGACATGCCGACGAGTTCGCCGCCGATGGCCCGCAGGTAGGTGATCTCCGCCGGCGTCTCGTAGTGCGGTCCGGGGAGTTGGACGTAGACGCCTTCCTCCAGCGTCGGGTCGACCTCCCTGCACAGCGTGCGCAGACGCGACGAGTACAGGTCGGTGAGGTCGACGAAGCGGGCGCCCTGGATGGGTGAGGCGGCGGTGAGGTTGAGGTGGTCGCTGATGAGGACGGGCTGCCCGGGCCGCATGCCGGGCCGCAGTCCGCCGCAGCCGTTGGTGAGGACGACCGTCTTGCACCCGGCGGCGACGGCGGTGCGCACGCCGTGCGCGACGGCCGCGAGGTCGCGGTGCTCGTAGTAGTGGGTGCGGCCGAGGAAGACGAGCGCCCGGGTGCTGCCGAGCGTGTACGTGCGGATGGTTCCGGCGTGGCCGGTGGCGGTGGGTGGGGGGAAGCCGGGGAGCTCGGTGACGTCGATCTCGTCCTCGGGGTCGCCCAGCGCGTCGGCGGCGGGGGC
The DNA here is from genome assembly GCF_000262345.1 of Streptomyces xiaopingdaonensis. Taxonomy (GTDB): domain Bacteria; phylum Actinomycetota; class Actinomycetes; order Streptomycetales; family Streptomycetaceae; genus Streptomyces; species Streptomyces xiaopingdaonensis. The sequence goes on along the minus strand of NZ_AJTQ01000169.1, from coordinate 4,149 downwards.
CCAGCCGGAGCCCATGACGAGCGCGACGTCGAAACTGTCGGAGCCCTCGAAGGCGCCGCCCTCCCGGCGCCGGGTGAGCTCGCGGAGCCGCGCGGCGGCGGCCTCGGCCGTGCGGTACGGGTCGTCGGGGTGGAGTGTGGGTGATGCGTTCACGCGTTGAGCGTAGCCGCTCCGGCCCTACGCGCGTAGAAGGAGGGGGGTTCGTTCTGCGCCTCTCAACTGCCCGTTTCGCCGGGGGGAGTTGAAGCGGCCTCCGGTAGCGACCTCAGCACGGGCGCTTGCGCAGCTCCATCACGTAGTCGTGCGGGGCGCCCGCCGACTCGGCCGCGTCGGCGACGTCGCCGAGGTAGCGCGGCGAAGGGAGCCCGCCCTCGTACGCGTTGAGGACGTAGGTCCACGCGGCCTCGTCGCCCTCCAGCGTGTGGACGCGCATCCGCGTCCTGCGGTAGATCTCCAGGCCGACGCCCTCCCAGCGGTCCAGCGCCGCCTCGTCCATCGGTGCGACGTCGTAGAGCGCGACGAAGACCTGCCCGCACGGCTCCTCGGCGAGCGTGGCGAGCGCCCCGTCCCAACCCATGTGCTCCCCGCCGAAAGCGAGCCGCCAGCCGTCGAGCCAGCCCGTGCAGCGGAGCGGGGAGTGCGGGGCGCGGCGCGCCATCAGCCGGGCGTCGAGGTTGCCGGCGTACGCGGCGTAGAGCGACATGGCCCGAGGGTAGCGGCGGTGCGCGGACGCGGGCGGCTGTGCGGCGTCGGGTGGCCCGGGCGGGTGGCGACGGGGGCCGTGCGGGACAATGGGCCCGTGACTCGGATCGTGATCATCGGTGGTGGCCCTGGCGGATACGAGGCGGCGCTCGTCGCCGCTCAACTCGGGGCGGAGGTGAGCGTCGTCGACAGCGACGGCCTCGGCGGCGCCTCGGTCCTCACCGACTGCGTGCCGTCGAAGACGCTCATCGCCACCGCGGAAGTGATGACGAGCTTCGACTCCTCCCACCGCGAACTCGGTATCCGGATCGAGGACGGCACCCACGACCCGGCCGACCCGGCCCGTGTGGTCGGCGTCGACCTCGGCCGCGTCAACAAGCGCGTGAAGCGCCTCGCACTCGCGCAGTCCCACGACATCACCGCCTCCGTGACCCGCGCCGGCGTCCGCGTCGTCCGTGCGCACGGGCGCATCGAGCCCGGCCAGGCGCGGGACGGCTCACGCGAGGTCGTCGCCACCGCCGCCGACGGCCGCGAGGAGCGGCTCACGGCCGACGCCGTCCTCATCGCGACCGGCGCGCATCCGCGGGAGATCCCCGACGCACTCCCCGACGGCGAGCGCATCCTCAACTGGAAGCAGGTCTACGAGCTCGAGGAGCTCCCCGAGGAGCTGATCGTGATCGGCTCCGGCGTCACGGGCGCCGAGTTCGCCGGTGCCTACCAGGCGCTCGGCTCCCAGGTCACCCTCGTCTCCTCGCGCGACCGCGTGCTTCCGGGCGAGGACCCGGACGCGGCCGCCGTGCTGGAGGACGTCTTCCGGCGGCGCGGCATGAACGTGATGTCCCGCTCGCGCGCCGAGTCCGCGCGCCGGGTCGGCGACCGGGTCGAGGTCACGCTCAAGGACGGCCGGACGATCAGCGGCACGCACTGCCTCGTCGCCGTCGGCGCGATCCCCAACACCGCCGAACTCGGCCTCGCCGAGGCGGGCGTGGTGCTGCGCGAGTCGGGGCACATCAAGACGGACCGGGTCTCGCGCACCTCGGCGCCCGGCGTCTACGCGGCGGGGGACTGCACCGGCGTCCTCGCGCTCGCCTCGGTGGCCGCGATGCAGGGCCGGATCGCGATGTACCACTTCCTCGGGGACGCCGTCGCGCCGCTCGACCTCAAGACGGTCTCGGCGAACGTCTTCACCGACCCGGAGATCGCCACCGTCGGCTACACCCAGGCCGACGTCGAGCAGGGCACGATCGACGCACGCGTGGTGAAGCTGCCGCTGCTGCGGAACCCGCGGGCGAAGATGCAGGGCATCAGGGACGGCTTCGTGAAGCTCTTCTGCCGGCCCGGTACCGGGATCGTGGTGGGCGGCGTCGCGGTGGCGCCGCGTGCGAGCGAGCTGATCCACCCCGTCGCGATCGCCGTCGACAACAATCTGACGGTCGAGCAGATAGCCAACACCTTCACCGTGTATCCGTCGTTGACGGGTTCGATCGCCGAGGTGGCGCGGCAGCTGCACACTCGTAAGGCGGCAGAGGAGAGTTGAGCCGTTGACGCCGCCGGGGGCGTGAAGAGGGGCGCGAAGGCGGTCCGACGGCCGGTACGCAGGGACGGAAGGCTCCTGAGGGGCCCTATACCACGTGCTCCCGTACGAGACGAACAACTTCTGTTAATCGGCGCAATCTGCTGAAACCAGACGGTCGTTGGCGTTACTGTCAGTTTCGTGTTCGCTGCGGAACGTCGCCAATTGATCCTTGAAATGGTGCGAGCCAACGGAGCGGTCTCGCTCCGGGAGCTCGCGCGGGTAGTCCAGACCTCCGAAGTCACCGTCCGTCGGGACGTGCGGGCGCTGGAAGCCGAAGGGCTGCTCGACCGTCGCCACGGCGGTGCCGTACTGCCCGGAGGGTTCAGCAGGGAGTCCGGGCTCCCACAGAAGTCGCACCTGGCCAGCGCCGAGAAGACGGCGATCGCCGACCTCGCGGCCGGCCTCGTCGGTGAGGGGGAGGCCGTCGTCGTCGGCGCCGGCACCACCACCCAGGAGCTGGCCCGCCGCCTGGCGCGCGTCCCCGGGCTGACGGTCGTCACCAACTCCCTGCTGGTGGCGCAGGCGTTGGCCCACGCGAACCGCGTGGAAGTCGTGATGACGGGCGGCACCCTGCGCGGCTCCAACTACGCGCTCGTGGGGAGCGGTGCCGAGCAGTCGCTCCAGGGGCTGCGGGTCTCCCGTGCCTTCCTCTCCGGGAGCGGGCTCACCGCCGAGCGCGGGCTCTCCACCTCCAACATGCTCTCGGCGAGCGTCGATCGGGCGCTCGTGCAGGCGGCGACGGAGGTCGTCGTCCTCGCCGACCACAGCAAGCTCGGCACCGACACGATGTTCCAGACGGTCCCGACCGACGCCGTCACCCGCCTCGTCACCGACGAACCGCCGGCGGGCGAGCAGCGTGCCGAGGCGGAGCTGCACGCCCTCGCCGACCGCGGGGTGCAGGTCGTCGTGGCGGGCGGTCCGAGCCCCTCGGGGCCCGGACCTGGAGGCGGCCATCGGGCCGAGGGCCAGCGGCGCGACGTCCCCATGCCGTCGCCCCGCCGCAACCCGCCGCCGCAGGGCGGCGGTTCGGGGCACCCGCAGGCGCGCGGCCCAGGACAGCAGGGCGAGCCACCCGGCGCCGGGGGCTATCCGGCGAAGAACCGCGTCGCCGACCTCGGGCCCCGTAGGCGCTGACCGCACACGACGTGGGGCGTACACGCCGACCGTGTACGCCCCACGCTCCTCCGGTGCGGAACCGGGTCAGTCCTTGATCTCGCAGAGCACGGCACCGGCCGTAACGGCCTCGCCCACCTGCGAGTTGAGCCCCTTGACGGTGCCGGAGCGGTGCGCGTTGAGCGGCTGCTCCATCTTCATCGCCTCCAGGACGACGACGAGTTCGCCCTCCTCGACCTGCTGCCCCTCCTCGACGGCGACCTTGACGATGGTGCCCTGCATCGGAGAGGCGAGCGCGTCACCCGAAGCGGCCGACGAGGACTTCTTCCCCGCCTTGCGCCGCGGCTTGTGCGCACCGCCCTCCACGGCGGCGCGAGCGAGCGGCATCCCCAGCGAAGACGGCAGCGACACCTCCAGCCGCTTCCCGCCGACCTCGACGACGACGGTCTCCCGCCCGGCCTCGCCGGCCTCGTCGTCGCCCGTGGGGGGGCCGAACGGCTCCACGTCGTTGACGAACTCGGTCTCGATCCACCGGGTGTGGACGGTGAACGCCTCGTCGCTGCCGTGGACTTCGGGTGCGAACGCCGCGTCGCGCACGACCTTCCGGTGGAAGGGGATCGCCGTCGCCATGCCCTCCACGGTGAACTCCGCGAGCGCCCGCTGCGAGCGCTCCAGCGCCTGCTTGCGGTCGGCGCCCGTGACGATCAGCTTCGCCAGGAGCGAGTCCCACGCGGGGCCGATCACCGAGCCGGACTCGA
>NZ_AJTQ01000168.1 GCF_000262345.1 Streptomyces xiaopingdaonensis | reverse complement strand
CTCGCCCCCCGCGTCGAGCCGCACGCCGGGACCGGCGGGTGCGTCGAAGGTGGTGACGGTGCCGGGCGCGGGGAGGAAGTTGCGGCCCGGGTCCTCGCCGTTGATGCGGAACTCGAAGGAGTGGCCGCGGTGGACCGGGTCGTCGTAGCCGAGCTCCTCGCCGTCGGCGACGCGGAACATCTCACGGACGAGGTCGATCCCCGTGACCTCCTCGGAGACCGGGTGCTCCACCTGGAGGCGGGTGTTGACCTCGAGGAAGGAGATGGTGCCGTCCTGCCCGACGAGGAATTCGCAGGTGCCGGCGCCGACGTAGCCGGCCTCCTGGAGGATCGCCTTGGAGGCGCGGTACAGCTCGGCGTTCTGCTCGTCGGTGAGGTACGGCGCGGGCGCCTCCTCCACGAGCTTCTGGTGGCGGCGCTGAAGGGAGCAGTCCCGCGTGGAGACGACGACGACGTTGCCGTGCCGGTCGGCAAGGCACTGCGTCTCGACGTGCCGCGGGCGGTCGAGGTAGCGCTCGACGAAGCACTCGCCGCGGCCGAAGGCGGCGACCGCCTCGCGCACGGCCGAGTCGTAGAGCTCCGGCACCTCCTCGAGGGTCCGGGCGACCTTCAGGCCGCGCCCGCCGCCGCCGAACGCCGCCTTGATGGCGATCGGCAGGCCGTGCTCCTCGGCGAAGGCGACGACCTCGTCGGCGCCGGAGACCGGGTCCTTGGTGCCGGCCACCAGCGGGGCGCCCGCGCGCTCGGCGAGGTGCCGGGCCGAGACCTTGTCCCCCAGTTCGCGGATCGCGCCGGGGGGCGGCCCGATCCAGGTGAGCCCGGCGTCGAGCACGGCCTGCGCGAACTCGGAGTTCTCCGACAGGAATCCGTACCCGGGGTGGATGGCGTCCGCGTTCGAGTCGGCGGCGGCCTTGAGGACCTTGGCGATGTCGAGGTAGCTCGCCGCCGGGGTGTCGCCGCCGAGCGCGAACGCCTCGTCGGCCGTGCGCACATGGAGCGCGTCCCGATCCGGGTCGGCATAGACGGCAACGCTCGCAATACCCGCGTCCCGGCAGGCACGGGCGACGCGGACAGCGATTTCGCCGCGATTGGCGATGAGCACCTTGCGCACGATCTCTCCCTACTCGGCGCTACGCCGCAAACAAGACAACGGGCTGAGTTTAGGTACTGGCGACACCGAAGGCCGAGTCGCCGAAGGGGGTGAGCTTGCGCACAGAAGCCTTCGGCTCCCGACCTCCCCCTGCCCCGTCGTTCCTCATCGTCCCACGGTACGCCGGGTGTACCGAGCTGAGGACGTCCTTCGCCATGTGGTGTAGCTCTCTGTCGGAGGACGAAGGAGGGGGTAGCCCTCTTTTGTTGGAACCCTATGAACTCACTGGGGAATCTTTGCCTCCAGCCCGCCTGCTGCCCTCCTCTTGTGCGCACGTGTACCCGTGAGTAGCGTGCCCGGTGCCGAACGGAACGTGCACGGGCGTACGAACCGGTAGCACCGCGCAACTCCCGTGCCCGCGGGCCCGCTTGACCTGCTCCACGCGACAGGTGCCCGGCGCAGGCCTGCGGAAGAGGAGCGAGCCGAACGGGAACAGGGGAAGCAGGTGGGCCAGGTGGCGCGTAGGCGTGCTGTGGCGGTCGTCGGTGGAGTGGTGCTGGCCTTCGAGGCGGTCGTCTTCGTCCTCCTCAACCTCTTCCTCGGGATGGTCGTCGACCGGCAGGAGATGTCGCTCGCCGGGATCGACCCCAGGGCGACGACCCTCTCCGCCTGGATCGCCGGCGGCGTCTTCGGCCTCTACCTCCTCGTCAACGCCGCCGTCCTGCTGCGCGCCGCCGTCACCGACCGGCCGCCGCGCGGGTTCTGGCGGATCGTCCTGATCAGCTCCGCCGTGGTGCACGGGCTGCTGGGCGCCTTCTCCGTCGGGCTCGTCGGGTGGCAGGCGTTCGCCGTGATGATGGTGGTGCTCGCGCTGATCGTCTGGGCGCTCACCTGGTACCCGGCGAAGCCCGCGGGGGCGGGGACGCCGGAGCGGTCCGGAGACGGCGCGGGGGAGCAGGGCCCCTCCGCGCCGCCCGCGCCCGGCGCGGCCTGACCCGGCGAACCCCGCCGGCGGCCGGGATCAGCCGGCGTCCGCCCACAGGTCGGTGATCGAGACGTCGAGACGCGCGAAGAGCCGCCGGAGCAGTGGCAGCGAGAGGCCGATGACGTTGCCGTGGTCGCCCTCGATCCGCTCGACGAACGGGGCCGAGCGGCCGTCGAGCGTGAACGCGCCCGCCACGTGGAGCGGCTCGCCCGTGGCGACGTAGGCGGAGATCTCCGCGTCGGTCGGCTCGCCGAAGTGCACCGCGGTGGAGGCCGTTTCGGAGACGCGGCCGCCGGTGAGGGTGTCGACCACGCAGTGGCCCGTCCGCAGGACGCCCGTACGTCCGCGCATCGCGCGCCAGCGGGCGGCGGCGTCCTCGGGGCCCGAGGGCTTGCCCAGCGCGCGCCCGTCGAGGTCGAGCACGGAGTCGCAGCCGACGACGAGGGCGCCGGCGGCCGCCTCGCGTGCGGCGACCGCCGCGGCTTTCGCCTCCGCGAGCACCAGCGCCAACTCGCCCGGGTTTTCGGCGTGGAGGGCGTCCTCGTCGACCCCGCTCACCACCACCTCGGGCACGAGCCCCGCCTGTCGCAGGAGCCCGAGCCGCGCGGGGGAGGCGGAGGCGAGGACGACCCGGCGGCGCGGGGCGAGGTCCGGAACGTCGGTGTCTGTGGTGGGAGCTGAGGTCATGGCGGCATCGTATGCAGCGTGCGGCTGCCGGCCCGTGCGCGGTCAGCGGGAGGCCGTCACGTGGAGGACGATCGCCAGGACCGCGGCGACCGGCAGCAGCCAGCCGAGTCGGCGGAGCTTCGCCTCCGCTTCGCGCACCTCGGCGGGGCGCTGCCGCTCCGTGCGGTCGGGGTCGGACCAGAGCATGCCCTCGAGGATGCGCGGGCGACGGGCGGTGCCGCCTGAGTACCCGTACTCAGGCGGCACCGCCCGATCGTGCGTGTGCGGCTCAGCCCGGCCAGTAGGTCGAGCGCCAGGCCCCGGGGCCCGGCTGCGGAAGGCGCCGAGGAACGAGGCGGGCGGGGTTCGACCACTCGCTCACCGGCTGCTCCCCCGGCGCCGCCTCCTCGGCGGCGCCGACCGCCCGCGCGCGTACGACGGCGAGCGCGGCGGCGAGTTCCTCCGGCGTCGGATTGCCCTTCAGCACGCGGATCTGCGGCTGCTCGGCGGGCAGTTCGGGGCGCTCACCGTGCGGCTGCTGGTCGTGGTGGTTGGCCTGCGGCGGCGGGATCTCAGGCATTCCAGCCCCTTCGGAAGCGGCGCGTGACGGGCGGCGGGCTGCCGCCACGGGGGACAACGTCCTTGTCAGAGCGGGATGTTGCCGTGCTTCTTCGGGGGAAGCTGTTCCCGCTTGGAGCGCAGGGTACGCAGCCCCCTCGTGATGTGCCGACGCGTCTCGGCCGGACGGACGACCGCGTCCACGTAGCCGCGTTCGGCCGCGATGTACGGGTTGAGCAGGGCGTCCTCGTACTCCTGCGTGAGCTCCGTGCGCAGCTGCTCCAGCTCCTCGGGGGACTCGGTGCCCGCGAGGCGCTTGCGGTGCAGGATGTTGACGGCGCCCTGGGCGCCCATCACGGCGATCTGGGCCGTCGGCCAGGCGAAGTTGAGGTCGGCGCCGAGGTGCTTGGAGCCCATGACGTCGTACGCGCCGCCGAACGCCTTCCGCGTGATGACGGTGATCAGCGGCACCGTCGCCTCCGCGTAGGCGTAGATGAGCTTGGCGCCGCGGCGGATGATGCCGTCGTACTCCTGGTCGGTGCCGGGCAGGAAGCCGGGGACGTCGACGAAGGTGAGCACGGGCACGTTGAAGGCGTCGCAGGTGCGCACGAAGCGGGCCGCCTTCTCGCTCGCGTCGATGTTGAGACACCCGGCGAACTGCATCGGCTGGTTGGCGACGATGCCCACCGAGTGGCCCTCGACCCGTCCGAACCCGGTGATGATGTTCGGCGCGAAGAGTGCCTGCGTCTCCAGGAACTCGCCGTCGTCCAGGACGTGTTCGATGGCGCTGTGCATGTCGTACGGCTGGTTCGCCGAGTCCGGGACGAGCGTGTCCAGCTCGCGGTCCTCGTCGGACGTCGCGAGGTCCGCCTCCTCGGGGAAGACGGGCGGCTCGGAGAGGTTGTTGCCCGGCAGGTAGGAGAGGAGCCCCTTGACGTACTCGATGGCGTCCTTCTCGTCGCCGGCCATGTGGTGCGCGACGCCCGAGGTGGTGTTGTGGGTGCGGGCGCCGCCGAGCTCCTCGAAGCCGACGTCCTCGCCCGTGACCGTCTTGATGACGTCGGGGCCCGTGATGAACATGTGGGAGGTCTTGTCGACCATCACCGTGAAGTCGGTGATCGCCGGGGAGTAGACGGCCCCGCCGGCGCACGGTCCGAGGACGATGCTGATCTGGGGGATGACGCCCGACGCGTGGGTGTTGCGGCGGAAGATCTCGGCGAAGAGCCCGAGCGCTGCGACGCCCTCCTGGATGCGCGCCCCGCCGCCGTCGTTGATGCCGATCACGGGGCAGCCCGTCTTCAGCGCGAAGTCCATCACCTTGACGATCTTCTCGCCGTAGACCTCGCCCAGCGCTCCGCCGAAGATCGTGAAGTCCTGCGAGAAGACGCAGACGGGGCGGCCGTCGACGGTGCCGTACCCGGTCACCACGCCGTCGCCGTACGGACGGTTCTGCTCCAGGCCGAAGTTGGTGGAGCGGTGGCGTGCGAACTCGTCGAGCTCGGTGAACGAGCCCTCGTCGAGCAGCAGCTCGATCCGCTCGCGCGCGGTCAACTTCCCCTTGGCGTGCTGCTTCTCGATCGCCCGCTGGGAGCCGGCGTGCGTCGCCTCGGACGTGCGGCGCTCGAAGTCCGCGATTCGGCCCGCTGTGGTGTGCCGCTCCTGCTCTGAGGGGACGGAACCTGGCTGCTCGGACATCTGCGGGAGGCTCCTACTCGTCATCGGGTGGCTACCGGAACGTAGGTTATCGGCGTACGAGGACGCCGTGGGTGCGGCGTTGGCCACACTCGCGCGGGGGACGCCGAGGGTTTCCGGCCGACATGCGGGGGATTGTCGCCACCGTACGCCGCGGCTCTCCGCGCTCCGCTTCCGGCCGGTGCCTCCGTGCCCGCACCGCGGACGCGGCCCCTAGGCTCGTCCCATGTCCGACGAGAACCCTCCGCGCAGCCGCTGGTCCGACCTGGAGCGACCGCCGCTCAACGCGACCGCGCTCCGCCGCGCCCTGCTCGGCTCCGACAGCCTCTACACGCACCTGGAGGTGGTCGGCTCCGTCGGCTCCACCAACTCCGAGCTCGCCGACCGCGCCCGCCGCGGCGCCGCGCAGCCCGGCACGGTGCTCGTCGCCGAGGAGCAGACCGCCGGGCGAGGACGGCTCGACCGCGGCTGGTCGGCGCCGCCGCGGTCGGGTCTCTTCTTCTCCGTCCTGCTCGCGCCCGAGGTCCCGGCCGAGCGCCTGGGGTGGCTGCCGCTGCTCGCCGGAGTCGCGACGGCGGGCGCGCTCTCCCGTACCGCCGGCGTCGACACGGCGTTGAAGTGGCCGAACGACATCCTCGTCACGGTCGGAGGCGACGAGCGGAAGTGCGTCGGCATCCTCGCCGAACGCGTCGGCGAAGGGCCGCAAGGACGGCCGCGCGAAGGGGCGCTGGTGCTGGGCATCGGCATCAACGTCACGCTCCGCGAAGCCGAGTTGCCCGTGCCCACCGCCGGCTCGCTGCAACTCGCCGGGGCGCAGGGCACCGACCGCGACCCGCTGCTCCGCGCCGTACTGCGCTCTTTGGAGGACTGGTACGGGCGGTGGACGGCGGTCGACGGCTCCGCCGGGGAGAGCGACCTCCAGGAGGCGTACGCGGCCGGATGCGCGACGCTCGGACGCCACGTGAGGGCCGAACTCCCCGGCGACCGCGCGTTGTTGGGCGAGGCGGTAGCCCTCGACGGACAGGGGCGGCTGGTGATCGCGACGGGCGAGGGGGTGCAGCACCCGGTGGCCGCGGGCGACATCGTGCACCTGCGGCCCGCCGGGGGAGCGTGAGCCAGGGCACAGCTGCCGTATTCTGGGCAGCCGGCGGAGGCATCCCGAAGGACGGAAGGGCAGTGCGCGGCGGAACAGCGGAGCTGGCAAGAGGCGGGCAGTGACCGTGGACGAACCACGCACCCCGGAAGGAGCCCCAGCCTCCGAGGGCCCCCGGGGAGAGAGCGGCGAGCCGGCCGAGGGAGACGAGCCGCAGGGGCCGGACCCCGCGCCGGGCAGGTCGGGCGAGGAGGACCCGAGCGCGCTGCGGATCGAGGAGCTGATCCTCGGGTCCGAGCGCCAGTACACGGCGTTCCAGGCGGCCCGGGCCGCAGGCGTCTCGATGGAGCTCGCCTCCCGCTTCTGGCGCGCCATGGGATTCGCCGACGTCGGGCAGGCGCGCGCGCTCACCGAGGCCGACGTCCTCGCGCTGCGGCGGCTCTCGGGGCTCGTCGAGGCGGGCCTGCTGAGCGAGACGATGGCGATGCAGGTGGCGCGCTCCACGGGGCAGACCACCTCGCGGCTGGCCGACTGGCAGATCGACTCGTTCCTCATGGGCCTCACCGAGCCCCCCGAGCCGGGGATGACCCGCAACGAGGTCACCTACCCGCTCGTCCAGCTCCTCCTCCCGGAGCTTGAGGAGTTCCTCGTCTACGTCTGGCGCCGCCAACTCGCCGCCGCCACGGGGCGGGTGGTGCAGGCGAAGGACGACGAGGAGACGGTCGACCGCCGCCAGGCGATCGGCTTCGCCGACCTCGCCGGCTTCACCAGGCTCAGCAGGCGGCTGGAGGACGAGGAGGTCGGGGAGCTCGTCGAGGCCTTCGAGACGATGGCGGCCGACCTCGTCGCCGCCCACGGGGGCCGTCTGATCAAGGCGCTGGGGGACGAGATCCTCTACGTCGCGGAGGAGGCCGCCACCGCCGCCGAGATCGGCGTACGGCTCATCGAGACGATGGCCAACGACGAGACCATGCCCGAGCTCCGCGTCGGCATCGCCTTCGGCACGATGACCACACGGATGGGCGACGTCTTCGGCAGCACCGTCAATCTTGCGAGCCGGCTCACCTCGATAGCGCCGAAGGACGGCGTGCTCGTCGACGGGGCGCTGCGGGCCGAGTTGATCTCCGCGGGGGAAGCGCCCGAGTCGGAGAAGGAGAGCGAGGGGCTCGGCGAGGGCCGGTTCCGCTTCGCTCTCCAGCCGCTCTACCAGCGTCCGGTGCGCGGGTTCGGCGTCGTCGAACCGTGGCTGCTGCGGAGGCGTTGACGGAGGGACGCGACCCGAACGTTCGGTCGGGTGCGTAGGGTGACCCCATGGTGAACCCCAACGACAGCGTCAGCGAAGAGCGGTTCGGCGAGTGGATCCTGCTGCGCAGGGACGCGCGTACGCACGTCGCCGAAATCGTGATGGACCGGCCGGGGGCGATGAACGCGGTCTCCACCGAGTTCGCCTTCGGTGTCAGCGAGGCGTGTGCCGCGCTCGCCGAGGACCGCTCCGTCCGTGCGGCCGTCCTCACCTCCACGAGCGACCGCGCCTTCTGCGTCGGAGCCGACCTGAAGGAGCGGAACAGCTTCACGGACGAACAGCTCGCCAACCAGCGCCCGTACGCGCGGGCCGCCTACACCGGCGTCCTCGACCTCCCCGTGCCCTCGGTCGCGGCCGTCGGCGGTTACGCGCTCGGCGGCGGGGCCGAACTCGCCCTCTCCTGTGACCTGATCCTCGCCGGGCCGCGCGCCGAGCTCGCGCTGCCCGAGGTGTCGGTCGGCGTGATCCCGGGCGGCGGGGGCACGCAGCTGCTGCCGCGGCGTGTGGGTGCCGCGCGCGCCGCCGAACTCGTCTTCACGGCGCGGCGGGTGGGCGCGGAGGAGGCGCTCGGGATGGGGCTCGTCGACCGGCTCGTGGAGGGGGACGAGCGCGCCGAGGCGCTCGCGCTCGCCGGGCGGATCGCGGCCCACTCGCCCGTCGCGCTCCGCGCCGCGAAGCGCGCCCTGCGCAGCGGGTGGGGGAGGGAGCTCCACGAGGGGCTCGACGTGGAGGACGCGGAGTGGCGCACGGTGGCGTTCTCCGGCGACCGCGCCGAGGGCGTCGCGGCCTTCAACGAGAAGCGCAAGCCGGAGTGGCCGGGCGAGTGAGCCGTGGGCCGCCCGTGCTCGCATGCGTCTCCACGGTACGTGCCCGCGCGGCGGTATCGGGACAATCCTCATAACCTTGGGCGTATGGGACAGGGTGTGCGGCTGCCGGCTGTCGTCGGGCTCGTGCAGGCCCTCGCGGCCGCGCAGTCCGCGAGCCCGCACGCCGACCCCGCGCACCCTTGCGCGGGACCGGGCGGCCCCACCGACCCCGCCGTACAGGAGACCGCCCGCACCGCGGCCGCACGGCTGCGCGCGGCGCTCGGCGGCACGGCGGCGGCCGTCCGGGCCTGGGACGCACGGGAGGAGACCCTCAGCCCGCTGGCGACCGACGGCGACGCCGCCGCAGCGCCACGCTCGGCGCCGGGCTTCGCGGCCGCGGCCACCGCCCCCGGCGGCCACCGCGCGCGGACGGCCGACGCGGGTGCCCCGTCGCTCACCGCGCCCCTGGTGCACGCCGGGCGCGTATACGGAGAGGCGGAGGTCGAACGCGCCCCGGGCGGCCCGCCGTTCACCGCGGAGGAGATCCGCGGCGCCACCGCGCTCGCCGCGGTCGCCGCCGCCGGACTCGCGCAGTCGGCGTACGTCGCCGAACTCCGCCGTCTCGCCTACGCCGATCCGCTCACCGGACTCGCCAACCGCCGCGCCGTCGACGACCGCCTCGACGCGGCGCTCCGCCTGCACGCCGCGGACGGCACCGTCGTCAGCTTCGCCGTCTGCGACATCAACGGCCTCAAGCGCGTCAACGACGCCTACGGCCACCAGGCGGGCGACCGCCTCCTCGAGCGCTTCGCCGGGCTCCTCGCCGAGTGCGCCGCGCTCCTCCCCTCCGCGCTCGCCGGGCGCCTCGGCGGCGACGAGTTCTGCCTCCTGGCCGCCGGTCCTTCGGCCGACGAGGCCGCGACCGCCGCCGGCGAACTCTGCCGCCGCGCGGGGGAGTCGGCGCTCGGCGACGGCGTCGCCTGCGGTCTCGCCTCCACCGGCGACCCGATCGGCCCGGTACGCACGCCCCGCCGGCTCTTCCTCCTCGCCGACGCCGCGCAGTACCGGGCCAAGGCGGCGCGCGCCCGGGGCCCGGTCGTCGCCGGCCGGGACGGCGGCACCGTCGACCCCGTCGTCCGCCTCGCCGACGCGCCGCCCCCGCACGGCACCGAGCGGCGGAGGTTCCGGGGGAGATGACCGGTGGCCGCCCGGTCGTGACAGCGCACCGATTCACTCTCTACTGTTGCTGAATATGAGTATGCACAGCGTGGAGTTGGGCGCCTCGGGGACCACCCCGCGGCAGGTCGTCGCCGTCGCCAGGGAAGGGGCCGAGGTCGCGCTCTCGTCCGAGGCGCTCGCCGCACTGCGGAGGGCGCGCGGCTTCGTCGACGAACTCGCGGCGAAGCCCGAACCCGTCTACGGGGTCTCGACCGGCTTCGGGGCGCTCGCCGTCCGGCACATCCCCGGCGACGACGCGGAAGGGGGCGAGGGGCTCCGCACCCGCCTCCAGCGGAACATCGTCCGCTCGCACGCGGCCGGGATGGGCCCGCGCGTCGAACGCGAGGTCGTCCGTGCGCTGATGTTCCTCCGGCTCAAGACACTCGCCTCCGGGCACACCGGCGTACGCCCCGAGATCGCGGAGCGGATGGCCGAGCTGCTCAACGCCGGGATCACGCCCGTCGTCCACGAGTACGGCTCGCTCGGCTGCTCCGGGGACCTCGCGCCCCTCTCGCACTGCGCCCTGGTGCTGATGGGCGAGGGCGAAGCGGAGGACGCCACGGGCACGGTGCGCCCGGCCGCCGAACTCCTCGCCGAAAACGGCATCGCGCCGGTGGAGTTGCGCGAGAAGGAGGGTCTCGCGCTGCTCAACGGCACCGACGGGATGCTCGGCATGCTCCTCATGGCCTGCGACGACCTCGCCCGCCTCCTCACCTCGGCCGACATCGCGGCGGCCCTCTCCCTGGAGGCGCTGCTCGGCACCGACCGCGTCCTCGCCCCCGAGTTGCACGCCCTGCGCCCGCACCCGGGACAGGCCGCGAGCGCGGCCAACATGCGGAAGATCCTCCAGGGTTCGAGCCTCACGGGGCAGCACCACCACGACGCCCCCCGCGTCCAGGACGCGTACTCGGTGCGGTGCGCGCCCCAGGTCGCAGGGGCCGCTCGGGACACGCTGGCGCACGCGGTACTCGTCGCCGAGCGGGAACTCGCCGCCGCCGTGGACAACCCGGTCGTCCTCGACGACGGCCGCGTGGAGTCCAACGGCAACTTCCACGGCGCCCCCGTCGCCTACGTGCTCGACTTCCTCGCCGTGCCCGCGGCCGACCTGGCGTCGATCGCCGAGCGCCGCACCGACCGGCTCCTCGACAAGAACCGCTCGCACGGGCTGCCGCCGTTCCTCGCGCGCGACGCCGGCGTCGACTCGGGCCTGATGATCGCGCAGTACACGCAGGCCGCGATGGTCTCCGAGCTGAAGCGGCTCGCGGTGCCCGCCTCCGTCGACTCCGTGCCGTCCTCCGCGATGCAGGAGGACCACGTCTCGATGGGCTGGTCCGCGGCCCGCAAGCTGCGCACCGCCGTCGACACGCTCGCCCGCGTCCTCGCCGTCGAGCTCTACGCCGCGACCCGAGCCCTCGAACTCCGCACCGAGACGACGGGCTCCTCCCCGGCCCCCGCTTCCCGCGCCGTCCTCCGCGCCCTGCGCGAGTCGGGCGTGCCGGGCCCGGGCGAAGACCGCTTCCTCGCACCGGACTTGGAGGGTGCGGAGCGTTTCGTACGCACCGGCGCACTCGTGGCCGCGGCGGAGGGGGAGGTGGGGGAGCTCGCCTGAGGGCTCGTGCCGTGTCCCGAAGCACCGCGGACGCGGGCCGTCGGACTCACCCGGTGCGGCACAGGACGCGCGAGCCGATGCCGCTCCCACCGTGCCCGAGGTGACTGCCGCCGCAGGACAGGGGAGTCGAGAAGGGACGGTGGGCGAACGTGGTGTCGGCCAGCGGGCCGTCCTCGGCGAACTGCTGGTGGTCGGCCGTGTGCGGACGCGGCGGCAGCGGCCAGGTGCCCGGGGTGTGCGTACGGCGCATTCCGAGCGGGCGCAGGATGCGGTCGTGCACTTGTCGCACCCAGGAGCGGCCGGTGGTCTTCTCGATGATCATCCCGGCCGGTACGTAGTTCGTGTCGGAGTACGCCCGGTCCGTGATGCTCCGTCAACTCACCGCGGACACAGGACGAACGGGCGGAATCGCGGGTTCCCCTCATGCGGAGCGAGTAAGTAACATCAGTGCGCGGAAAGCTCGTTCGTCGCGCTCGCGGCGGTTCCCTCGCAACTCGGAAGGTGCTCTTCGTGCCCGGAGTCGGACCCTCGACCCTGCAGACCCACCGTCGTCCGCTGCTCACCGCCGCGGTCTCCGGGGGGCTGCTCCTCGCGCTGTGGTTCGTTCCCTCCGCCGACGCCACCCCTGACGGCGCCCGCGCGCCGGGTTCGGACCACGGCGTGAACCAGACCGTCGACAGAGGCGGGGCCGGCGGGACCACCGCCGACTACCGTGGTTGAGGGCGGAGTCCGCTCGACGCCGTAGTGCCCGTATATGTACGGGAGTTGCCTGCATGTCCGTTTCGATCGCTTCGACGGCATGGGCGAGTTCCCCGTGTGAGTAGTGTCCTACTGCACAGTTTCGGAAGAAGTGGAACCGGTCATACGCCGCTTGCGTTTCGATGTGTAGAGGTGTGCTGCGGATGTCCGTTTCGTCGGCGTCGGGGCGTGCGCAGCCTTTCGGGTTCCAAGGTCTTCGGACACACGGGAGAGGTCAGTGACGACGGTGGGGAAGTACCGCAAGGGTCTCGCGGCCGTGGCCGTGCTGCTCGGCGGTACGTTGACGTTGAGCGGGTGCGGTCTGTTCGGCGGTGACGACGATTCCGGCGGGAAGTCGGAGATGTCCGGGAACGACGACAGCAAGGGCGGGAAGAACGCCTCCGAGGCACGAATAAAGATCTCGGCCAAGGACGGGTCCGACAGCGCCAGCATCAACACCGGCGGAGACGTCAAGGTGAGCAAGGGCGAACTCGTCCGGGTCACGATGAAGGCGGTGCAGAGCGGCAGCACCGTCGAGGGGGAGATCTCGGGGGGCGGCAAGTCCTGGAAGCCCAAGGAGCAGTTGGAGCGCGCAACCAAGTACGAGATCACGGCGACCGCCAAGGACGGTGAGGGCCGCAAGGCCGTCGAGAACTCGACGTTCACCACGGTCTCGCCCGACGACAGCTTCATCGGCACCTACGCGGGCGAGGACGGCGCGACGGTCGGCGTCGGCATGCCCGTCTCGATCACCTTCGACAAGCAGATCACGCAGAAGAAGGCGGTCCAGTCGGCGATCGAGGTGAGCTCCACCAGCGGCCAGGAGGTCGTCGGCCACTGGTTCGGCAGCGACCGCCTCGACTTCCGCCCCGAGGAGTACTGGAAGCCCAACTCGAAGGTCACCCTCGACATGGACCTCGACGGCGTCCAGGGCGCCAAGGGCCTCACCGGCGTCCAGGACACCACGGCGACCTTCACCATCGGCCGCTCGCAGGTGAGCACCGTCGACGCCAAGAGCCACCGGATGAAGGTCGTCAGGGACGGCAAGACGATCAAGGACATCCCGATCTCCGCCGGCAGCAGCAAGAACCCCACCTACAACGGGGAGATGGTGATCTCCGAGAAGCACAAGGAGACGCGGATGGACGGCCAGACGGTCGGCTTCGGCCGCGACGGCGAGGAGGGCTACGACATCGCCGACGTCCCGCACGCCATGCGCCTCTCGACCTCCGGCACCTTCATCCACGGCAACTACTGGGGCGCCCCGTTCGGTTCGGGCAACACCAGCCACGGCTGCGTCGGCCTCAAGGACTCGCGAGGCGCGAACAACAGCTCGACCGACGGTGCCTGGTTCTACGAGAACTCCATGATCGGCGACGTCGTCGTCATGAAGAACTCTCCCGACCGCACCGTCCAGCCGGACAACGGCCTCAACGGCTGGAACATGGACTGGTCGGAGTGGAAGGCCGGCAGCGCCGTCTGACGCGGCGGCCCGGAGCCCGAAGGGGCGGACGACGAGACGGTCCTCGTCGTCCGCCCCTTCGCTCTCCCGGGCGTTCGCTGAGGGCGCGTACGCCCGCGCGCTACTCCTCCACGCCGAGGACCCCGGGGCGCGTGGCGAGCCTCCGCAACGCCCCCTCCGGGTCGTCGACGAGCCGGCGCCGCTCCAGGTCCAAGAGCCCGCCCTTGGCGGTGACTTCGGTCGCCACCGTCCCGTCCGCCTTGCGCACGCACTGCTCCAGCTCGAAGACCTTCCGACCCGTCCAGACGAAGGCGCAGCTCACCTCCGTGCGGTCGCCCGCCACCAGCTCGTGGCGGTACTTGAGAGTCGTTTCCAGAACCACGGGCCCCAACCCGCCGGCCACGAGTTCGCGTTGCCCGATCCCCGCGGCCCGCAGCAGCGACCAGCGCGCGTGCTCCGCGTACTGGAGGTAGACGCTCTGGTTGAGGTGCCCCTGCGTGTCGGTCTCGTACCCCCGCACCTCGACGGGCACCCAGAACGTCTCCGACCGCGACGCCATCGCTCTTCACCTCTCCTTGCCCGCGCCGGCCCTGAGCCGTGCGCTGTCCCACCACGCGCCCGCCACCGGCCTCGGCGGGCGCGGCCCCGCACACGAAGGCGCCCACCCCCGACGCACCCGCCGTGGGCGGGGTCGGAAGCGGGCGCCGGCGGCCTTCAGCCGGCCGAGGCGATCCCCACGGGGCAGCTCACGCCCGTACCGCCGATGCCGCAGTAGCCGGCGGGGTTCTTGTCCAAGTACTGCTGGTGATACCCCTCGGCGAAGTAGAAGGGACGGTCCTCGGCCGGCAGGATCTCGGTGGTGATGGTGCCGAGCCCGGCCTTGTCGAGGACGGACTGGTACGCCTCGCGGGACGCCTCGGCGGCCTGCTGCTGGCCGGCCGAGTGGGTGTGGATCGCCGAACGGTACTGCGTCCCGCGGTCGTTGCCCTGACGGAAGCCCTGCGTCGGGTCGTGCGACTCCCAGAAGAGCTTCAGCAGCTCGCCGTAGGAGACGACGGCCGGGTCGTAGACGACGCGGACCGCCTCGGTGTGCCCCGTCAGCCCCGAGCAGACCTCCTCGTACGTCGGGTTGGGGGAGTAGCCGCCCTGGTAGCCGACGAGGGTCGTGTACACGCCCTCCGTCTGCCAGAAGACGCGCTCGGCCCCCCAGAAGCAGCCCATGGCGAAGTCGGCGACCTCGGACCCCTCGGGGTAGGGACCCCGGAGCGGGGTGCCGAGGACGGTGTGCCGCTCGGGGACCGTGAACGCGGGCTCCGGGCGGCCCTTCAGTGCCTCGTCGGGCTCGGGGAGGCGGGGTGTGGTTCCGAACAGCATGTCGAGCTCCTGGTCTGGGTTGCGTCTGGTGATGACGTCAGGTGTCGGTCTTCGGGGACGCCTCCGGGGTCCTGCGCCGGGCGGCGGCGCTCCCTCCGGGTGCCCCCGGGGACGGCGCCGAACCGGCCGGCTGCTCCTCGAAGTCGACCCGCTTCATGTGCGTGGTCATGGACTTCATCAGCAGCCATACCGCGAGGCCGATCACGGCGAAGACGAGGAAGCCGAGGACCCCGGGCGTGACCTTGGTCTCGTCGAGCTCCTTGGCGAGGGAAGCGAGCTGGAGGGGTGCCGAGTGTGCCGTCTGCATCGCGCTCATGGGCTCAATTCTCCCGGATGCCGGCGAAGAGGTCGCTCTCGGGGAGGGTGGTCTCGACGTGGGACTTGGCGAGCTCGTACTCCTCCGTCGGCCAGACCTCCCGCTGGATCTCCATCGGGATGCGGAACCAGCCGCCGTCGGGGTCGATCTGGGTCGCGTGCGCGATCAGCGCCTTGTCCCGGATCTCGAAGTAGTCGGCGCAGGGGACGTGCGTGGTGAGCGTCCGCTCCAGGCGGTGCGGCATCTTCTCCCAGCGCTCCAGCCACTCGCCGTACGGCGACTCCATGCCGCGGTTCAGCAGCGCGTGGTGGAGGGCCTCGGTGCGCTGCCGGTTGAAGCCCTGGTTGTAGTAGAGCTTCTGCGGCTGCCACGCCGGGCCGGCCTCCGGGTACTGCTCCGGGTCGCCGGCCGCCTCGAAGGCGATCATCGAGATCTTGTGCGTCATGATGTGGTCGGGGTGCGGGTACCCGCCGTTCTCGTCGTAGGTGGTGATCACCTGCGGGCGGAACTGCCGGATGAGGCGGACCAGCGGGGCCGCCGCCTCCGCCGGGTCGTGGAGCGCGAAGCAGCCCTCGGGCAGCGGCGGCAGCGGATCGCCCTCGGGGAGCCCCGAGTCGACGAAGCCGAGCCATGCCTGCTGGACGCCGAGGATCTCGCGCGCCTCGTCCATCTCCTTCTTGCGCACCTCGTGGATGTGCTCCTCCACGAAGGAGTCACCCTGCAGCTTGGGGTTGAGGATGGAGCCGCGCTCTCCCCCGGTGCAGGTGGCGACCAAGACGTCGACGCCCTCGTCGACGTACTTGGCCATGGTCGCCGCACCCTTGCTCGACTCGTCGTCCGGGTGTGCGTGCACTGCCATCAGTCGCAGCTGCTCAGTCAAGGTTCGATCCCCAGTGGCTCAGTTTTTCCATACGGCCCCGCCTGATGGTGTGCGCGGGCGACTTCTATAGTGACCGACAGCGGGTGCTGTGTATTCCCCGAGCCCCGTTTATCCGCATTCGCCGCCGATCGGTGCCCTCCGTCGGTGGTGCGGCGAGGGCCGCGCAGGGAGAGGACCGACCATGGCCGACGTGCGTCAACGCGTCCCCGAGGGACGCTACGGGCGAGCCGGGCGACCCGCCGAGGGCCGGGTCGAACGCGAGGCGCGGACCGACCGGCGGTTGAAGATCACCGGCGGCGTGCTCGGCGTCGCGATGGTGGGGCTGATCGTCTGGATCGGCGGTTCCTACCTCGCGGGCGAGGACGTCAGCGGAGAGTTGATCAAGTTCAAGGTCGTCTCCGACGAGGCGACCGAGGCGCACCTGGAGGTCCGCAAGGACGCCGGGACGGAGGGCGTCTGCACCGTGCGCGTCCGCTCCGAGGACGGGGCCGAGGTCGGGCGGAAGGACGTGCCCGTCGACGCGGGTCCTTCGAGGGTCGACACCGTGGCGACGGTCCGTACCGCGGCGCGCGCGACCAGCGCCGAGCTGGTGGGATGCAGCGTGCGCTGACGCACGCCGGCCGGTTCGACGGCGCCGGGTGCGCGGTCCCGGTGTGCGTCGGCGGGTCCGGGGTAAGGTCTCGGCGGGGTCCGGCGTCCGTACGCCGGAAACCTCGGTCTCGCAGCGGTATGGGGAACCTGCCTGACTGTTCGTCCTTCTTCCCTTTTCCCCACAGATTGTTAAGCTCGTGGTTTCGCCCACCCGTGGACGCAGCAACGCCCGGGTAGGGCGTTGCTTTGTACCCAGTACCGACGAGGAGCACCTGTGACCCAGACCAGCGACAACGTCACCTGGCTGACCCAGGAGGCGTACAACCAGCTCAAGGCGGAGCTGGAGTACCTGTCGGGTCCTGCACGCACCGAGATCTCCAAGAAGATCGAGGCGGCCCGTGAAGAGGGGGACCTCCGCGAGAACGGCGGGTACCACGCGGCCAAGGAAGAGCAGGGCAAGCAGGAGCTGCGCGTGCGCCAGCTCCAGCAGCTGCTGGAGCACGCCAAGGTCGGCGAGGCTCCCGCGGACGACGGTGTCGTCGAGCCCGGCATGGTGGTCACCGTCGCCTTCGACGGCGACGAGGACGACACCCTCACCTTCCTCCTCGCCTCCCGCGAGTACGCCAGCTCGGAGATCGAGACGTACTCCCCGCAGTCCCCGCTGGGCCAGGGCGTGAACGGCAAGTCCGTCGGTACGGACGCGGAGTACGAGCTGCCCAACGGCAAGTTCGCCTCCGTGCGCATCCTGAAGGCCAAGCCCTACCCGGGCTGAGCCACCACCGGGAGAGGGGCGGGCTCCGCCGGGGCCCGCCCCTCTCCCGTGTCCGTCCGCCGATCGTCAGGCGCTTCTGCGGTACTTCCGCACGGCGAGCGTCCGGAAGACGGCGATGATCAGCACCGACCAGATCAGCGACGCCAGTGCCGGGTGCTGCATCGGCCAGGCGTCGGGCGTCGGGTAGTGCGGCGGCAGGTTGCCGAAGAGCTCGCGCCCGGCGACGACGGTGGCGCTGAACGGGTTCCACTCGGCGATGTGCTGGAGGAACGCCGGCATGTTCTGCGAGGGGACGAAGGCGACCGAGATGAAGGTCAGCGGGAAGAGCCAGACCAGGCCCCCGGACGTGGCCGCCTCGGGCGAGCGGACGGAGAGCCCGATGAGGGCGCCGATCCAGGTGAAGGCGTAGCCGAGGAGCAGCAGCAATCCGAAGCCGGCGAGCGCCTTCGGGATGCCGGCGTGCACGCGCCAGCCGACGAGCAGCGCGACGATCGCCAGGACGACGAGGGTGAGCGCCGTCTGGAGCGCGTCGGCGAGGGTGCGCCCCGTGAGTACCGCGCCACGCGCCATGGGGAGCGAGCGGAAGCGGTCGATGAGGCCCTTGCTCATGTCGGCGGCGAGCCCCGCGCTGGAGCCGGCGGTGGCGAAGGTGACGGTCTGCGCGAAGATGCCCGCCATCAGGAACTCGCGGTACGCGGCGGCGTCGAGGCCGGCGCCGGGGATCTGGATGGAGCCGCCGAAGACGTAGCTGAAGAGCACGACGAACATGATCGGCTGGAAGAGCGCGAACAGGATCGTCTCGGGGATGCGGACCATCCCCAGCAGGTTGCGCTTGGCGACGACGAGCGAGTCCCGGGCCGACTGGGCGAGCCCTCCGCTCCCGCGGGGCGCCGTGCTGGTGAATGTCGGTGCGGTGTCCGTCACTCGGGCTCCTCCCCCGGGGTGTCCCCGCCCGGCTGTGCGCCCTCGGCCGTGGCGTGGCCGGTGAGCGAGATGAAGACGTCGTCGAGGGTGGGGCGGCGCAGGCCGATGTCGTCGATCTCGACGGCGGCCGCCTCCAGGTCGCGGATCACTTCGGCGAGGAGCTTGGTGCCGCCGCTCACCGGGACAGTCAGCCGGCGGGTCTGCCGCTGGACGGTGACGGAGCCCTGCCCCGGGCCGTGCAGGGCGTGGCGGTCGAGGAGTTCGGCGGCGCGCGTGAGGTCGGCCGGGGCGTGGACGACCATCTCGACGCGCTCGCCGCCGGTGCGTGCCTTGAGCTCGTCCGAGGTGCCCCTGGCGATGACGCGGCCGTGGTCCACGACGGCGACGGCGTGCGCCAGGTGGTCGGCCTCCTCCAGGTACTGGGTGGTGAGGAGGAGCGTGGTGCCGCCGGCGACGAGGTCCTCGATCACCTCCCAGAGCGCCTGCCTGTTGCGCGGGTCGAGCCCTGTGGTCGGCTCGTCCATGAACATCACGGGCGGGTGGACGACGAGTGCGGCGGCGAGGTCGAGGCGGCGCCGCATGCCGCCGGAGTAGGTCTTCGCGGTGCGGTCGGCGGCGTCGGCGAGGTCGAACTGGTCGAGGAGTTCGTCGGCTCTTCGCTTCGCCTGCCGCGCGGGCATCTGGTAGAGCCTGCCGACCATGTCGAGGTTCTCCCGTCCGGTGAGGTACTCGTCGACGGCGGCGAACTGGCCGGAGACGCCGATGGACCGGCGGACCTCCGTCGGGTCCTTGAGGACGTCGACGCCTGCGACGGAGGCCGTGCCGCTGTCCGGGGCGAGCAGGGTGGTGAGGATGCGGACGGCGGTGGTCTTGCCGGCGCCGTTCGGGCCGAGCAGGCCGAGGACGGTGCCCTGGGGGACGTCGAGATCGACGCCGTCGAGTGCCGTCACGTCACCGAAGGTCTTGACGAGGCCCTCGGCGTGAATCGCGCCTGGCATAAGGGACTCCCGTGGGAAGGGGGCGGTGGAGTGGAGGGCGCGGGGTGCGCCGGGAGGCGGGCAGCACGGGGCGGCGGTCGCGCGGTCGCGAGCATGGTTCCCCCTCCCCCGTCTCCCGTATCGGCCGATCCGAGGCACGGCCGAGGGCGGCGTACGGCCGGGGGCCGTCGCCGGAGACCACTATGAAGGACGCGATGTATCGCGTCAACGGCGTTGCGACAGTCGCGAGTTGGAAGGCTCCCGGCTCAGCTCACCACCCGGTACCCGGCGGCCCGCAGCGAGGAGGCGACGTCGACGCAGTGCTCGGGGCCCTTCGTCTCCAGGTGCACCTCGACCTCGGCCTCGTCGAGGCCGAGCCGCGGATCGGTGCGGGTGTGGCCGACGTCGAGGACGTTGGCGTCCACTTCGGAGAGCTCCCGCAGCAGCGCCGCGAGCGCGCCGGGCCGGTCGGTGAGGCGCAGGCGCAGCGAAAGGTACCGCCCGGCCGCCGCCATGCCGTGCCGCAGGGTGCGCTGGAGGACGAGCGGGTCGACGTTGCCGCCCGAGAGCACGGCGACGACCGGCCCCTCGAACCCCCGCGGATCGTGGAGGAGAGCGGCGACCGGGGAAGCCCCGGCCGGCTCGACCACGAGCTTCGCCCGCTCCAGGCAGAGCAGCAGCGCACTGGAGAGGTCGTTCTCCGAGACGGTGCGCACCTCGTCGACGTACTCCTCGACGAGCGCGAAGGGAACGCCTCCGGGCCGGCCGACCTTGATCCCGTCGGCCATCGTCGAGACCTGCTCCAGCGCCACCGGGTGCCCGGCCGCGAGCGAGGGCGGGTAGGCCGCGGCGCCCTCGGCCTGGACGCCGACGACGCGCACCCCGGGCCGAACCGCCTTCGCCGCGACGGCGATCCCGGCCGCGAGCCCGCCGCCGCCGACGCCGACGACGATCGTCCGCACCTCCGGGCACTGCTCGACGATCTCCAGGCCGACCGTTCCCTGGCCCGCGACGACGTCGGGGTGGTCGAAGGGGTGGATGAAGACGGCGCCCGTCTCCTCCGCGTACACCTGCGCGGCGTGCAGCGTCTCGTCGACGACCTGGCCGTGCAGGCGCACCCGGGCGCCGTACTCGCGGGTGGCGGCCACCTTGGGGAGCGGGGCGCCGACGGGCATGAAGACGGTCGAGGCGACGCCGAGGAGCGAGGCGGCGAGGGCGACGCCCTGCGCGTGGTTGCCCGCACTCGCGGCGACGACGCCGCGGGAGCGCTCCCCGGCGCTGAGCCCCGCGATCCTCGCGTAGGCGCCGCGGAGCTTGAACGAGCCCGTGCGCTGGAGGTTCTCGCACTTGAAGAGGACGGGGGAGCCGACGAGCGAGCTGAGGTGGCGGCTCCCCTCCAAAGCTGTGGTGCGCGAGACGGAGGTCAGGGTCTTCTGCGCGCGTCGAACGTCGTCCAGAGTTACTGAGGGAGCACTTCCGCTCCCGGCGGTGCCAGCGGCCATGAGCCCAGTCTCGCAGTCGAGTTGAGAGGGCCGGCCGTCCCCGGGTACCCCGTGGGAGATCCGCTCCGAGTGCGGAGGTACGCGGAATGGCCCAGCCGCGTACCCTGTTCGTCAACCACGGTCATACAAAATTCTGTCCCTGACAGGAAAATCTCAGAGAAGCGAGCACCCCGGCCATGCCCACTCCTTCGGACATGACGACTCACCTCACCGACGACCACGCCGACCCCGGGACCGCCGACGCCGCAGCGGAGAAGTCCGACGAGAGCGCAGCCGAGCAGGCCGAGGTGCTGGTGACCCTCCAGCACCAGGTGGCCGTCTTCGCCCGACGTGCCGAACAGACGCGCCTCGGCGGACTCGGCCCGCTGCGCAACTCCATGGACAGGGCCGCCTACCTCCTCCTCAACCGTCTGCACCGCGAGGGTCCGATGGGGGTCAAGGCGCTCGCCGCGGGGATGCGGATCGACTCCTCGACGGTCACCCGCCAGGTCGCGCCGCTCGTCGAGGCCGGCCTCGTGAGCCGGGCGACCGACCCGGAGGACGGCAGGGCCGTGGTGCTCAAGCTCTCCGAGGAGGGTGTGGAGCGCCTCCGCGACGTCCGCGACTCGCGCCGTGACCTGATGGGCGTCCTCACCAGGGAGTGGAGCGAGGAGGAGGTGGCCGAGTTCTGCTCGTTGCTCACCAAATTCAACACGGCGCTGTCCGACATCCGCCCCTCGACCGCGCCGGGCGCTCCGACCTCTTGATTTGATCAGCGCGCCTGCCGTCCCATAGCCGCAGGGAGGCGCGGTGAGCCGGGGACGAAGACGCCAAGCGCAGCGCCACGCCCGCGAGTTCGACGCGTTCGTCGCGGGCGCCGGCCGGCGGCTGCTGCACGCTGCCGTGCTCCTCACGGGCGAGCCGCCGGCGCGCGCCCCGGCGGCCGAGCGCCTCCTCGTCTCCGCGCTGGCGCGGACGTACGCCGACTGGGCGCGGCTGCGCGGCGACGACCCGTACGAGCACACCCGGCAGGAGCTCGCGGCCCGCTTCGCCCGGCAGCGCCGGCGCCACCGCCGGGCGGAGGGCGGCGTCCTCTCCCGACTGCCCCCGCAGGAGCGTCTGGTGGTCGTCCTCCGTCACGGCGAGGGAGTCGCCGAGGAGCAGGCGGCCGCCGGGCTGGGACTTCCGCCCGAGCGGGTGCGCGCGCTCTGCGAGAGAGGGATGGCGGCGGCGCTGAGCCGGCCGCGCGAACCCGTCGGGGGTGCGGCGTGAGCCTGCCGGATCGCAAGGAGACCGAGGTGCGGCTGCTGCTGCGGCAGTCCGTCCACCCGGTGGTGCCGCCGGACCTCGCGCTGCGCGCGGCCGTCGCGGGGGAGCGGCTGCTGCGTCGCAGGAGGGCGCTGCTCGCCCTGGTGTGGGCCGTGCTGCTCTTCCTCGCCTGCGGTGCGGCGGTGTGGCTCTCGATCGCGCAGCCGTGGTCGGCGGCGCCGGAGACGACGCCGACCGTCGGCTGGTGACGCGAACGCGCACCTGTTCACATGGTGTTGACGATGAGGCCGATGTGCGTGAAGTAGTTGAGCGCACCGAAGAGGAGGAAGAGCGCACCGGAGACCGTCCACACCGCGCCCGTCACCTTCGCGAGCCACCCGGCGCGTGCACCGCGCAGCACGAAGGGGAAGAGGACGGCGCCGATCCCGACGAGCACGTAGAGCCCCGAGATGAAGCTCGCCTCCAGCACCGGGTAGTCGGCGAACTCGCCCGAGATCGGCTCCTCGGGAGGCGCGGCGAAGAGCGTGTACTTCCAGCCGGCCGCCGCGATGCCGAAGCAGGCGAGCCCCATGCCGAAGACGAACACGGAGACGGGCCCCGCGAGCACGGCGGCGCCCGTCCGTGTGCCCGCGTCACCCGTGGCCTCGGTGAGCGTGCCGCCCCGCTTCCACAGGTAGAACGCGGCGGTGGAGAGCAGCACGCCGAAGGCGAGCGCCGGTTCGCCGAAGACGATGTTGTCGAACGGGAACCCCTGCCCGGCGAGCGGCCAGGTGAGCGTCATGTGCAGCCCCGTCACCACGAGGAGGAACCCGAGCGCACCGAAGGCGAGCGCCCAGCTCTCGGCGACGACCCGTCGACCGGTCAGCAGACGGAAGCCGAGCGCGACGACGAGCAGCAGGCCGGCGCCGGCTGCGACGGACATGACCGTGTTGTAGGTCGGCATCTTGGTCCAGTCGATCTTGAGACCGTCGGCCGCCAACTCCAGAGCGTTCACGAGGCGAACGTAGGCCGGCTCCACGCCCGGGGCCAGCGGGGCGAGGCGTCCGTGTCACGCCGGGCGGGACGGCCCCGCGCGGGGGCCGTCCCCTGCCGACTACCCGTCGGCGAGGGCCTGTTGCAGGTCGGCGAGGAGGTCGTCGCCCGACTCGATGCCGACCGAGAGCCGGACGAGGTCCTCGGGCACCTCCAGCGCGGAGCCCGCCGCCGAGGCGTGCGTCATCAGCCCCGGGTGCTCGATCAGCGACTCGACGCCGCCGAGCGACTCGCCCAGGGTGAAGAGCCGGGTGCGGTCGCAGACCCGCACGGCCGCCTGCTCGCCGCCGCGCACCCGGAAGGAGACCATCCCGCCGAAGGCGCGCATCTGCTTCGCCGCCGTCTCGTGTCCGGGGTGGCTCGGCAGCCCCGGGTAGTACACCTCGGTGACCTGCGGGTGCGCGGTGAGCATCTGCGCGATGCGGGAGGCGTTGGCGCAGTGCCGCTCCATGCGCACCGCGAGTGTCTTGACGCCCCGCAGCACGAGCCACGCGTCGAAGGGGCCCGCGACGGCGCCCATCGCGTTCTGGTGGAACGCGAGTTGCTCGGCGAGCTCCTCCTCCCGCACGACGAGCGCGCCGCCGACGACGTCCGAGTGCCCGCCCATGTACTTGGTCGTCGAGTGGACGACGACGTCGGCGCCGAGTGCGAGGGGCTGCTGGAGGTAGGGGCTGGCGAAGGTGTTGTCGACGACGAGCCGCGCACCGCTCTCGCGCGCCACGTCGGCGAGCGCGCCGATGTCGGTGATGCCGAGGAGCGGGTTGGACGGCGTCTCGACCCAGATCGCCTTGGTGTTCTCACGGACCGCGGCCCGCACGGAGGCGGCGTCGCTGGTGTGCGCCACCGACCACTCGACGCCCCACCGTTCGGCGACCTTGGAGAAGAGGCGGAAGGTGCCGCCGTAGGCGTCGTCGGGGATCACGACGTGCTCGCCCGGCTTGAGGAGGGTACGCAGCAGGCAGTCCTCGGCCGCCATGCCGGAGGCGAAGGCCAGGCCGCGCCTGCCGCCCTCCAGCGCTGCGAGGTTCTCCTCCAGCGCCCCTCTGGTCGGGTTCCCCGAGCGGCTGTACTCGTAGCCGCCGCGGAGGCCGCCCACTCCGTCCTGCTTGTACGTGGATACCTGGTAGATCGGTGGTACGACCGCGCCCGTCGCGGGGTCCGCCGTCTGGCCCGCGTGGATGGCGAGGGTCTCGAAGCTCTTGTGACTGTCGCGCTGCTCACTCATGCAGCGAGCGTAATGGGCCGTACGGTGTACTCAGGACCGGCCGAGGTCATCGCACCCGGCCGTGTTGACACCGCAAGACGAGCGAGCCGACAGATGTCCGAAATCCGCCCTCCAAGGAAGCACCAGCGCCGCCCCGGACGTTGTCCGTGAGGCGCACCCCGGCCGCCGCGCCCCCTGCCGACCCGTACCTCGTGGAGACCCGACGCCATGGAAGCCCTCCTCCTGCTGATCGTCCTGACCGCCGTCGTCGGCCTGGTGATCGCCCCCGCCGTCCGCCGCAGACGGCTCGCGCGCGAGGGCGGCCAGGCCGCCGTGCGCGCTGCCGACCCGACGGCGGGGTACGGACTGACCCCGCAGCACGAACTCGACGTGCGCCTGCCGGGCCCGGACCGCGAGCTGATCGAGGCGCTGGACGAGACGCAGCGCACGGGGGACTGGCGGCCGGTGGGTCGCCTCCTCGCCTTCACGGGGGACGAGTGGGAGCTGCGCTGGCAGCGGGTGCAGTCGATCGCGGGCGCGGCGGCTGTCGAACTCGCCCGTGAGCGGGAGGCGTTGCGCGAGGCGCAGGACGACAAGGGCGGCCGCAAGGGGCGCCGTGGGCAGGCTTCGCCGCTGGAGGACTCCGTCCCGGGTCCCTCGAAGGTGTCGTTCACCAAGGGCGAGCCGGCCTCGCCGCCCGAGGGCGGGTTGAGCGGTGCGGCGTGGCTGCGTACCTGGCGCGCGCAGGAGCCGCGCGACCCGGGCGGGGCGCAGGTGTACGCGCAGTTCCTCACCTGGCAGGCGCTCGCCGACGACTCGGCCGACCGGCAGATCGTCCTGGAGGAGGCGCGGAACGTCTGCAAGGACGCGCAGCGGCTCCAGGCCGACGACCCGACCCCGTACGTCACCGAGCTGGTGCTCGCGCGCCATCTTGGCTACCGCAAGGCCGACTTCGAGTCACTCTGGGCGACGGTGCGCCGCCACGCCCCCGACCACATGGGCGCCCACCTCGCGGCGCTGCCGTACTGGTCGCAGCAGTGGGCCGGCTCCAAGGAGGAGGCCGACGCCTTCGCGCAGACGGCGGCGAGCCACGCGACGCAGGGCAGCCTCCTCCCCGCGCTGCCGCTCTTCGCCGTCCACGACCACCTGCCCGACGTGAACATGGTGCGCGGCCTCTACCAGAGCGCCGAGATCGAACGGGCCATCGAGGCCGCCGAGTTCGCCGTCGACCAGGCGGCGGAGGACCACCCGGTACGCCCGCACGTCCT
Organism: Streptomyces xiaopingdaonensis; assembly: GCF_000262345.1. Taxonomy (GTDB): domain Bacteria; phylum Actinomycetota; class Actinomycetes; order Streptomycetales; family Streptomycetaceae; genus Streptomyces; species Streptomyces xiaopingdaonensis. The sequence continues at coordinate 55,978 of NZ_AJTQ01000168.1, read as the reverse complement.
GCACCTGCTCGTCTGGTTCCTCGTGCGCGCCGAGCGGTACGGCGAGGCGATCGACGCCGTACAGGTCGTCGACGGCTACGTCGGCGCGCTCCCGTGGGCGGGCGCCCCCGACCCGGCCGCCGAGTACGCCGCGTACCGTGCCCTCGCCCTCGCCGGCTGGGAGGCGACCGGGGGAGCCCGCACCGAGCAGCCGCCGACCGCCTGATCGGACGGGGGCGCGGTGACGCGCCGGCGCGGGAGTTCCGCCTCTCCGGGCAGGGCGCCGGAAGAGGGGCGTCCGTCGCGCCGTCGGCCCGGGTGCGGCCGGCGTCGTCGCGCGCCCGAGGACACGGGAACCGGCCGACCCGGAGGTCGGCCGGTTCCCGGTGCGCGGGCTCCTCGGCCGTCCCGGCCGGGGCGGCGTCAGAGTACCGGTGCCTGGGGTCCGTTGGGGGATTCCATGCGGTTGTCGACGACCGACTGCGCGACGGAGGAGATCTCGTCCTGGGAGAGCTGCCGGTACCCGTCCTCGGTGACGAGGGCGACGAGGGGGAACAGGCGGCGGGCGAGGTCGGGGCCGCCCGTGGCCGAGTCGTCGTCGGCGGCGTCGTAGAGCGCCTGGACCGCGGCGGTGACGACGTCGCTCTCCGACATTTCCGGCCGGTAGAGCTTCTTCAGCGAGCCGCGCGCGTACACGGAACCCGAGCCGGTGGCGGCGAAGCCCGTCTCCTCCGTGCGGCCGCCGGTGACGTCGTAGGTGAAGATGCGGCCGCACGCGCGGTCGAGGTCGTAGCCGGCGAGGATCGGCACCACGGCCAAGCCCTGCATGGCCATGGCAAGGTTGCCGCGGACCATGGTGGTCAGCCGGTTGGCCTTGCCGACGAGGGAGAGCGCCGTGCCCTCGATCTTCTCGTAGTGCTCCAGCTCCAGTTGGAAGAGCTTCACCAGCTCGACGGCGAGGCCGGCCGTGCCCGCGATGGCGACGGCCGCGTGCTCGTCCGCGGGGAAGACCTTCTCGTACTCGCGGTGCGCGATGACGTTCCCCATCGTCACCCGGCGGTCGCCCGCGACCAGCACCCCGTCCGCGTAGGTGACCGCGACGATCGTGGTGCCGTGCGGTGCCTGGAACTCGCCCTCCACGCGCGGCAGCTCACGGTGCGAGGGGACCAGCTCCGGGGCCTGCGCGGAGAGGAAGTCCAGGAAGGACGACGTTTCAGAGGCCATGAAGGCGGCGGGCAGGCCACCGCTGGGGTTCGGTTGAGGACTCATCACAATCCTTCCTTGACGCGAGAGAAGCACGGAACGCGTCCGTGGACGTGCCTCCGCCTGCCGCACCTTACCCGCGCCCCCTCGCGGTTACGCCATGAAATCACTCACCGCGTCCGTGGCCGAAAACCGCCTGCACGCATCCGGCCTGCCGAGGAAGCGGCACCGACGACCTCGCACTCATGCTCGCTGGTGCGGCGAGCCTCCCCTCGGGCGGGGGCACGCATGCCGACGCTCGCCTTCACGGACGAGCCCGAGTCCCCGACGCCGGAGGACGACGGGCCTGCCGGGGGGCGACCGGGCGTCGGCCGCGCACCGAAATCCGTGCCTCGACCGGCTTCCTCCGGCGCTCGCCGCTCCGGCCGGCCGTTCGTCGTCGAGCGTGCGGGACCTCGTCAGTGCGCTCGCCGACCGTTCCGTGTCGTACGCACGGACCGACGGGGCCGATGTCTAACCGTCCGACCCGTGTGGACGCGAGCCGCCCGTCGGGGGCGTTCCGCTCTCCGTTCCGGTGCCGTCGCGGAGGGCGGTGCGGTGGTTCGGGTCGAGGAGATCGAGCAGGTGCCGCAGGTCGCCGATGGCGTGCCGGCCGGTGTCGGTGACGGCGCTGAGGGTCCGGTCGAGGCGTTCGGGCGCCGCGGTCAGACAGCGGGCCGCCTCCGCCTGCACGACCATGGCCGTCACATGACGGGTGACCACGTCGTGGAGACCCCTTGCGATACGGGCGCGTTCGACGGTGCGGGCCTCCTCGGCGACGCGGCGGCGGCGCGCGGCCTCCTCGGCCCGAGCGGAGCGCAGCCGCACCCCGAAGCCCCACGCGAGGGCCACCGCCGCGAAGAACGTCACGAACGCTCCGAGCCCCTCACCGGAGCCGAGCCGACCGAGCGCAACCGCCAACGGCACGTACGCCACGGCGAGAAGGACGAACGTGGGGCGCCGATGGCGGTCCAGGTGCGCCCCCGCACTCAGCAGCGCGATGGGCAGCCCGCTCCCGGCGAACGTGTGGTACCCCCGTAGCTGGTCGACGGCGAAGCCGAGCACGACCAGCACGACGCAGACGAGCGGCTGCCGGCGCCGCAGCGCCAGCGGCAGGCACTGCAGGACGACGGCCGCGACGGCCGGCGCGTCGAAGGGGCGGTCCGGCACGCCGCCGAGCTGCGTCCCGTTGTTGTGCAGCGACGGCAGGAGCGAAGCGACCAGGAACGGCAGCCCCACCGGAAGGTCGCGGACCGTGACGGGAAGCCACCGCCACTGCTCCCGGAGTCCTCGCGGACTCGTCATCGCGCAAGCCCGACATCGGTACGGAGCCGCTCCCGCAGCGCGCCGCTGCGGTGTCGACTCCGCACGCGGCGTGGGGATCTCACGTGCGGTCCGCCTGCGCGGCCACGCGCTCGACCGCCTTGGCGGCGAGACCGGGCTCGTCGAGGTAGAGGTAGTGCTCGCTCTTGGACGCGGTGGCGAGCGAGCTGTTGCTGGAGATCTTCAGCCACTTCTTCTGCCCCTCGGACCACGAACGCTCCAGGGCCTTCCCGTGCTCGGGGATCTCCGCGAGGTACTGCTTCCCGTGCTTGAGCACCTCCACCGGGATGTCCCCGGCGGAGCGCACCTTGCCGTCCCGGATCACCAGCTTCTCCGGGTTCTGCCCGGAGGAGATCGCGACGAACTGGTCCCGCACCTGGGCGGCCGGTCCTTCGGCGGACTCGGGAACGTCCCGCTTGACGTCCGCGTTCTGCGTCGGCGGGGTGGCGTCCATCAGGACCAGGCCCGCGACCCTGTCCTGGTGGTCCGGCGCGTAGCGGGCGGCGAGCAGTCCGCCGAGCGAATGCCCGGCCAGGACAACCGGGTGGTCACCGGCGACCTCGTCCAACACCCCGTTCAGCACCTTCCCGCTGTCCTCGATGCTCTGCGCCTTCTTGGGCTTGTCGCTCGTGCCCGCGCCGAGACGGTCATAGGAGCAGACACGGTGCTTCTTGCTCAGCTTCTTCTGGAAACCGGCCATCTTCTTCACGTTGTCGCCGCCCCCGTGCATCAGCATGACCACCGGCTGATCCTCCGCCGCTCGTCCGGAGCAGGTTACGTGCACCGACCGACCGTCGACCTCGATCTTCTTGCTGCCCTGCAGCGCCTGCTCCGCCGAAGCGGAGCTGCCGGCTGCGTCGTTGGCCGGCGACGTCCCGTCGTCGCACCCGACAAGCCCCACACCGGCGACGGCACAGCACAGAGCGATCACGGCAGGGGTCTTGCGGTTGCGGGTCATCCGGCTCTCCAGCGAATCGAGGTACGTCAGCGGTCCGCGGCAGCCCGCCGCGACCAGCCAGAACGCTACGTATCCACCTCCCGCGAATCGTCACCGCACGGTGGACACCTGCACGTAGCTCTCACGGGGGACAGGACCAAGTCGCAGCGGCACCAAGCCACTTGTCCGGGGCGGGGCGGCGCTCGTCGTGGAACCCGACGGCCGTACAAGGCCGACCGAGCTCGGTAGCGGCCTTATACGGCCCCGAGGTCGACCGTGACGGAAAAGGGCGCGGTGGCCTTCACCGTGCCGGTGAACATCTCGCCGTCCCGATAGGTCCTGCTGGCGGGATCGAGAACGTAGGTGTAGACGATCGGAACGCCGGTGGCGGCCTGTTCGATGCGCCAGTAAAAGGGGATGCCGGACTTGGCGTACTGGTCCACCTTCACGATCCGGTCCGTGGTCTCCGAACCGGGGGACACGACCTCGACCACGAGGAGCACGTGCTCCGGGCGGGTGGGCGTCAGGTCGAGGGTCTCCGCGCGGTACACGATGACGTCCGGACGCCGGTTGGTGAGAGGCACGTCCTGCAGGCGGACGTCGAAGTCCGTGTCGGCGTTCCAGTCCGAACCCGCAGCAGCATCCAGGGCGTTGGCCAAGAGCCGGGCAAGCCGGTTGTGCCGCTTGGACGCGCTCGGGCTCACCACGACCATCCCGTCCACGATCTCGATGCCGGCGCACTGCTCCTCGGACCAGGAGTCGTACTGCTCCGCGCTGATCTGCATGTGCATCCACGAGGGCGCGACCATCTCTGCGGACATGGCGTACCTCCTTCGAGGATTTTCGTCAGCCCCGGCGCTGCTCGACTCAGCGTAGCGCCCTCCCGATCGGGACACCGGCCACGGTGGCGACCGGGCGCTCAACGAAGGGCGGGAGACGGCGGGTTCAGCGCTCGCTCTTCAGCTTGGCGCGGTGGAGGGCGCGGTCGATGACGTCGGTCAGGAAAGCAGGGGTAACCGCTTCCCCCTCGTAGGTCGCTCGGACGAGGACCGCGCCGACGAGCATGGCGAGGGAGGGCTCGACGTCGTCGGGTCGGAGGTGCGCGGTGAGGAGGGTGCGGACTCCGGTCGTGGCGGTCTCGTACAGGCGGTCGCGGAGGTCCCGCGCCCCTTCGTCGCGGCCGGCGCGCTCGATGATGCCTGCCATCAGTCGGTCGTACCGGCCTTCCGACAGGGTCAGTGCGAGCGCGCTCAGTGCGGCGTGGAGGTCTTCGCGGAGGTCGCCACTGGTCGACGGGTGGGTGGCGTCCTCGCAGATCTGGGCGATCGCATCCCGCATGAGGTCGACGGGCGTGGGCCAGTGCGCGTAGAGGGTCGCCTTCGAGTACCCCGCTCTCCGGGCGACCTCGGCGTGGGTCGTCGCCCCCCAGCCGTCCTCCAGCAGCGAGGTGGCGCTCGCTCGGATCACGTCGCGCCGTGTGCGTGCCACGCGGGGGTCCACGGGGTCACCGGAGAGCTTTGCCATCCCTCGAGAGTAGCGTCTCCCGGCCCGGCGATCCACTATTGAACATGCAGTACAGTACTGGCTTATGAGATCAGTAGTCGCCGAAGCGACCCTCAGCCTCGCGCCCTGGCTGCACCGCTCACTCGCACTCCGGGTGACACGAAGTCGAGTTCAAGGGGCGCAGGTTCGCGTCCGGGTGGCTCCTCTGCGCACGCCGTTCTCCGACCTCGCCGCCGTCACCGCGCGCGGAGACCGGGTCCTCCCGTCGACGCCGGAGGGGTTGAAGCCGGCGATCAACGAGAGCCGCACACGACGGACCACCGGAAAGCCGGTGCCCCAGCGATGACATCCGGACCCCGGGCCTATGAGCGAGCCGCTGCCCCGAACTTCGCCTCCCGGCTTCGACTGCCCCGCGGCACCGTCCTTCCCAACCGCCTGGTGAAGGCTGCGATGGAGGAGCAACTCGCCGGCAGGGGCGGCCGTCCCGACGACCGGCTCGTGACGCTCTACCGCGCATGGGACAGGGGCGGTGCGGCGCTGATGCTGACGGGTCACGTCATGGTGGACCGTTCGGCCGTCGCGCAGCCGGCCGACGTCGTCCTGGACGCCACCAGCGACCTCGCGCCCTTCCGCGCGTGGGCAGCGGCGGCGGAGACGAGCTCGTTCTGGATGCAGATCAACCATCCGGGCCGAGTCGTCCAGCGGGACACCGGGTCGCGGGCGCTGGCACCCTCGGCGGTCCCCGTGGACGTCGGCTCGCTCTCCAAGCTCTTTCCGGCGCCGACGCCGATGACAGCGGGCGACATCCGGGACACCGTGGAACGGTTCGCCGTCACGGCGGAGCTCGCGGAGCAGGCGGGCTTCGCCGGCGTCGAGATCCACGCCGCGCACGGGTACCTGCTCGCGCAGTTTCTCTCCCCGCTGGTCAACAAGCGGACCGACGAATGGGGTGGCTCCCTCCGCAACCGCGCCAGGCTGCTCCTCGACGTCGTGGCGGCTGTCCGTGCACGCGTGTCACCGGGTTTCGGCCTCGCCGTCAAACTCAACTCCGCGGACTTCCAGCGCGGTGGCTTCGACCTCGAAGACGCACACCACGTCATCTCCTGGCTCAGCGACAGCGTCGACTTCGTCGAGCTGTCCGGAGGGAGCGTCGAGTCACTCGCCACGGCCGGCCATCCGGCAGACGGGCGCACCCTGGAGCGCGAGGCGTACTTCCTCAAGCTGGCGGGAGAACTCGTCGAGGACACGTCGGTCCCTCTCATGCTCACCGGCGGCGTCCGCCGGGCGCCGGTCGCCGAAGACGTGATCGCAAGCGGGTTCTCCCTCGTCGGCGTCGCCACCGCGCTCGCGCAACGGCCCGACGCCCCACTCGGCTGGCTCGCGGGCGAGGAAGGCGAGGTCGCACCTCCGCGCTCCGCGCTCCGCTCCAGGCCCCTCCGCGCGGCGGCGGTACAGGCGAGCATCACCGCGCGCCTGCACGACCTCAGCCGCGACCGCCCGGGACGACCACTCGCCCCGACCGCCGCCCTCGTCGCCGACCGGTACCGGCGCTCCCGCGCCAAGCGCCGCAACCGTCGGGAGGGGTGACAGACGGGGGAGTCCCTCGACGCCACGGGGCGGGGGCGGGCCATCTCTCCGAAGCCCGCCGTCACCTGCTCCAGGTCGCCGGCTGGCTCGGCGTCACCGCGAGCACCGCATCGAAGACGCGAGCCGACGCGGGCGATCACCGCGACCGTACGCCCATCCTTCCGAAGTGACGGTGTGAGCAGCCCGGTTCGCGCTGACCCGTCGCGGCCGCCGACGGCCCGGGGGTCGTCAAGACCGGACAGAGCGTCCTCGACCGCGCCATGCGCGCGGAACTGCACCCCTGCAGCCGTCAGTACGGGCGCGGCGACGGCATCCAGGGGCAGCGGTCGCCGACGGGTCTTACGCCTGTGCGTCCGCGTGCTCGGACGGTCGACGGGTCAGGGACGCCAGGCGCATGCTCGCGTTGCGCAGGCCCAGGCCGATCCGGCTGGCCGGCACGAGAAAGTGCGAGTTGGTGCCGGCGCGTCGTTGGGCCGCGCGTATCAGGGGGCGCTGGGCGGCTTCGTAGGCGGTCAGTGCCGTGCGGTGGTCCGCGGGGTGGGCGGCCAGGGCGTCCGCGAGCGTCTTCGCCCCGATGATGGCGTTGCTGGAGCCGTCACCCAGCAAGGAGACGCAGTCGGCGGCGTCGCCGAGCAGGCTGACGCGTCCACGTGTCCAGACGGGGACCGTGACGCGGGTGACGGCGTCGAAGTACACGTCGTCGGCGGCGGCCCACTCGGCCGTCACGTCGTCGCAGATCCAGCCCCTGCCCTCGTAGGCGCTTTCGACCATGCGCTTTCGTGCCTGCGGGTCGAGGCGGTCGAGGTGCTCGTTGCTGCGGAAGATGAACGCGGCGAGCGGGTGTCCGGCGCCGGGGTGGAGGGACAGCGAGATCCCGGGCCGGTTGAAGAGCCGCAGTTCGCGCGGGTCGCCGGCGTCGAGGGCGGTGCGCATCGTGCCCACGTACATCCCGAAGGGAGAAGCGAAGTTCTCCTCCGGGCCGAAGGTGAGCCGTCGTACGGCCGAGTGCAGCCCGTCGGCGCCGAGAACGAGCTGAAATCGGCGGGTTGAGCCCGAGGCGAAGCGGACGTCGACCCCGGCTTCGTCCTGCGTCAGTTCGGAGATCGAGTCACCCACCACGATCTCGGCCTCGCCGCGGGCCGCGCTCAGCAGTGCCGCGGCGAGATCGGCGCGGGGCACCTCGACCTCCCGGTCCGGTTCCGAGGCTTGCCGGGTGTCCATGGCGATGCGGGGTCGGCCGGTCTCGTCCACCACGACCAGCCGGTCCACCCGGGTGGCCTTCTCGCGCAGGGCGGGCCAGATGTGCATCCGGTGCGCCACGGACGCCGCGTCACCGCGGACGTCGATCGGGTTGCCGCTGGAGCGCATCGCCTCGGCCTTTTCCACCACGGTCACCTGCCATCCGTTGCGGGCCAGCCAGTAGGCGGCGGTCGATCCGGCGATGCCGGCTCCTGAGATCAGCACGCTCTTTCTGCCCATGCCTCCATCATGCAGCCTCTGCTGTTCAGCAGCAAGAGCAAAAATGCAGCGACTGCAACGCGGCAGGCGGCGTTGTATTCTGTCGGCCGTGGATGACATCTCTGACAAGGGCCTCTCGCTGCGGGAGCGCAAGCGGCAGCGCACGCGTGCTCGGCTGATCGATGCCGGGTACCGGCTGTTCACGGAGCGCGGCTACGACGAGACGACCGTTGCGGACATCGCCGCCGCAGCAGACATCGGCACCCGCACGTTCTCCGCGTACTTCGAGACCAAGGAGCAGCTGCTCTTCCCCGAGGCCGATCCCCGCGTCACGACCGCGCTGCGGGCGATCGCCGAGCGCTCCCCGTCCGAGACGCCGGCCCAGGTGCTGTTGCGGGGCTTGAGCAGTGCGTCGATCGACGAGGAGGCGTCGAGCCCGGTCGCCCAGTTGCGGATGCGGCTCTTGCCGCACGTCCCCGCTGTCCAGGCCAGGGCGCTGCGGCTGCAGCTCGAGGCGCAGAGGCAGATCACCGCCGCCTTGAGGGAGGCCTTCCCCCGGCTGGAAGCGGTGCAGGCCGCGGCCCTGGTGGGCGCGTTCGTCGGAGGCGTCGCCGCGGCCTTCTACGCGCTCGGTGAGAGCGGTGACGCGGACGAGCGCACCCAGCAGGTCCGCGACGCGGTGGCAGAGATCGTCTCACCGTGACCGTGCGGGGGGCCGCCTGTGCGTTCGCCGTCCCGCGTCACCGGTGGGCGTCTCGCAAGGTGGCGTCGACGAGGGTCTCGGCGAAGTCGGTGAGCGTCCGGGGGTCGTGCTCGCCGAAGGTGGAGGTCCACAGGGCGAAGCGGCCGAAGAGCGCGGACCAGAGGATCATGGCGGTCTTCTCGGCTCCGTTCGGCCAGTGCAGGCCCTCCTTCTCGCATGCGTGGACGGCGTCGAGCCACTGCTGCCACAGCCGTCGGGCGGGATGGGTCTGTCCGGGCTCTCCGAAGGTGCTGGATGGCCCCTCCCTGACGAACTGTCCGAGCCCGAGTCGGACGCCTGCTGACTGTGCAGCGGAGGTCGACTCGCACCCTGAGGTCGGAGGTGTCGTACGCGTGCCTGGCGAGGGCCTGGTGCTACCGCTCCGTACGTCGCAGGAACTGCCAGCCCAATACAGCCAAGGCGAGCGTCTGGACGAGTGAAGTGAGTACGAGCAGGGGCCGAGCGGCGGGAGAGCACCAGAACGCGGTCGTGCAGACCATCGGCAGGATCAGGTATGTGAACAGGTCCACCGCGGTCTGAAGCCGCTTACGCATGCTGCGGCCCGTAACGTTGCGGTGGTAGATCTCCCAGCCGAACACCGTGCCCCGGGCGGAGGAGAGTTCCCCCAGACGCGGCCCCAGTTGGTCGCGGACGTAGTAGCCGATCGCCGAGATCTTCTCGTCATTGACCAGGTAGGTCCAGCCCAGGATCAGGCAAATCGCGGGCGCCGAGAGCAACAGTCGGGACTGTCCGCTGTGCACGGTGATCGCTACGACCGCGGTGACCGCAGCGAGCGTGAAGTAGAGCAGGTTGTCGCGGAACCCTATGCGGGTCTTCTGTTCCTCCTTGAGGCGGTCGTACTCGGCCAGCAGAAGTTTGCTCTCGGTGACATCGTCCATGGAGGTCACAGCCATTCCTGTGCTCGATTCCAGGATCAGTCGGCGACCTGGAAGGGCGTCAGATCGTCGGGGCTGTGCCGTTCGAGCCAGTCCTTCCCGTCCGCTGCGATCCCCTCCAGGAGGCGGAAAGTATGGGTGAAGCCGGCCGAACTGAGACTGATCTCGGAAATCTCCCGGGCGCTCTCGTCCGGTGCCAGTTGATGGGCATCGGCGTCCTTGACACGGATCTTCCGGGCTGGCCCGTTGGTGAGGACGAGTTCCAGGTCGTAGCCGACATCCGCGTTCTCCGTCACCTGCACCGAGGAAAGTGCGTCGAACCGGTAGTTGCTCCGCTGCTCGTTCCTGCGCGTCGAGTCGACGAACTTGACCTCGGAGCTGATCTCGCGGATGCCGTCCCGGGTGAACAGGAACAGGCGGATGACGTAGCGCGAGTACCGCCACGGGCCACCCCGGACCCGGGCTCGTCTGTAGGGGGGCGCCGGGGCCGCCAGGATGGTGTGCGTGATCAGGTCCCGCCAGGTGAGCCGGTGGTGCCGCAGCGCCTCGTCCACGAACGAAGTCTTGTCGCAGGTGAGCCAGGTCTCCATCTCCCGCTCGCTGGGGCGGGTCTCGTCCAGGAACGCCTTCCAACGCTGATGAGCCTTCTGCCGCGCGGCCAGCTCCTCCTGGTACTCCCGAGCCTCCCGGACCACTCGGTGTCTTTCACGCCGGAACTCCAGCCACAGCTGAGCGACCGCGTGACCCGACCAGGTCGCACCGAGCAAGGCCAGGAACGCCCACAGTGGCCGCGGCTGCGCAGCGCCCGACACCGCCGTGCCGAACGCTGACAGAACCACGGCACCGAGAACAATGAGGGATGCCACGGTCAGGACCTTCGTCCTGGCCGGCGTCCGGTCCTGGCTGCGCTGATCGAAGAGGGTGCCGTTGTTGTGGCGGTTCCTGCTCTCCTCGGCGAGGTACCGGATCAGCCAGGTGACCCGGTCCACACTGATCCGGCTCTCCCGATAGAGGTCCGCGATTTCGGCGGCCAGGCCGCTGCGGACCTCAGCGGTGTGTGCGAGCCAGGCTTTCGGGGTGAATCCGTGGGGTGTGCGGACGCTGAAGTAGTGATCGAACTTGCTGTGGACGCTTTTGGTGAACTTGTCCCCGGCCGGTCCGGGACCGTGCGGCTGTTGGGTGCTGGCCCCGGCCGCGTGGTCCGGTCGAAGTTTCCGTCCCCACCACTGGACGCCGTAGCGGGCCGCGGCGCGGCCCGCTACGAGTGCCACCAGTAACTCGAAGACCGCCTGGGCCGGATGCGCGATCCATGCCAGGGCCCCGAGGATCGCACTGCTGACCACGAACAGGACCAGCCGGAGCGGGAGGGCCGCCCGGGCAGCGGTAGCGGCATCAGTGCTCAGGCGGGGGAGGACGGCACGCGCCCCGATGGGGGAGGGCTCGAAATAGGCCCAGACCCGTCCGACCCGGTCGTTGCCGAAGCGCTCCGCCTCAGCCCGTTCGAGGGTCTCCGCCCACAGATCGTCCTTCAGTCCTCCGCTGAGCATGTGATCGAGGTGGCGAAGGATCGCATCATGCTGGCGGGACGGCAGGTCCTGCAGCTGCTTCAGTACAGGTCCGGTTGCTCCGCTCGCAGTGCCGAGCGCCGCTAGCAGGTCGAAAGTGACGCGCAGGGCGTCCTTCCACTCGTCCTCGGCGTAGGCCCGCACGAGCCCAGAGGCGTGGTGCAGCCGCTGGATCTCTTCGACGCTGAGGTCGTGGTAGGTGCGTGCGCTGAGCATGGCGAGCACCCAGTGAAAGCGTACCTCCGCGTTGTGGTAGCCGTGAGCGATCGCGTCCGTGATCATTTCGCGGGCACGGCTGGGGATTCCGTCTTCCAGAAGCTGTACTCCCACCCTGTACTTCTCCTGCGGCGAAGCATCCGGGTGGACGAAGTAGACGTTGGAGTTGTGTACGGTCTCCGCCTGGATCCCGACGTTGGAGCCGTACGCGGCCGAGCTGTACGTGGCACCGCTGCCGTCGCTCATGCCCGGTCTCCGGCTGTGGTGACCAAGGGGGCCAGCTCGGCCATCAGCGCAGGGCACTCCACGACCAGTCCGCGCAGTCTCCTGAGCGCCATGATCGCCTGCTTCGATGAATCCGGGGTGTTTCCCCCGGCCGACCGGAGGGCGGAGTCCAGGTCGGACAGGGCCTCCCGATACGTGTCCTCGTCGAGGGCGCCTTCAGCACGGTGCCGTCTCAAACTTTCACGGAAACCGTTGAGCGTCACGATCAGGTTCGTCGGGCTGGACTCAAGCGGAGCCGTGGTCATGTGAACGCTGCTGCCCGTGACCGAGCCGGCCATGATGCCGACGGTGCTGTTGTGAGCGGTGTTGCTGACGTGCCGGTCGGGCCGGTCAGCCGAAGGGGCCCTGTCGTCCCGGCGCACGGCAGCCTCCTCTTGTTCCGCTGCCAGTTCCACCACCAGTCGGATAGCGAATGCCGCCGCGTTTGCTGCGGCCTGCGGCTGCCAGTTGCGGTCGTCCGTGCTGTTCTTCGTGCCGTCCGCCCGGTCGCTGATTCCTCGAATGATGGCCACCGGGGCCCCGTTGAGATGGCCGGCCTGCGCCACACCGGCCGCCTCCATCTCGATGGCGAGTGCGTCGTTGTAGTGCTGCCGGATCCACTTCGCCTCGGCCGAAACCTTTGAGTTCTGGACGACCTCGCCGGCGGCGACCGCCCCGAAGCGAACCTGTGGCGCGTCCTCCTGACTGGAGGCAGAATCCGCCCAGTCGTTCATGCGGGCCAGGTGCGAGGCGAGCTGGCTGATGCCGTGCGGTGCTTCCCACACCCGCGGGCGTGCTTTGAGCCCGTCGTCCTCGCTGGTCCCACCGTGGTATGCGTACACGTGTGACGCCATGACGACGTCACCCAGTCTGATGGAGTCCCATAAAGCGCCGGCGACCCCGACGAACAGCACGGCCACCGGCGAGAACTCCTGAATCGCGCGTTCGGCGATCACCGCGGCAGAATGGTTCCCCTTGCTTGTCAGGCCGAGCGCGACACGGCACGACGTACCCTGCACGGTCCCCACTTCGAACCGGGTACCACGCTCATGGCGGTGCGTCTGCGGACTCGCCAGCTTCTGGCGTACGGTTTGATACTCGAGATTGAGGGCGGTGAGAATCACCACCGAGCCTTTCGACATCTATTCCTCTTCCTCTCTCGTGTTCGCTTCCGTTGCAGGCGGCGCGGGGCGGATCAGTGGTGGGAACAGCACGGTCTTCGGACCGGCCCGGTACAGTCGTGCGGGCCGTCCGCCCGTGCTCCTGCGGTTCGTGCCGACGGGAATTATGAATCCCTCCGCTGCCTGGACCTTGCGGTAAAAATTGCGAGTGTCGAGCGCGGTGCCCCAAACGGCCTCGTATACCTGCTGCAGCTCTGTGATGGTGAATTCCGTGCTGCAGAAGGCCGTGGCAAGCGGCGAGAACTCGAGCTTGGTACGTGCGTGTTCGATCCCGTCCGTTGCGATTCGACGGTGGTCGAAGGCGAGTTTCACCTTTCCCGACAGCACGGCGTGCGCGGGAACCCACGCGGCATCGGTGGCATCCGTTCCCGCGACCGGGTCGGGCAGTCCCGGAGCGATCGCCAGGTGCGCCACGGAGACGACTCGACCCCGGGGATCACGGCCCGATTCCCCGTACAGACCCAGCTGTTCAAGGTGGACCCAGCTGGACGCCAGGGCCGTTTCCTCGCTCAGTTCGCGATGAGCGGCATCCAAGATCTCCTCGCCGTCGTGGTTCAGAAATCCTCCAGGCAGAGCGGACATACCGCGGAAGGGGTCTTCGCCGCGCTCCACCAGGAGGACGTGCAGGTCGCCCTCCCGCAGCGTCAGGATCACGAGATCGACCGTCAGTAAGACAGGCGGTGGTGACCATGCGTCATGTTGCATGCCGCAAGGTACTTCAGTTACTGTCACTTGCACAAGAAGGAGGGGTTGGGGCTACTGCCGCGTTCGACCCACGATCCCGGCGCGGGGGCGGGACCGTACGTGCAGAGTCGCGGGCCCCGCCGATCGGGCATTCACAGGTCGCAGCAGCGCCCTGCGAGCGAATGCTCCGGAGCCATGCAGCTCTGCAGGACTCGCGCCGGGCACCAGCACAGGCGGCAGTAGTTCCACTTCAGCGGCTGGGTGCGACGGCAGCCGGTGCATGCGGCTGCGTTGTGGCCGCGGCCATGTAGCAGGTGGGGCAAAGGCGGCCGCTGTTTCCCCAAGCCACGCAGCTGCCGCAGGAATCGGTGGGCTTGACGTAGCCCTTCGGGAACCGTGCCATCGGCTCACTCGGGCGGCAGCGACCGGCCGTCCTGGCGCTTGGGGATCACCTTCGGTGCGGCGGTTCTCGCGCCGACCGCGGCCCATTCGGTCTCCTCTGCTAGGCCGGGACGGTGGACCTTTTCAGGTTCGGGGATCAGCAGGTCGCCGATCTCGCAGCCGAGGACCACGCAGATGACGTCCAGGTCCACCAGCTTCAGCGAGACCGGCTGACCGGACCTCAGCCCGGACACTTTGCCGACCGAGATGGCCAGGCCGTGCTCGGCCAGGCTCCGCTGGAGCGCGGACGCCTTCCAGGTACCTGTGTTCGCGGCGGTCAGCCGCAGGTTCCACCTCATCGGGCCAGTCCTTCCAGTCGCTTCGCGGCCCGTTCCGTCCCGGCGACCCAGGCGTCCTCGACCCGGATCTGTTGTACGTGGATATACCGCATGGTCACATTGATCCAGTAATGCCCAAGGGTCTCCTGAATTGCAAGCAAGTCCAGTTGATTCCCGTGGAGTTGAGATGCGCAGAAATGGCGCAGGATGTGCGGCGTCAACTTGCCCGCGCAGCTCGGCAGATGAGCCTCGACGGCCTTGTCGAGAGCGTTGCGCAGGGCGTCGTCGCCGACCCGGCGGGCGGAACCGTCGGTGCTCTTCCGCTCGCTCGGGAACAACGGGGCGCCGAGCCCGTGTGATCGTCATCGAACTGACCCCACACGTGCTCGGTGAACCACCGCAGTGCCCGATCAGCACCGTTGATCAGCGGCACCATCCACTCACGCGGGCCCGAGCCGCGGGCCCCCTTGCTGTGGCGGACATGGAGCTTGCCGAAGTGGCCCAGGGTTCATCTCGTCGATCGGGCACTCGACCACCCGGCCGGTCGTCCGGTGGAGATCGACCTTGTGCCGTAGCTCCAGGGACATGAAGTACGTGCCAAGCGCCTGCGACTGGCCCAGCCGGGTGGCCGCAGCACCTTCCCGAAGTACACGTCCGCGTCGGGGGCTCCATCTCTCACAGCGGCCGACCGAACCAGGAGCTGATTCGATCCAGATGACCGACGTCTCCGCGGACAGTGCCGTCCGCCAGCCCCGCCGAGGCCCGCGTGAGGACCAACCCGGACAGCACGTCGGTCTCGAGCCTCTGCAGTTCCTCGCCGACGCGGGCGCCCAGTGCTCACGCAGGTCCCGTACGACTGCCAGCGCCGCCAACCCGAGCCTCCTCGCCTTCGGCCCGGCTGGAGATCGGTCGGACAAGGTGAGAACGCTTCAAAAATCCCGAAGTTATGCGGGGAGCCGACAGAGCACGTGAACGAGGAAGAACCCCCTGGCCACTGGGCTGGTGACTCAGCGGGGCTCTCAGGGAAACTCACGGGATATCGCACACTGGGCGGCACTGTCACCGGTGATTGGGATCTAACGAGGACAGCCTGGCAACGGCCTGCTGCCTGTCCGGCGCCTCAGCGGAGTCGGTGGTTCGACATGTCCGCAGCCTCGTGCCGACCGTGTCCGGGCAGTGCATGAGCGCGCGTCCTCGCGTAGTTGGTGGGGTCTTTCTCCGTGCGAGGGTGGGGATATGGCCAACCGACTTGCCCAGTCCCAGTCGCCCTACCTTGTCCAGCACGCCGACAATCCCGTCGACTGGTGGTCGTGGACACCGGAGGCGTTCGACGAGGCGCGGCGGCGCGAGGTGCCCGTGCTGCTGAGCGCCGGCTACGCCGCCTGCCACTGGTGCCTGTGAACTCGTTGAACCAGGTAGTCGGCGGTGTTCATACGTCCCTGGTGGTCACGCGCTTCCCGCAGAGCTTCGGCCAGTCGTCGCGTGCCGGTGTCAGGACGACCACCGGGCCGCGATGCGGAGCGCGTGGGCGGCGCACTTGTCCATGGCGAGCTGGAGCCCGACCGGCTCGGTGAGGTGGCGGGCCAAGCCCGATGGCCGGTCCGGGAAGCCCGTTCCAGGCGTCGCGGCCCGGCCGTGATCCGGCGGTCCTCCTCGATCAAACGCTGTCCGGGGAGCGAACCAGGAGCAGTCCCGCACCGTAGGAGCGGGCTCGTCCGACGCCGTTGGCAAGGGCGTCGACGAATGCCTCGGGGTCGGTGACGGTCAGTTCCCCCTTCAGCTCCGCGCGGCCGATCCTGGCACCCTGGTGCTTGGCTGTCAGGCTCAGCTTGGGCAGCACGCGCACGGCCATGGAGTCTGTCACCCCGTGCGCCCCGATGCGACGGACACCGAGGGGACCCACACGTTGCTCACCCTCGGCCTGGAGGCGATCGGCGAACCACTGCCGGACATGACCGGGGGTCGTGTCGGACAGCCGTTTACGGGCTGCGCCGTCGTGTTCGCGCGTGCCACGCTGGCGCGTGGGGTTCACCACGATCCGGAAGGCGTACGCCTCTCCGGGGTGGACCGCCATGTCGACCGGCAGGGTAGTGATGTCGTCGGTCAGAGCCGCTCGGGGGACGAACGACCAGTCCGGCTGGACGCGGGACTGCACGATCAGGACCAGCCTGTTGTTCTTCAGGTCCAGTGACCAGACGTGCAGGATGCCCATCTGGGCCCGCGGATCCGGCTCATTCGGCGCGATCCACCCGTTGAATCCCGACATCACCAGGCGATGCATGATGTGCGGGTCGAGAACGGCCTTCTGTGCCAGAACATGGCGGGCGTCGAGGTGAAGGACGCTGTGGCAGGCCACGAAGCGTGCAACGGCAGCGGAGGCCGTGGTCATAGCAGGTGCTCCCATCCGATGGACTGGCCCGGTTCGATGCACACGCGTCGTTCCCAGCGGGGCGCGTAGCTGCGGTGGGTGGGGTGAAAGCTGACCGGCTGGTCGTTGATCCTTGAGGCGCCGGTAGTGCCGGGCGCCACCTCTACCCAGGCCCACGGCTGTTCGGAGGTGGCCTGCGGGAGCAGGCGGACGGCAGCGAGGACCTCCTCGATGCATCCGGGGTGTACCCCACCGGAGATCTCTCCTGCGGGCGGGCAGGATTTCCGTCCGAGCCACAGGAAGCGCCGAGGCTGTTCCAGAGCCACGGCCAACTCGTCCAGCATCTGCTTGTCCTCATGCTCAACCGCCGCGACGAACTGGGCATCCGCTAGGTAGGAGCGGTTGGTGATGAGGGGATCGCGGTGTCCCGTGCGGGCGAGGAGCTGGCCACTGTTCGGATCGGGGGCGATGCCCTTGGGCGCCCCGTACCAGCCGCCGGCTGAGGGGCCGGGCATGACACCGAACACCCGGCCGGGCACGTTGTCGAAGAGAGGAGCAGTGGTCCGGTTCAACCGGTGGTCGGTGATCAGGTCACGGGGGCGAAGGGGATACCGTCCACCGCCGACGGTGTGGTAATCCTCCACTGGGATACCGGGCCGGTCGGCACGCACTGCGAACCGGAGTTCGTCGAGCGGCGTGATCGGGTCCTCCCGGCTGAATCCCGCGGCGGCGGCGAGCAGACCGACGAAGCCTGATTTGGTGGGCCTGAGGTGGGTGTCCCGCTGGTCGAACCGCGAACTCAGCCCCCAGGACTGGAGAGGGCCGGCCAATCGGGCCAGGAGTACGTACGGGCTCACGGGGCGGTCATTTCCTCGACGGAACCCGCCTCGGTGGCAACAAGTGCCCCTTCCTGGCCTGCGAGTTCGGTGAGCAGTTCTTGGACGTCCAGGTCGTAGGTGAGGACGCGCCCCCCGCCGATGTCGGAGCGCTTAC
This sequence comes from Streptomyces xiaopingdaonensis, assembly GCF_000262345.1. Lineage (GTDB taxonomy): Bacteria > Actinomycetota > Actinomycetes > Streptomycetales > Streptomycetaceae > Streptomyces > Streptomyces xiaopingdaonensis. The sequence continues at coordinate 38,321 of NZ_AJTQ01000168.1, read as the reverse complement.
GGGTGACCAGACGGTGCTGCGCGAGGAGCCTGCGGGCGGCTGCAAGAGCGACTCTGCCACTCGCCCGCTCGTCGATCGGCGATTCGAAGGCCGCGGCGTAGTTGAACGGGCGCGCCCCCTCGAAGGCCAGGACCAGTTTGGGTAGGGAGCCCGTGGAAGCGGTGGTGTTCTTCTTCGCGTGGGGCATGGCGTCGACAAACGCCTCGACGAACTGGCGCTCCGCCGCGCGGGCGGCCTCGTCCACTTCCTCAGGTGGCATCCCGCCGGCCGCCAGGTTGTTCCGCAGCTGCACCCGGTCCAGTGCCGCGTGTCGGTAGAACGTCCCCGAGATCAGGGACTGGTAACCGGTCATCCCCGCGCCCGCATCGTCCGCCGCGTCCAGGAAATCCAGCGCGTTCGCCTTGCGCCGGACCTTGGCATCGTCCGCGGCGCTGTAGAAGTCGTCGATCTGGTTGGCCCTGTGCACAGTGAAAGCGGGGCCGGTCATCACAGCACCGTCCACATTGGGTGAGTCCGCGATCTCGGCGAGGAAGCGCCCGTACAACGCGATGTCGATGGCGTCCCTGGGCGCGAGTGCCGTGAGCACCCCGGCACGTACCTCCCTCGGCAGGGGAGGGATGCGCTCCTCGCCTGCGCCCCCCTCGCCATCGGCCGTCGACTCGGTTTCCGCAGCCGCCCGCTTCTTGCCCCCGGAGCTGCTCTTTGCCGCCTCACGTGCGGCTTCGAACTCCTTGACCCACTCGGCCACGACATCCCGCTTGGCGTCGATGGAAGCGGCCAGCTTCTCTCCGGCGTCCTCGGGAGCGAAGACCAGCACCTTGGTCAGGTCGCGGGTGCGTTCCTTGTCCCCGAACTTGAGCCCCACGCCCTCCAGAACGGCCTTGGCGGTCGGGAGGGCTTCGACCCGCTCCCAGCCCAGGGCGCAGAGTGCGTCGGTGGCGAGAAGTGCCCACTGACGGGTGCGCATCCCCATCGTGTAGCCGGCCAGCGCCCCCTCGCCCGCGTTCGCACGGTCACGGCCGAGCGTTCGTTCCGCCCGTCGTCGCGCCTGCGACGTGATCAGGTTCCGTGTCTCGCCACCGAACGGGATGATCTTCGCCATCCCGTTCTCATCGCGGACCGGCAGCACTGCCACCAGGCTTTCGAGCGCGTGGAGGGAGAGGAACTGGTGGCAACCGAGCTGTTCGTACACGGCGTTGCTGCGAATGATCGTCACGTTGTCAGTCGTTCCTCTTCGAAGGGAAAACGGGGGTGTAGAAGTCGCGGGCCCAGTCGTAGGCGACCGACCCGCCGGGTGACCGCCACTTCGTGAGGTCGTCCGCCAGCCGCGCCCAGGACGGGGGCGTCACGTCGCAGGCGCGGGCGCGCTCGATCGCGTGCTGCAGGTGCCGCAGGGGGAGCTCGTGCGAGGCCACCAACCGGTCGAGGAGCCGAGTGGCCCCGGGATCATTGGGGCCTCTTCCGCTCGGACTGCCGATACGGCGGAGCGCGCGACCTGTTGACCCTGAGCCGGAAAGCGCTCTGCTCCGGCCGGCATGGAAGCGCGCGAAGAGGAACGCCACCTTTTCGTAGGCGAGCCGCTGCTCCTCCTCCTCTGCGAAGTTGGCAGCGATCAGCCTCGGCTCGGTCAGGGCTTCGGGCCTCCTCAGGTCGGCGAGTGCACCGGTGTCGTGCGACCACACCAGGCGGCACAGGTAGCGGCTGAGCTGCTCGGACCGGGGGCGCTCATGAGTGGCCGTGCCCTTGGGCGCCCCAGCTACGTCGTCGACACTCTCCGCGATCAGGGCCTGCAGTTCCGGGGGCAACTGTGGATCAGTCATCGGGATTCCCCTTGAGATAGGCGGGGCACTTCGTGGCATTCAGCATCTGCTTGAGCCGTATCTCGGCCTGGATCCGGGCCCTCATCCCGCGCTCGCCGGGCGGCAGCGAGGCCAGGCGGGACCGCAGGGCGTTCCGCATGGCCGTCCGGATCTCCCGTCCGAACGCTTCCAACGGCCCGGCGTCGGGTCGTTGGTTCGCGTTCACCGCGTCGAGCAGTGCGTGGAAGGGAGCGGCGGCCCCGGCCCACATCTCCCGCGATCCGTTGAACCGGGCAGTCTGCGGCTTTCGGTCCGCCGGCTTGGCATTCGGGTACGCCGCCTCACGGGCGGCGACCGCCGCCGACCACAGCGCTTTCGCCGCGTACTCGCACATCGCCGATCCCTCGTCGGCCGCCCACTTCAGGTCGACCCGGAGACTCGACGTGTACGGGAACGAGTCCGACACCCACCTGACGGCGGCTGACTTGCGAGAGACGAGTCCCACTGCCCACAGGCTCACCGATCTGTCGGGCAGGTCGGCGAGGCGGTCGTACAGGTCCGCGCCCTTGGGCCGGTCCGCGGCCGACGCGTACAGCGCGTGAGCCCCTTGCCAGACGGCCCGGTCGACACTCGGGCGCAGCGGCCCTTCGTAGTTCCCGGACCGCGTCAGCACGGCGTCCTGCAAGTATGCAGGGGGCAGCGGGGCGAGCAGTTCGCCGGCGGCCATCAGCACCCGGTCGACCATCAGCCGACCGTCGACCAGAACGGGTCGCAACAGGATCGACCTTCCGAGGAAGGAGTGCAGGTCCGCCCGGCCGTCGGGGAGGCGCGGCTCCTTCCCGGAACGGAAGGTGCGCCGGCGTCGGCGCCCGTCCGTCCAGGAGTAGTTGAAGGTCGGCTGCGGATCCCTGCCGGGGACGAGGTTCAGCCGCAGCGTGTCGCCGAGCGTCGGCCCCATCGCGATCACCCGGATACGGGAACCGAGCCGCCCGACGGCCTGGTAGGTCAACTGCCGCCCCAGCCAGTCCGCTTTGGCCATCGCCCTGCCGCCGAGACCGTAGGCGTGCTGGGCGAGCATCGCCCTGAGCGCGACATCTGGCCGCATGGGTTCGGGGTCGTGCAGATGGGACTTGTCGAAGAACTGGTTGTAGTCGCCTGCGCGTTCGATGACGACCTGTGCATGACCCACCCCGTGGCCGTCGAGGAAGGGCGCGAGTTGTGCGTTCTGTCCCAACGGCCGCTCCGGATGGAAGAGGTCCCAACGGTCGTCCGGCTCACCAGCAAGCCAGTCGGCTGCCGGACTCAGCGACTCCTGGCCCTCGACCCAGTGGCTCCACTCCTCGGGCGAGGTGGGGACGTGATCCGACGAGTAGAGGATCGCCAGCAGGTACTCGAAGACGGCGACATCTTCCCCCGCGGTTGAACCCGAGAGCGCGAGGACCCGGTCCGCGTTGCGCAGGAGATCCACCAGGCTCATCATCCTGACGACGGCCCTGCCGGAGGCTTCGTCCAGTGTCAGTGCCGGCTGGCACGCTTGCGTGCGTGGATCCCACCGCCATACCGGATTCGAGGCATCACCCGAATCTCGGTACATCGTTGTCGGTTGACCATTTGGCATGTGTCGGACGCTAGCAGTGGCGGGGTGATCGGATGAGGGATTCCCGGAAAATCGGTCTCGGGTGGATACTCATCTGGGGCAAGACGGACCGGCGTGGAGTCAGTGACCGCCGTGGCGAGGGGAGTTGGAATCCGCTGCTCGCTCACATGCTCGATGTGGGCGCAGTCACAGGTGAGTTGTGGGACAACTATCTCGCACAGCCGGTACGTGACCGTCTCGTCGAGGCCCTTGGCGCCGGAGACAAAACGGTGGCGCGGAGGAACGCCATGTTTTACGCCGCCTTGCACGACCTGGGCAAGGCGTCCGTCGGCTTCCTCCACCAGTTCGGCAGCGGGCGCTGGGTCCGCTCGCGGATGCGACAGGCCGGGAGGACGTGGCGCGCACAGGCGCGTGGGGCAGGACTGCCTCTGCCGGAGGAATCGGGATTCGCCCCTTGGGCGGGACACGAGCACGTCACGGCCCATCACCTGCCGCGCCTGCTCGGCTGTACCTGCCGACACTGCGGAGGCAAGGGTGAGGCGGGCCGCGGCCGTGGTCTCCACCGCATGGCGCTGCTCCTGGGCGGCCATCACGGCCACATTCCCCACCTTGAGACCGTTCACAGAGCAGCTCGCGCGGCCCGGCCGGACGACTGGGACCCGTACTACCGGCACATGATCGAGACCCTTGCCCGCCTGTTCCGAGTTGACCTGGAACGCCTGCCCGAGCGCACAACCCTCGAACGCCCCGTGACACTCCCGCTGTTCGCGGGTCTGGTCGTGATGGCCGACTGGATCGCCTCCGACGAGACCCTCTTCAACTACCGCCTCCTCACTCAGACCGTGGAGCAGTGGTGGAAGGCTTCGCAACGGCAGGCGGAAGCCGCTCTTTGCAAGCTGCGTCTGCACTCCTGGGTGCCCGGACCTGCGGAGTGGGCAGAACTCTTCCCTGAGGCACCCGTCCCCCGCCCGTTCCAGGCCGCTGCCATGAGGGCCGCGCCCAACGACGGCCCCGCGCTGGTGATCGTCGAAGGTTCCACTGGGGCGGGGAAGACAAGCCTCGCCCTCTGGTACGCCCATCATCTCGCTCGCGTCAACGGCTACCACGGGCTGTACGCGGCAATGCCCACCCGAGCAGGGACCGATCAGGCTGCTGCCGAGTACCTCTCCTTCCTCACCCGCGCATTCGGCACCCCCACGGACGTCAACTTGGCGATTGTCCACAGCACGGCGGAAGCCTCCCCGGCCGTCAATCGGTTGCTCGACGCCGGGAAGCGGAGGTCTGGCCGTGAACGTGCGACCGATTGTCTGCCGTTCATCGAGGACACCCTGCCCTCCGCGGACGATCCGGAGCTGCCAGGCCGGCCCGTCCTCGACCCGTGGTACCTCCGTAGGTGCCTTGGCGTGGTCTCCACGTTCGGTATTGGCACCGTGGATCAGGTTGTCCTGGCCGCCCAGGCGTCAGAACACTGGTTTCTCCGGCTCTTCGGTCTTGCCAACAAGACGGTGATCATCGACGAGGCCCATGCATACGAGCTGTTCCAGGAACGGCTCCTGGAGGCCGTTGTCAGCTGGCTCGCGGATGCCGGAGCCTCGGTGGTGGTGCTCTCTGCCACCCTTCCGAGCGGCGCCCGGCAGGCTGTAGCCGACGCCTGGTGCCGGGGCCATCATGCCCAGCCGCGTCCACTCCGGGCCGAGGGTCCCGTCACTCTGATCGACCGAGGGGGCCGAGTCACCGGTGTGCGACCCGACGAGGCGCCTGCTCCGAGGCACACCCGCCTGGACCTCGTCCGTGACCCCGGACCGGCAGCGCTGGCCGACCTCATTCTCCGCGAAGCCGCCGACGGAGGGTGCACCGCAGTGATCCGCAATCGGGTCGACTCGGCCCACGATCTCTACTCCGAGGTATGTGAGCGGGCCAGGAAGCGCGGTTGGCGACCCGAAGAAGTGGTCCTCCTGCACGGGAAGTTGCTGCCACGCGACCGTCTGTCCCTGGAGACACGGCTGCGGGATGCTCTGGGGCCGGGGGAAGACCGCACCCAGCGCAATCCCGCCCGGCCGGAGCGCCTCCTCGTGATCGCTACACAGGTACTGGAACAGTCCCTGGACTTGGACTTCGACCGTCTCTACACGGACCTGGCCCCCGTCGACCTGCTCATCCAACGCCGGGGGCGCCTACACCGACACGCCCCCAACCAGGCCGGTCGTCCGACCCCCTTGCGTGAGGCGCGCATGACCGTCCTCCACCTGCTCGCCCCGGACGGCCTTCCTCTGGTAAGCCCTCCCACCGAGAACAGCCCGGGCAACTTGGACGCGCACGTGTACGCCCCCTATTCGCTGACGATGTCCTGGCACCTCCTCAACGACCTCGTTAGCACCCCGTCCACCTGCGTGTCCTGCTCGGGCGAACGGAAACCGGAACGACAGGACGGAGCCGCCTGCTTCGATGCCGCGCGAGACGGCGCCTCGCTGATCGAGAGGGCCTACCACCCGGCGCCCTTCCCCCGCACGCCCATCGGCTCCTTGCTCAGAGCCACCTGGGAACAGTGGCTCGATGATCTCAGCGATCATGACAACACTGCCCACACCCGCGCCCTGTACCCCTACGGCCTCGACGGAGAGCCGACGGGGATCGAAGCCCTGAAGAGCGGCGAGGCGCATGGCAAGGGCGATCGCAGCACCGGCGCACTGTCCGCACGGTCGCGTCTGAGGGAACCGGGCACGGCGGTGGTCGTCCTCTTCCGCCAGAACCCCGAGGGTAGGAATCCGTTCTACAGCTATGACCCGGTGGGTGAACTGGCCGCCGATCTTGGCGACCACAGTGCTCAGCACGACCAGGAGGCCCTTGATGCCCATCGGGCCCAGCAGCGCGAGTTGCTTCTCAACACCTGCGAAATTCCCACCAGTTGGCTCGAGTACCTCTCGCCGGTCTCCGAGTGGCCGCCCTTCTCCGACAGACCGCCGCTACGGAACAGGGCTGTGGTCGTTCTCGATTCCCGAGGTAGATGTCTCAGCGGGCCGAGAGGGCCTCTCGCCTACACCCCCACACGGGGCCTGCACCTCGTGCGGTGCTAGCGATACGCTGCCCGTCCCTGTTCCCGCTCAACCGCAGGGATGGGCCGGATATACCGAGGTTCCCGGCTCTCTTCTCCCCGCGCCAGCGGGGCCTTCGGGCGATCGGAGCGGCTGAGGGCCGGCCGCGCGGGTCACCCCACGCCTCACGGGCTCCGCGAACTCGTCCAGCCATTGTCCCGATGCCTCAGCCCTTCGCCCTGGGGAGCGGGGCGGGCACGGCGCAGGGGAGCTGAGGGCTTCCTGGCTGGAAGCTTATGGAGTGAGAGGCTGGAGCGTATGAATCGCCTGGCCCGTGCCACCTCGCCGTACCTGCTCCAGCACGCCGACAACCCCGTCGACTGGTGGCCCTGGTCGCCGGAGGCGTTCGAGGAGGCCCGGCGGCGGGACGTGCCTGTCTTCCTGTCCGTCGGCTACGCCGCCTGCCACTGGTGTCACGTGATGGCGCACGAGTCGTTCGAGGACGAGGAGCTCGCCCGGTATCTCAACGAACGGTTCGTGGCGGTGAAGGTCGACCGCGAGGAGCGGCCCGACGTCGATGCCGTGTACATGGAGGCTGTGCAGGCGGCGACAGGGCAGGGCGGCTGGCCGATGACCGTCTTTCTCACGCCGGAGGGTCGACCCTTCTACTTCGGGACGTACTTCCCGCCGGCGCCGCGCCACGGGATGCCGTCGTTCCGGCAGGTGCTCGAAGGGGTCGAGGCCGCGTGGCGGGATCGGCGGGGCGAGGTCGCGGACGTCGCCTCGCGGATCACGGACGACCTCGCCTCGCGTGCGATCAGCGGGGCCGGTGCGCAGCCGCCGGGGGAGGAGGAGGCCGGCGCCGCGCTCCTCGGGCTGACGCGGGAGTTCGACGCGCGGTACGGCGGGTTCGGTGGTGCGCCGAAGTTCCCGCCGCCGATGGTGCTGGAGTTCCTGCTCCGCCACCATGCGCGCACCGGTTCGCAGGGCGCCCTCCAGATGGTCGAGGCGACGTGTGAGGCGATGGCGCGCGGCGGGATCTACGACCAGCTCGGCGGCGGTTTCGCGCGCTACTCGGTCGACGCGGAGTGGACGGTGCCCCACTTCGAGAAGATGCTCTACGACAACGCGCAGCTCTGCCGCGTCTACGCGCACCTGTGGCGGGCCACGGGTTCGGAGTTGGGCAGGCGGGTCGCGCTGGAGACCGCCGACTTCCTCGTGCGCGAACTCGGCACGACCCAGGGCGGGTTCGCGTCCGCGCTCGACGCCGACAGCGAGGACGGCGAGGGTCGCCACCGCGAGGGCGCCTACTACGTGTGGACGCCGGCGCAGCTCGCCGAGGCGCTCGGCGACGAGGACGCCGAGGCCGCCGCCGAGCGGTACGGCGTCACCGCGGAGGGCACCTTCGAGGAGGGCGCCTCCGTCCTCCAACTCCCCGACGACGCACCACCGTTGGACGCCGGACGCGCCGACTCGCTGCGCGCCCGGCTCCTCGCTGCCAGGTCGGCGCGCCCGAGGCCGGCGCGGGACGAGAAGGTCGTGGCGGCCTGGAACGGCCTCGCCGTCGCGGCCCTCGCCGAGGCGGGCGCGTACTTCGAGCGCCCCGACCTCGTGCGCGCGGCCGAGCGCGCGGCCCGTCTGGTCGCCGAGGTCCACACGGACGCGCGCGGCCGGCTGGTGCGCACCTCGCGGGACGGCGAAGCGGGCGCGAGCGCGGGGGTGTTGGAGGACTACGGCGACGTGGCCGAGGGCTACCTCGTGCTCTACGCCGTCACGGGCGACGCCGGGTGGTGGGAGCGTGCCGGCTCGCTGCTGGAGACCGTTCTCACCCGGTTCGGCGGCGAGGAGGGCACCCTCTTTGACACCGCCGACGACGCCGAGGCGCTCATCCGCCGCCCGCAGGACCCGACGGACGGCGCGACCCCCTCGGGCTGGAACGCGGCGGCGGCAGCCCTCCTCTCGTACGCGGCGTACACGGGCAGCGAGCGCCACCGCAACGCGGCCGAGCAGGCGTTGGGCATCCTGCGCCCGCTCGCGGCCCGGGCACCCCGCTTCCTCGGCTGGGGCCTGTCGGCGGCGGAAGCCGTCCTCGACGGGCCGCGCGAGGTCGCCGTCGTAGGCCCGCACGACGCGTCGGCGACGGCCCGGCTCCATCGCACGGCACTGCTGACGACGGCTCCCGGCGCGGTGGTCGCCGCGGGCGAGCCCGGCGGCGAGGCGGCAGTCCCGCTCCTCGCCGACCGGCCGCTGCTCGACGGGCAGCCGGCCGCATACGTCTGCCGCGGCTTCGTCTGCGCCCGTCCGACGACGGACACCGAGGAGCTGGTGCAGCAGTTGGAGCCGTCGGTCGACGGGGCGTAGGTACGGACGGTGGCCGGGGTCCGCGGCCGCTCCGCACGGCAGGGGTGATCTCTCAGAGAGTGAGCCCGCGCTCCAGTGTGGCCAGTGCGCGGTCGACGAGCGCGGGCAGGTCGTCGTGCATGCCGGAGTCGATCCAGCCGAAGACGACCTCGGTGAGGGAGGCGAGCAACGCGGTGCAGACGACGCGGAGTTCGACGTCGTCGAGCGGGCGTCCGGTGCGGTCCGCGAGGACGCGTGCGAGGAGGCGTACCGTCTCGGCCCCGTGGTCGGCGGCGCGGCTGCGGAGTGCGGGGATCTCCCTCAGCAGGTGGAGCCGGAGCTGCATCTCGCGCCCGTCGCGCAGGTAGACCGCGTGCAGGGCCCAGGCGACGGCGGCGCCGACGGCGCGGACGGGGGACTCGGCGGCGGGGCGCCGGGCGAGTGCCTCGCCGATCAGTGCGTCGTAGTCGTCGGGGAGGACCATGTCCTCCTTCGTCGGGAAGTACCGGAAGACGGTGCTGGGGGAGACCTCGGCCTCCTCGGCGATGCGGTCGACGGGGGTCGCGTCGTAGCCGTGGGCCTCGAAGAGGCGGTAGGCCGCCGCACGGATGGCCTGTCTCGTGCGGATCTTTTTCCGCTCGCGCAGCCCGAGCGCGGGTGCGGAGCCGGTGGCTGCGGAGGGCATGCGGTCATTGTCGGCCATCGTCCGCGCCGACGGCCACGGCCGTGCGCGCGGGGACGTGCGTCCGACGCGTCCGGTTCCGTCGCTGCGTGGCAGCGCTGGGTGAGGGAAAACACGGAGCGGGTCGTGCGGAGCGCCCGTAAGGTGGCGATATGCAGGTGATCCAGTCGACCAAGCTCGCCAACGTCTGTTACGAGATCCGGGGCCCGGTCCTTGAGGAGGCGATGCGGCTGGAGGCGGCAGGTCACCGCATCCTCAAGCTCAACACGGGCAACCCGGCGGCCTTCGGGTTCGACTGCCCGCCGGAGATCCTCGAGGACATGCTCCGCAACGTCGGCACCTCGCACGGGTACGGCGACGCCAAGGGCCTCCTCGCCGCACGCCGCGCCGTCGTGCAGCACTACCAGAACCAGGGCATCGAGGACCTCCACGTCGAGGACGTCTACCTCGGCAACGGCGCGTCCGAGCTGATCCAGATGTCGATGCAGGCGCTCCTCGACGACGGGGACGAGGTCCTCGTCCCGGCCCCCGACTACCCGCTGTGGACGGCCTCCGTCTCCCTCTCGGGCGGCACCGCCGTCCACTACCGCTGTGACGAGCAGGCCGACTGGATGCCCGACCTCGCCGACATCGAGCGGAAGATCACCGACCGCACCAAGGCGCTCGTCATCATCAACCCGAACAACCCGACGGGCGCGGTCTACAGCGAGGAGATGCTGCGGGGCCTCACGGAGATCGCCCGCCGCCACCAACTCGTCGTCTGCTCGGACGAGATCTACGACAAGATCCTCTACGACGGCGCGGTCCACACCCCCACGGCCACCGTCGCGCCCGACCTGATGGTGCTCACCTTCAACGGCCTCTCGAAGGCGTACCGCGTCGCCGGGTACCGCAGCGGCTGGCTCGCCGTGTGCGGACCGAAGGACGAAGCGCAGAGCTACATCGAAGGGCTCACGATCCTCGCCAACATGCGGCTCTGCGCCAACATGCCCGCGCAGCACGCGGTCGCGGCGGCGCTCGGCGGCCGGCAGTCGATCCAGGACCTCGTGCTGCCGGGCGGGCGGCTGCTGGAGCAGCGCGACGTCGCCTACGACCTGCTCACCCAGATCCCCGGTGTCACCTGCGTGAAGCCGAGGGGTGCCATCTACGCGTTCCCGCGCCTCGATCCGAAGGTCTACAAGGTCAAGGACGACCGGCAGATGGTGATCGACCTGCTCCGCCAGGAGAAGATCATGATCGTCCACGGCACCGGGTTCAACTGGCCCGAGCCCGACCACTTCCGGATCGTCAACCTCCCCTCGGCCGACGAGCTCGCCGAGGCGGTCACCCGGATCGCGCACTTCCTCGACGGCTACAGCCAGGTCTGAACTCCCGCGCACAGCGCGTCGATCGGCACTCCGGTCGGCGGGCTGCGTGCTGTCCGGGCGGTCACGCGGCGTCCGCGAGCGGATACTTTCTTGATCAGTGCCAAATTTAGACTAAGTCTAAGTTAGGATGGTTTCCTGAAGACGCAAGCCGGGAGGCGATCCATGTACGAGCCGATCCGAACCAAGTCGGTCCATTCCGTGCCGGACGCTGAGCTGCCCCGTCGTACCCGCGAGGAGGAACTCGACATCCGGCTCGCCGGGCACCTCACGGCGCTCCTCACCGTGACCGACGAGCTCCGCGCGCTCACCCCCAGCGCGGAGCTCGACGACGCCGCGCACCGTCTCGCCGCGCACGCCGCCCGCCTCAGCGGAGGCGTCCGGCCGCTGCGGGCCGCGCCCACCTCGGCGCCGTCGGAGCAGGCGCACCTCGCCTCGCTCCACCAGCGCGCCCACATGCTCGCCGACTACGCCCTCGCGCTCGCCACGACGCGGGACGACGCCGAGGCGGCCGCGCTCGCCGCCGAGCGCGCCCGGAGTCACGCGGCCCGCCAGCCGGCGGCAGCCTGACCCGACGCGCCCCGTCCGCAGGGTTTCCACGGGCAGCCCAGAGGGCCGCCTCCCGCACTGGTGGGAGGCGGCCCTCTTCGATCGGGCCTGACCGACGGCTCCGTCCCACCCCTGCGGTGGTGCGACGGAGCCGCCCCGATCGGCCGTGCGCCGGGGCGTGCCCCGGCGGGTCTGTCAGCCCAGGCGTTGCACCAGCGCCCGGTACTCGTCCCACAGCTCCTTGGGCGTGTGGTCGCCGAAGGTGTTGAAGTGCTCGGGGACGAGGGCTGCCTCGCTGCGCCAGACGTCCTTGTCGACGTCGAGGAGGAAGTCGAGGTCGGCGTCGGAGAGGCCGAGCCCTTCGGTGCCGAGCGCGTCCTTGGTCGGCACCCTGCCGATCGGCGTCTCGACGGCCTCCGCCTCGCCGTCGAGACGCTCGACGATCCACTTCAGGACCCGCGAGTTCTCACCGAAGCCGGGCCAGACGATCTTGCCCTCGTCGTTCTTCTTGAACCAGTTGACGTAGTAGATCCGCGGGAGCTTCTCCGGGTCCGCCTGCCGGCCGACCTCGACCCAGTGGCCGAAGTAGTCGCCCATGTTGTAGCCGCAGAACGGGAGCATCGCGAAGGGGTCCCTGCGGAGTTCGCCGACCTTGCCCTCGGCCGCCGCCGTCTTCTCCGAGGCGACGTTGGCACCGAGGTAGACGCCGTGCTGCCAGTCGAAGGACTCGGTCACCAGCGGGACGGCGGTGGCCCTGCGCCCGCCGAAGAGGATCGCGGAGATCGGCACGCCGCGCGGGTCCTCCCACTCGGGCGCGATGATCGGGCACTGGCCGGCGGGCACGGTGAAGCGGGCGTTGGGGTGGGCGGCGGGGGTGCCGCTCTCCGGCGTCCAGGCGTTGCCCTTCCAGTCGGTGAGGCGCTCCGGCGGTTCCTCCGTCATGCCCTCCCACCAGACGTCGTCGTCCTCGGTGAGCGCGACGTTGGTGAAGACCGAGTTGCCCCAAAGGGTCTTCATCGCGTTGGCGTTGGTGTCCTCGCCCGTGCCGGGTGCGACGCCGAAGAAGCCGGCCTCGGGGTTGATCGCGTAGAGGCGGCCGTCCTCGCCGAACCGCATCCATGCGATGTCGTCGCCGATCGTCTCGACGGTCCAGCCGGGGATCGTCGGCTGGAGCATGGCGAGGTTGGTCTTGCCGCACGCGGAGGGGAAGGCCGCCGCCACGTACTTCACGGCCTCGGTGCCGCCGCGGGGCGGGGTGAGCTTGAGGATGAGCATGTGCTCGGCGAGCCAGCCCTCGTCGCGGGCCATCACCGAGGCGATGCGCAGCGCGTAGCACTTCTTGCCGAGGAGCGCGTTGCCGCCGTACCCCGAGCCGTACGACCAGATCTCGCGGGACTCGGGGAAGTGCGAGATGTACTTGGTCGGATTGCAGGGCCAGGGGACGTCCTGCTCGTCCTCGGCGAGCGGGGCGCCGACCGTGTGCACGGCCTTGACGAAGAAGCCGTCGTCGCCGAGCGCGTCGAGGACGGGCTGTCCCATGCGCGTCATCGTGCGCATCGAGACGGCGACGTAGGCGGAGTCGGTGATCTCGACGCCGAGCGCCGAGAGCGGGGAGCCCAGCGGGCCCATGCAGAAGGGCACCACGTACATGGTGCGGCCGCGCATGGAGCCCCGGAAGATGCCCCCCTCGCCCGAGAAGATCTCGCGCATCTCGGCGGGGGCCTTCCAGTGGTTGGTGGGGCCCGCGTCCTCCTCGCGCTCCGAGCAGATGAAGGTGCGGTCCTCGACGCGGGCGACGTCGCTCGGGTCGGAGGCGGCGTAGTAGGAGTGGGGGCGCTTGATCGGATCGAGCTTCTTGAACGTTCCCTTTTCGACGAGCTCCTCGGCGAGGCGGTCGTACTCCGCCTCCGAGCCGTCGCACCAGACGATCCGCTCGGGCTCGGTGAGTGAGGCGATCTCCTCGACCCACGCGACGAGTTCACGGTGGCCGGTCGGCGGGGTGGCAGGGGTCGCCGGAATGGTGTTGGGAGCCGCAGTACTGCGCGCCACGATCGCTCCAGACGTTTGAGGGTGTCCGCGGACGCCGGCAGGCGCGTCCGCGTTTCGTTGTCCGACTCTCAGCGCGCCCCTTGGGGGCCGCGACCCGGACGCTGCGGTGTTCTGGGCGTCCCAGGCGTCTCCTGTGTCCCGGTGTCGTTCGTTGCTCCCGACCGTCGGAACCAGGCGATGCTCATCCGGTGCCGCTTGTGCTCATCTGATCATGCGAGGCGAAGGGGGGTTCTGTCCAGACGGCGGGGATGTGTCCGAGGCCACTTGATGAGATCCATGCTCATGTGTGCAGTGTCTTTTACCCGGGCATGGTCGACGAGTTCCCTCTGTGCGGTGCAATGGCGCTCACACCGGTCCGGCGAGGGTTACCTACGGTTCCGTAGTTACGATGTCGCCATGACTGCCGCCCCGCTCCCGCCGCGTACGGAGCAGACGTCTGCGTCCTCAACTCCCGTACAGGACACGCCCGCAGAACCGGCCCCGCCCGCCCAGCGCGTCTCGCTCGCCAAGCCGGCGGCGCGGCTGAGCGCCTCGGCCGGGCAGGCCGCCGAGGCGCTGAAGCCCCGGCTCCGCGGCTGGCTCCACGCCGGTATGTTCCCCGCCGTGCTCATCTCCGGCGTCTTCCTCACGGCGCTCGCCGGCAGTACGCGCGGACGGGTCGCCTGCGCGGTCTACACGCTCACCGCGTGCCTGCTCTTCGGTGTCAGCGCGCTCTACCACCGCGGCAACTGGTCCCGCCGGGTCGACGGCGTGCTACGGCGGTTGGACCACGCCAACATCTTCCTCATCATCGCCGGCACCTACACGCCGCTGACGATACTTCTCCTTCCCGACGGCCGCCGCGACCTGCTGCTGTGGGGGATCTGGGTGGCCGCGGCCGTCGGCATCGCCTTCCGGGTCCTCTGGGTCGGTGCGCCCCGCTGGCTCTACACGCCGTGCTACATCGCCATGGGGTGGGCCGCCGTCTTCTTCCTCCCCGACTTCCTCCGGACGGGCGGCATCGCGGTGCTCGTCTGCGTCGTCGTCGGCGGGCTGCTCTACAGCGCGGGCGGTGTGGTCTACGGGATCAAGCGGCCGAACCCCTCGCCCCGTTGGTTCGGGTTCCACGAGGTCTTCCACTCGTTCACGCTCGCCGCGTTCGCCGTGCACTACGTGGGCATCTCGCTCGTCGCCTACCAGCACACCTGACAACGCGGGCAGGGGGCGTACGGAACTCCCGTACGCCCCCTGCCCGTCGGGCGGTGCCGTCAGGCGGCGCGGCGGACCGAGCGGCCCGGCAGCGCGTCGGTGCGCCGACCGTCGCGGACGGTGAAGCGGCCGTCGACGAGGACGTGCGGCAGGCCGCTCGGCAGTGCCCGCGGCTCCTCGAAGGTGGAGCCGGCGGCGACCGTGGCGGCGTCGAAGAGGACGAGGTCGGCGCGGTAGCCCTCACGGACGAGGCCGCGGTCGGGGAGGCGCAGGCGCGCGGCGGGGCGCGACGTCAGGTGCGCCACGCACTCCTCCAACCCCAGCACGCCCTCCTCGCGCACGTAGTGGCCGAGGTAGTGGGGGAAGGTGCCGTAGGCGCGCGGGTGCGGCTTGGCGCCCTGGAGGATGCCGTCGCTGCCGCCGGTGTGGACCGGGTGGCGCATGATGGCGCGGACGTTCCCCTCGTGGCCGACGTGCTGGAGGATCGTCGTCCCCAACCCGTCCTCGACGAGCAGCCGTTGGGCCGTGGTGAAGGGCTCCTCGCCGCGCTCGGCCGCGGAGGCCGCCACCGTCTTCCCGACGTACGCCGAGAGCGCCGGTTCCGAGGTGCCCGAGATCTCGATCGCGTCCCACTCGATGGGGACGCCGTGGCAGCCGTCGGACCCCTCGACCTCCATGACCTGCCGGATGCGTGCACGCTGCTCCGGATCGGCGAGGCGGGCGAGGACGGCGTCCGGGCCGCCCTCGTGCGCCCAACTCGGCAGCATCGCCACGAGAGTGGTGCAGCCGGGGGTGTACGGGTACGTGTCGAGGGTGATGTCGGTGCCCGCCTCGATCGCCTCGTCGAGGAGCGTGAGGAGCTCGCCCGCGCGGCCCCGGTTGACGCCGAAGTTCATGGTGGCGTGCGCGAGGTGGAGCGGGCAGCCGGAGCGGCGGCTGACGTCGACCATCTCCGCGTACGCCTCCAGCGCGCCGGCGCCGTAGGAGCGGTGGTGGGGGCAGTAGTAGCCGCCGTGCTCGGCGACCGTGGCGCACAGCTCGGCGAGTTCGGAGCCGGAGGCGTACATGCCGGGCGTGTAGGTGAGCCCCGAGGACATGCCGACGGCGCCCTCCCGCATCCCCTCCGCGACGAGCCGGCGCATCCGGGCCAGCTCGGCGTCGGTCGCGGGCCTGTCCTCCCAGCCGACGGCGAGCATCCGGACGGTGCCCTGCGGCACCAGGTACGCGGCGTTGACGGGGGCGCCCTGGCGGTCGATGCGGTCGAGGTAGCCGCCGACGGAGCGCCAGTCGAAGTCGAGGGAGTCGTCCCCGGGCGGGCTGCCGTTCCAGCCGGCGATGGCGCGGCGGACCTCGGCGAGGGTGCGGTCGTCGGAGGGCGCGTAGGAGAGGCCGTCCTGGCCGAGCACCTCCAGGGTGACGCCCTGCGCGACCTTCGCCGAGTGGTCGGGGTCGCGGAGGACGGCGAGGTCGGAGTGGGCGTGCATGTCGATGAAGCCGGGGGCGAGGGTGAGGCCCGCGCCGTCGAGCGACTGCGGTGCGGTGGGGCGGCGTTCGCCCTCGCGGGCGATCTCGGCTATGCGTCCGTCGCGGAGCGCGACGTCGGCGCGGTAGGCGGGGCCTCCGCTGCCGTCGGCGACGTCGACGTCGGTGATCACCAGGTCCATGCGGTGCCTTCCTGTGACGGTGGCTGGGGTTGCTGGGGGCCGGTCAGAAGAAGGTGCGGACGTACTCGACGACCGTTCCGTCGGGTGCCGTCATCGGGATGAGCTGCCACTTGTCGAACATGGTGCAGGGGTGGGACATGCCGAGCGCGACCCAGTCGCCGACGGCGAGCGGGGCGTCCGGTTCGGTGCGCACCCAGGCGTGCTGGTCGGAGAGTGCGGTGACGGAGACCCCGGTGGCGGCGCGTACGGGGCCGCCGTCGGCCGGGCGGATCTCGCGGGGCTGGGGGAGGTGGATGTCGTAGGCGGCGTCGCGCTTGCCGGCGTTGAGGAACGCCTGGTCGGGGGAGGGCCGGGAGACGACCTGGGCCCACAGGCGCAGGGCGGGCCGGAGGGCGCCCTCGTCGGGGACGCGATTGAACGGGGTGAGTTCGCGGTAGTGGCCCTCGTCGTGCGAGACGTAGGCGCCCGAGCGGAGGAGCTTGAGGACGGGGTGCGACAGCGGGGGCAGCTCCTCGAAGACCTCGGCGACGGCGTCGAACCAGGCGCTGCCGCCCGCGCTGAGCACCACCTCGGTCCCGGAGTCGAGCCCGTCGAACCGGCCGGAGGCGTCGAACTCGGCGAGGAGCGCGGTGAGTCGGCGCAGCCACGCGGTCACCTTCTCGTGGCCCTCGGCCGGGGTGCCGGCGGTGGCGCCCGGGACCTCGCCCTCGTATCCGGCGACGCCGACGAGCCGTAGCGTCGAGGTGCGCGCGACCGCTTCCGCGATCCGGGCGCACTCCTCCTCGGTCCGCGCGCCGGTCCGCGCGCCTTCGCCCGCGGCGAGTTCGACGACGACGTCGAGCGGACGCCGAGCCTCCGCCTCCCGCAGCGCCTCGTCCATGAGCGCGACGCCTGCCGGGGAGTCGACGTAGCAGACGAACCGGAACGACGGGTCGGCGTCGAGGTCGGCGGAGAGGGCGCGGAGCGCGGCGGCGTCGACGAGCTCGTTGGCGAGGAAGATCCGCTCCATGCCGAACGCGCGGGCCACGCGCACCTGGTGGGGCACGGCGAGGGTGATGCCCCAGGCGCCGAGGGCGAGTTGGCGGCGGAAGAGCGCGGGCGCCATCGACGTCTTGCCGTGCGGCGCGAAGGCGAGGCCGTGGCGGGCCGTGTACGTCCCCAGCTGGGCGAGGTTGTGGTCGAGCCGCTCCTCGTCGAGGGCGAGGACGGGCGTGGTGAAGCCGCCGGTGAAGAGGTTGCGGTGCTGCGCGGTGAGTTCGCCGACGGTGAGCCCCTCGGCGTCCGGTGGCAGCCCCTTGAAGCGGTGGTCGACGCGCTCCTCGGCGAGGCGGGTCTGGGCGGGGACGGGGGCGGCGGCCATGCGGACTCCGGTGGCGGTGGTGCCTGGGGGCACGGACGGACGGTGCGGGCGACGCGGCGGGTGCCGTACCGCGGTGTGCAACGGCGCCCGACGGCCGGGGCGTTGACGGACGGCGGGCCGGTGGCCGGGCGGCCGAGCACCCCAGGGCGCTGTTGCGATGTGTGCAACATGCATTGCGTATATCGCTTGTTGCTGTCTAGCATCCCGGCGAACAGCAGGTCAATGGAGACCGCAGACCGTACGAGCGGAAGGCGACCGCCCTCCGCGCCCGACGCCGTACCCGAGGAGCCGCAGGCAGTGACGGACGCGAACCGCCCCCCGCACACCGACGAAGCGCTGCCGGACGTCGCCTGCGACGTCGTCTGCCTCGGCGAGTCGATGGTGACGTTCCTGCCGTCCCGCCCGGGCCCCCTCGCCGACGTGCCGTCGTTCACGCGGGCGATAGGCGGCGCCGAGTCCAACGTCGCCTGCGCGCTCGCCGGTTCGGGACACAGCACCCGGTGGATCAGCCGCGTCGGCGCCGACGGCTTCGGTGACCACCTGGTGCGCACCGTCGCCTCGCACGGCGTCGACACCTCGGCCGTCCGCCGCGACCCCGTGCGCCCCACCGGCGTCTACTTCCGCACCGACGGGGAGCGGGCGACCGGAGCCGAACAGGCGCCGGGCGACGGCGAAGTGGCGTACTACCGCGCCGGCTCGGCGGCCTCCGCGATGTCCCCCGCGACCACCGACCTCGCCGCCGCCGACGCGGGACGCGTCCTCCACCTCACCGGCATCACCCCGGCGCTCTCCGCCGACTGCCTGGCGCTGGTCCGTGCGCTCACCGCGCCGCGCAGGACCCGGCCGCTCGTCTCCTTCGACGTCAACTACCGCGCCTCGCTCTGGCGTTCGGCGCCCGGCACCCCCGAGCTGCTGCTCGACCTCGCCCGCGGCTGCGACCTCGTCCTCGTCGGCGAGGACGAGGCGGCCGCCGCCTGGGGCGTCACCGGAGGTCCCGAGGCGGTGCGCGCGGCACTGCCGGAGCCGTCGCTGCTCGTCGTCAAGAGCGGGGACCGCTCGGCGACGGCGTTCACCGGCGACGGGCTGCGCGTGCGCGCGCCGGGACTCGACGTCGATGTCGTCGCGCCCGTCGGCGCGGGCGACGCCTTCGCCGCCGGCTTCCTCTCGGGCACCCTGCGCGGACTGCCGCTCACGCAGCGGCTGCGCCACGGCCACCTCCTCGCCGCCGCGGCGCTCACGGCGCCGGGCGACCTCGCGGAGCCGCCCGCGCCGGCCGCGGCCGACCGGCTGGCGGCACTCGACGAGGAGGCGTGGGGCAGGCTGCGGCTCGCCCCCGGATGGACCGAGAACGGCCGACTCGGGGCCGCCGCACCCGCATCGGAGGACCACGCCGTATGACACCGCCGTCCGCGACCCGCAGCCCGAGCGGGGCCGAACCGGGCGGTGCCCGGTGAGCCAGACCGTCGACCGCGCGCTGCGCATCCTGCCGCTCCTCGCCGAGGGGCCTGCCAACCTGGAGCAGGTCGCCTCCCGGCTGGACGTGCACAAGTCCACCGCGCTGCGGCTGCTGCGCACCCTCGACGAGCACGGCATGGTCTACCGCCAGCGGGACCAGCGCTACCGCCTCGGTGCCCGGCTCTTCTCCCTCGCCCAACAGGCCGTCGAGAACCTCGACGTGCGCGAGATCGCGCACCCGCACCTCGCGGAGCTCAACGCCGCCTGCGGGCACACCGTCCACCTCGCCGTGCAGGAGGAGGACGAGGTGGTCTACATCGACAAGGTGGAGAGCCGCTACCCGGTCCGGATGTACTCCAGGATCGGCAAGCCCGTCGCGCTCACCGTCGCGGCGGTCGCCAAGCTCTGCCTCGCCGACCTGCCGGAGCCGGAGCGGCGCGCCCTCGCCGACCGGCTCGACTACCCCCGCTACACGGCCCGTTCGATCCGGAGCGCCGCCGAGTTCCTCGCGGAGCTCGACCGCGTCCGCGAACAGGGCTGGGCCACCGACCTCGGCGGCCACGAGGAGTCGATCAACTGCGTCGCGGCACCCATCCGCGGCGCCGACGGACGCACCGTCGCGGCGATGTCGGTCTCGGCACCGAACGTCGTCGTCTCCGGCGACGAACTCCTCACCCTCCTTCCGCGCGTACGGCGCACCGCCGAGGCGATCAGCGCCGAGTACGCCGGGAGACCGACCCGTACCGCTCCGCCCCGGAGACGTTCAGGAGAGCCCCACCATGACTGAGAACAACCTCGCCAAGACCGCGCTCACCCCGCCGACGCACACGACGCCGCCCGCGAAGTTCTCGCACGGCGTGAAGAAGGGGAACATCCTCCAGGTCGCGGGGCAGGTCGGCTTCGGCCCCGCCGTCGAGGGGAAGGGGCCCGAGCCGGTCGGGCCCGGGCTGCGCGAGCAGACCCTCCAGGCGTTCGCCAACGCGGAGGCCATCCTCCGCGAGGGCGGCGCCAGTTGGGAGGACGCGGTGATGATCCGCGTCTACCTCACGGACACCGCGCACTTCCCCGAGCTCAACGAGGTCTACAACGAGTACTTCGCAGACCTCGAGCAGGCCCCGGCGGCCCGCACCACCGTGTACGTCGGCCTGCCCGCAGGGCTCCTCGTCGAGGTCGACGTCCTCGCCGTCCTCGGCTGACCACGCCCGTCGCGCCGCGCCGCCCCGACCGGCGGGGCGGCGCGGCTCCCGACTCCCCGCATCCCCGGGGCGGACGGCGCCCCGAGCGCGCACACCCTCCGCGAGTGCCGTCCCTGCGCACCTCCCCGCACGCGCCGCGCGTACCCCGCCGCCATCCCGGCCGACGGACGCGCCCGCGCTCCCCGCACCACCCCTGGCTGCCCCCATTCCTCCCGCGCCGCTCTCCAACCGCCCGGCGCTGCACGCAAGTCACGAGGTCACCGCATGCTGCTCGCAGAGAAGGCCCCGCCGCACACCGGCGGGCTGCTCGCACTGATACCCGGCACCGCAGGGCTGCTCACCGTGGCGGCTCTCGGTATCGCCCTCCTCCTCGTCCTCATCATCAAGGTGCGGTTGCAGCCGTTCGTCGCGCTGCTCGCCGTCTCCATAGCCGTCGGCCTCGCAGCCGGGCTCTCGGTCACCGAACTCTTCGGCACCGTCCAGCAGTCCGACGTGTCCTCGCTCATCGAGGACGGGATGGGCGGCATCCTCGGCCACGTCGCCATCATCATCGGGCTCGGCACGATGCTCGGCGCCATCCTGGAGGTGAGCGGCGGCGCGGAGGCGCTCTCCTCGCGGCTCCTCGGGCTCTTCGGGGAGCGCAGGGCGCCGCTCGCGATGGGGCTGACGGGCCTCATCTTCGGCATCCCCGTCTTCTTCGACGTCGGCATCTTCGTCCTCGCGCCGATCGTCTACGCCGCGGCGAAGCGGAGCGGCAAGTCCGTGCTCGTGTACGCGCTGCCGATGCTCGCCGGCCTCTCCATGACCCACGCCTTCCTGCCGCCGCACCCGGGCCCCGTCGCCGCGGCCGGGCTGCTCGACGTCGATCTGGGATGGATCATCCTCATGGGCGTCGTCTGCGGCATCCCCGCCGTGCTCGCCGCGTGGGTGTACTCGGCGTGGATCGGGAAGCGCGTCTTCGTCGAGGTGCCGCAGGAGATGGTGGAGGCGGCCGAGGAGTCGAAGCGGGCCGTCGCCGCCGACAAGGCGGCCAACGGGCCCGCGCGGAAGGGGGGTTCGGCCGGCGACGCGGCGGAGCACCCGGTGGCCGTCTCCACGGTGCTCGCGATCATCGGCACCCCGCTGATCCTCATCCTCGCCGCGACGTTCTCCTCGATCGCGCTCGATCCCTCGACGCCGCGGTCGGTCGTCGAGTTCGTCGGGCACCCGTTCGTCGCGCTGACCGTGGCGCTCTTCCTCGCCTACTACCTCCTCGGCATCCGCCGCGGGTGGAGCCGCAAGTCCCTGGAGACCGTCTCCACGGCCTCGTTGAAGCCGGTGGGCAACATCCTCCTCGTCGTGGGCGCGGGCGGCATCTTCGGTGCCGTGCTCCAGGGGTCGGGGGTCGCGCAGGCGCTCGCCGACGTCTTCAGCGACGCGGGGCTCCCCGTGATCCTCCTCGCCTGGCTGATCTCCGTCGTGCTGCGGGTCGCACAGGGCTCGGCGACGGTCGCGATCGTCGCCACGGCGGGCATCGTCGCGCCGCTGCTGGACGCGGGGGACTTCTCGCAGGCGCACGTGGCGCTCGTCGTCATGGCGATCTCCGCCGGGTCCATCTTCGCCTCGCACGTCAACGACGGCGGGTTCTGGATGGTCGCCAAGTACTTCGGCATCTCCGAGCGGGACACGCTGAAGTCGTGGACCGTGCTGGAGACCGTGCTCTCCGTCGCGGGGTTCGCGGTGGCCGCGCTGGTGAGCCTCGTGGTGTAGGACGCGGGGCCGCCCCCGCGGCGGCCCCGCCCGGCGCGGTGTCCGGGCCGAGCGCTTTCCGCCCGGACGTTCCGCGCCCGTCGCCTCAGGCGAACGCCGGCATCAACTCGTCGTGGATCAAGCGCAGTTGCGTGTCGACGTCCGCGACGCCCGGCAGGTCACGTCCGGTGAAGGTGCGGACCAGGGTGCGGTCGGTGACGGCGCAGATCACGTGGTTGACCCCGGTCGGGGCGATCTCGCGGGCGATCTTGCGGCGGCACTCCTCCGGCGTTCCCGAGACGGAGAGCCGCTCCGCGACCTCCGGGCTGGTGAGCTCGATGCCGCGGGCGAGGTCGCCGGCTCCGATCGCCTCGATCGCCGGCGCCAGCTCGTCCGGGTCGACGCCGTTGCGCCGCAGTTGCTCCTCGGGCATCGAGGAGGCGTAGATGCCGACCATGCTGCGCGCCGCCTCCTTCGCCTTCGCGGAGTCCTCGCCCACGGCGAAGACGATCCAGGCGCCGATGTCGAGCGACCGCCAGTCCTTGCCCGCGCTCTCGGCGCCCTCCCTGAGGTGCGCCACGGCGTAGTCGTACGCCTCGCGCGTGTAGCTGAGGGCGTGGTGGCAGCCGTCCGCGAGCGCGCCTGCCGCCCGGAAGGAGCGGGGGCCGCGCATCGCGCCGAGCTTCAGCGGCAGCCGCTCCTGCACGGGGCGCGCGAAGGTGAAGAGTCCTTGGTAGCGGTAGAACTCGCCCTCGTGGGTGAGCGCGCCGTCGTCGAGGAGGGTGCGGACGACGGGGAGCGCCTCCTTGGTGCGGCTCAGCGGGCGCGTCTCCCGCCAGTCGATCCCGTACTGGGCGAGGAGGCCGAAGTTGCCGCTGGAGAGGACGCCTTCGGCGCGGCCGTCGGAGAGCTCGTCGAGAGTCGCCAACGCCTGGGCGAGCAGGCTCGGTTCGCGGAGTGCGACGGGCGAGACGCTGGGGCCGAGCCGGATGCGCTCGGTGCGGGCGGCAGCGGCGGCGAAGAGCTGCCACAGGTCCTTGTGCCAGGTCTCGTCCGCCGCGTAGCAGGCATGGAAGCCGAGCCGGTCGGCGAGGCCGATCGAGGCGAGGGACTCCGTGAGCGGGTAGTCGGGGAGCATCGCGTAGCTGAACTTCACCGGTTCACCTTCTCTTCGGGACGTCGTCGTCCGAGGTGCGCGAAGTGCCGCGGACGCTCCACTGTCCAGCCGTCGGGCGCACGGGGGAAGAGGCCCCGATGTAGGGACCGCGTGATGTTCGTGCGCCCAACTGCGCCCGGGGCGCGCTCAGTTGGTGGCCGACGCGCGCCCTTGTGCCGTGCGGGGGGCTGCTGAAGGATGCCGCGGTAGACCGAACGGACCTTCGGTAACGCAGGTTCCTTAAGAGAGGACCCCACACATGAAACGACCTCTCGCGGGCACCCTGGCAGCCGGCCTCCTCGGAGCCGCCGCGCTGACCGGTCTCGCCGCGACACCGGCCGCAGCAACGAGCGC
Organism: Streptomyces xiaopingdaonensis; assembly: GCF_000262345.1. Classification (GTDB taxonomy): domain Bacteria; phylum Actinomycetota; class Actinomycetes; order Streptomycetales; family Streptomycetaceae; genus Streptomyces; species Streptomyces xiaopingdaonensis. The sequence continues at coordinate 14,808 of NZ_AJTQ01000168.1, read as the reverse complement.
GGACGCGCAGCAGGACCGCCCCACCTCGGCCTCCCCCCAACGCGCCGCGGCCGCCCCCGACTTCGAGGGCTCCGTAGCACTGAGCAACTGCTCGGGCTCGCTCGTCAGCCTGCCCGACTCCCAGCCGTCAGAACCGGCGCTCGTCCTCTCCAACGGCCACTGCCTGGAGGCGGGCATGCCGGGCCCCGGGACGGTCGTCGTCGACGAGCCCTCGAGCCGCGGCTTCACGCTCCTCGACGCCTCGGGGCAGGACGCCGGTACGGTCAGCGCCGTCAAGGTCGCCTACGCGACGATGACCGACACCGACGTCTCCCTGTACCAGGTCGGCGAGAGCTACGAGGAGATCGAGTCGGAGTACGGCGTCACCGCGCTCGACCTCGACGCCGAGCACCCGGTGGCGGGCAACGACATCACCGTCGTCTCCGGGTACTGGAAGGAGACCTTCGGCTGCGCGATCGACGCGTTCGTCCCCGAACTCCGGGAGGCCGACTGGACGATGAAGGACTCGCTCCGGTACACCGCCGAGTGCGAGACCAAGGGCGGCACGTCGGGCTCGCCCGTCGTCGACGACGCCTCGGGCAAGGTCGTGGGCGTCAACAACACGCGCAACGAGAACGGCGAGGAGTGCACCCTCGACAACCCGTGCGAGGTCGACGAGAACGGCAACGTCACCGTCCACGAGGGCATCGCCTACGGGCAGCAGACGTACCTGCTCGCGGCCTGCGTGGGCAAGGGCAACGAGGTCGACCTCGATCTGGAGGGCTGCACCCTGCCGAAGCCGTGACCGGCGGTTGAGCGCCGCACGCGGGGACGCCCCCGGGGCCGTGAGGGCCTCGGGGGCGTCCTGTGCGGTACGGGGCGGTGGGGCGGAACACCCCGTACCGTGCCGGCCCGTTCCCAGTCCGGGCCGGGGTGGCGCGCCCGCGGTTCCGCGGGCGCGCGGGCGGTGTCGGCTCAGAGGCCGTGGACGTGCGGACCGACCGTGCCCGACCAGGAGTCGCCGGCTGTGGCGTCCCAGTTGGTCGACCAGGCCATGGCGCCGCGGATGTCGGGCCAGGTCTCCTCGGGAGTGAAGCTGCCGCAGTTCTCGCCCTTGGCGAGGCAGTCGAGCGCGTCGTTGACGACGGACGGCTCGATGTAGCCGGAGCCGGCGGCGTCCGGAGAGGCGGGGAGGCCGAGGCCGACCTGCGAGGGGTCGAGGCCGCCCTCGATCTGGAGGCAGGCGAGGGAGGTGAGGAAGTCGACGCTTCCGGAGGAGTAGACCTGCCCGTCGCAGCCGTTCATCGAACCGCTGTTGTAGTACTGCATGTTGACGACGGTGAGGAAGTCCTTGATGTTCAGCGCCGTCTTGAAGTAGTCGTTCTCCGGCGACTGCATGTCCACGGTCTGCGGCGCCATCGTCACCACGACGTCGCTCTTCGCGGAGTGGATCGACTCCAGCGCCTCGGTCATGTAGGTGGCGTTGAGGCCGTTCTCCAGGTCGATGTCGACGCCGTCGAACCCGTACTCGTCCATGAGGCCGACGATGCTGTCGGCGAACGCCTGGGCCGACGCGCTGTCGCCGACCTGCACGGCGCCCTTCTCGCCGCCGACGGAGATGATGACGGACTTCCCGTCGGCCTGCTTCGCGGCGACGTCGGCCTTGAAGTCGTCCTCGGAGTAGCCGAGTGCGGAGTCGAGGTTGAAGTCGACCTCGCCGGGAGAGCCAGTGGCGTCGGCGAAGGCGACGGCGATGATGTCGTAGTCGTCCTGGACGTCGGCGATCGTCTGGACGGTGGCGCCGTTGTCGAAGTTCTGCCAGTAGCCGGTGACCGCGTGCGCCGGGACGGCCGACGCGCCCACGTTCGGGCCCGGTCGGGCCGTCTCGCCTGCGCTGGCGTTGGCGGCGCCGACGGCGAAGAGGCCGCCCGCCGCGAGGGCGCCCGCGGCGAGGCTGACGACGGCGCGGTTGCGGATACGGGCCGCTCTGGTACGTGTTCGAGCCACAACTTCCTCCGGTGTGGGGGGACTTGGGGAAGGCGCGGGCCCTGCGCTCGTGTACAACGTGGTCCAGACCAATGGGGATGTCAATACCTAGGACGCTCCCCGCTCCCTCTCGCGGCAGCAGGGCAACTCGTGCGCGGCCTCTTGTGCGCCGACCGAACCGGCGGTTTCATGCGCGGACGATCAGTGGGCGCCCGGCGTCGCGATCGCCGACCCGACGGAACCAGCACGGCAGGAAGGGCGGTACCGATGGCCACCGACGACGCCGCACCGTTCGACGGCGCACCCACCCGGCCGGGCGACGCCGAGGCGGAACCGCGTGCACCGCAGGCGACTTCGGAGACGCCCCCGACCTCGCGCCGCGCCATGTGGAAGCGGATCGGTCCGGGCGTCGTCGTCGCCGCCACCGGTGTCGGCGCGGGGGACCTCGTCGCGACGCTCGTCGCCGGGAGCAAGTTCGGGTACACGCTGCTCTGGGCCGCGGTCATCGGCTGCATCGTCAAGATCGCCCTCGCCGAGGCAGTCGGCCGCTGGCACCTCGCCACCGGGCGCACCCTGTTCGAGGGCTGGCGCGAGCTCGGCGCGTGGACGACCGTCTACTTCGCCGTCTACGTGGTCGTCTGGGGGTTCGTCTACGGCGCCACCGCGATGTCGTCGAGTGCGCTCCCCCTCCAGGCGCTCTTCCCCGACACGCTGCCGCTGAAGTACTGGGCGATCCTCGTCGGGCTCTGCGGGCTGGCGTTCGTGTGGGCCAACCGGTACGCGGTCGTCGAGAAGGCGATGATGGTCTTCGTCGGCGCGATGTTCCTCGTCGTCGTGTACGTGGCCGTCCGGGTCGCGCCGAGCGTCCCCGACGCGTTCGCCGGGCTCGCGCCCGTCCTCCCCGACGGCTCCCTGCTCTACACGCTCGGCCTCATCGGCGGCGTCGGCGGCACCATCACGATGGCCGCGTACGGGTACTGGGTGAACGCCAAGGGCTGGACCGACAGCCGGTGGATGCGCATGATGCGGCTCGACAACCGCGTCGCGTACCTGACCACCGGCGTCTTCGTCGTCGCGATGCTCATCATCGGTGCCGAGCTGCTCCACTCCACCCAACTCGCCCTCACCGACGGGGACCGGGGGCTCCTCGACCTCGGCGAGGTCCTGGAGGACCGGTTCGGCGGCGTCACGTCGACGCTCTTCCTCGTCGGTTTCTTCGCCGCCGCCTTCTCGTCCGTGATCGGGGTCTGGCACGGCGTGAGCCTCATGTTCGCCGACTTCGTCGAGCAGATGAGGCTCGCCCGTGCCGGACGCCGCGAGGCCGCGGGGAAGGAGGGCGACGCCGTCGGGCTCGTCGCGCGGGGCGAGCGGGAGCGCTCGCTGCCGTTCCGCGCCTACCTGCTGTGGCTGACGTTCCCGCCGATGGTCCTCCTCTGGCTCGACGAACCGTTCGGCCTCGTGATCGCTTACGGCGTCCTCGGCGCCTTCTTCATGCCCTTCCTCGCGCTGACGCTCGTATGGCTCCTCAACTCCTCGCGCACGCCGCGGGAATGGCGCAACCGGCCGCTCAGCAACATCCTGCTCGTCCTCTCCGGGCTGCTTTTCCTCGTGCTGTGCGTGCAGGAGTTGCGCGACCTGCCGTGGTGACGTCCGCGCGGTGACCGGGCCCGGCACGCCGCGTGCCGGGCCCTCGCGCGGTTGCCTCCGCGCTGCGCCTGGGTAGGGGATGCCGTGGAGTTCCGGGAAAGGTTCTCTGGCGGCTGCGCCGCAGATAAGGTGTTATGTCGTCAGCCGGGATCAACGGCTGGGTGCAGACTGGAGGTTGGCCGTCCGTCGCGCAGTGCGCCGGCGGACGAACGGGAGCGTACGAGCCGACGAGGGGGTCGGCGCCGCGGCGCGCAGCCGGTGCGGAGGCCGGCGGAGCCGCGGTGCAGGAGGAAGCGAGGCCCAGGGCGGCCGGACGGGCGTGCAGGGGCCGGTCCGCCACCACCCGGGTCCGGACCAGGGGAGCCGGGACGTGACTACAGCCTTAGCGGTCGCCAGCCGCGACCACGTGCTGCCCCCGCCCGACCGGCACACGCCGCGCGCGCACGTCTTGCACGCCCCGGAGGAGCAGCCGTTCGAAGCCGCGCTCGAAGAGGCGCACGCCCTCCTGGAGCAGCACGGATACCTCATCGCCGTCTACCCCGACGCGCTTCCGCGCGCCCACGTCCACCGCCTCCACGCGATCAGGTCCGTGCTGGAGAGCGACCGCATCGCGCTGCTGCCGACGCCGCTGCCGCCGCTCGCCGTCGGCGTGCTCGTCCGGCAGCTGCGGCAGCTCTCGCTCTGCGACTTCAGCCCCGGCGTACTGGGGGCCGCCTCGCGCCTCCTCGCGCATTACGTGTACGCCGGTGCGCTCCTGCACTCCGTGGCGAAGCTCGACCGCGTCCCGGTCTCGCTCGGCGCGCACGCCAAGTCCCTCGTCTCGCGTGCCCAGTTCGCGGTGCTCGCGGCGCCCGCACCGGAGCTGGTGCGGGTCGGCGAGTCGGAGGGCGCCGCGCTGAGCGGGCCCCGGTTCGCCACACAACTCACCCTGGCGCGGGGGCAGGCAGGCGCCGAATGGGTCGCGGGACCGCTCGCCCGGAGTTGGCGCGTGGGCGAGGTGCGCGAGGAACACCTGCCCGCCGACTCGGCCTCCTGGTGGGGGACGGGGAAGCTGACGGAGTTCGCGGCGGCGATAGCCGACGTCTCGATGCTCTACCAGCTCGTCGCCTCGGTCCGCAGGGACACCTGCCACTGGTGCGGCCTCGAACTCATCGGCGACTGCTGCGCGTTCTGCGCCTCCCCGGCCCGCCCCTCCGGTGCGGGCCACCCCCTCCGCGGCGCGTATACGGTGCGCGGCCCACGGGCGCGAGGCGGTGCGCCCGCCGAGCCCCGGGGCCCGCTCTCGGCCCGCGCCGCCGAGCGCGAGGTGCCTCGCCGGCCCCAGGTGCCGCGCCCTTCGGCACCGGCGCCCGCGTCGATCGAGGCGGGCGACACCACCGTGTCCGGCACCGGTTGGGGGCCGCCCCCTGCACCGCCGTCGCCGGCCGGGTACGCGCCCCACTCGGTGCCGCCGCCGGGTGCGCAGGGGGTGCCTTCCGCACCGGCGCCGGGTGCGCGGACGCCGCGCGTCCAGGGCGGATCGGCGCCCGTCGACTCCGCTGCGTACGCGCCGGCTTCCGCGAACGGTCCCGCGCCCGCCGATGCCGCGGTCCCCTCGTCGGCGGCGCCCGAGCCGGAGCAGCGCGAGTCGGGGCCGAGCGACGCCGTTCCGGCCGAGGAGGAAGGCAACCAGCCCGCTGCGCCGTGGACCGCGGTCCCGCCCGAGCCGCGGGGCGGAGCAGAGCCGGCTCCCCGAGTGCCGTACACGGGGGCTGCGTCGGACACCCGGGCGTCCACGCTCGGGGACTCGTCCGGGCAGGAAGGCCGTCCGCCGGCGCCGCGGCCCGGTGGGCAGCAGGCCGCGCAACGGCCGTATACGGAAGCTCCGTTCGACGCCCCGGCGCCTGGCCCCGCGCCTCGCGAGGCGGCCCCGTCCGGGACGGAACCCCAGTCGCCCCCGCCGTGGGCCGCAGGCCGGCCCGTGCCGTCCCCTGGCGAACGGCAGGCTCCCCGACCGCCGTACGCGGAAGCCCCGTTCGACGACCCGACGCCCGATCCCACACCCCGTGACGCCGTCCCGAGCGACCCGGCCGACCCGGAACACGAGCACGCCCCGCCGCAGGGCGAGCAGCCGTCGCTCGCCGACACCGCCGTCGCCGATCCCCGAGAAATCCGAGGAAAACGCCCGATATGAACTCCCGTCAGCGCCGCGGCGTCCTCCTGCTGCTCGTCTCCGCGCTCTGCGCGCTCGCCGCCTTCGCGGGGGTGCTGGCGTACGTGCGCAACGTCGAGTCGAAGGTCGGCGAGGAGACGACGGCGTACGAGCTGAAGTCGGACGTACCGGCGTACAAGCGGCTCGACGCCTCGCAGTTCGAGCGGGTCACGATGCCGAAGCGGTGGATACCGCGCACGGCCGTCACCGACCTCGGGGACATCCGCGGCAAGATCGCCGTCAACCCGCTCCGCAAGGGCTCGCTCCTCCAGTCGGACATGCTCGCCGAGCGCCCCGAACTCGCGGCGGGGGAACAGGAGATCGCCATCATGATCGACGCGGAGACCGGTGTCGCCGGGAAGATCAACCCGGGGAACAAGGTCAACATCTACGCCACGTTCGAGGGCGAGCGCGGCGGCGGCAAAGGCGGCGGCAACACCCCGTCGCAGTCGCGCGTGATCGTCGCCGACGCCAAGGTGATCGACGTGGGCGAGCTGAGCCCGCTCTCCGACGACGGCGAGCGCGACGAGCAGACCCGCCAGCGCGAGCGCGAGGGCGTGCCGATCACGTTCGCGCTCGGCACCGAGGACGCCCAACGCGTCGCCTACGCCGAGTCGTTCGCCGAGCACGTGCGGCTCGCGCTCGTCGCCCCCGGCGACGACGAGGGCGTCCCCGAGGGCGACCGTACCTACACCCTCGGCGGGGACGAGTGAGGTGCCGATGACCTGGCGCATCCAGCCCGCGGTCAGCGACCCGGAAGCGGCCCGCGTCCTGGTGGAGGCGCTCGCGAGCACGCCCGACGGGGAGCCGCTGCCGCCCGCCATCGACTCCACCCAGCTCCTCGACGTGCTCGGGCAGGCCGGCGCCGAGTCCGCCGCCGACCTGCCCGAGATCGTCCTCGTCCACGAACTCGTCGGCCCGCTCCCCGCGCTGGAGCTGATCCGCGAGGTCGCCGTCCGCTTCCCCGCCGTCGGCACCATCCTCGCCGCGCGCGACACCAGCCCCGCCCTGTACTCCTCCGCCATGGACGCGGGGGCGCGCGGCGTCGTCTCGCTGCCGCTGCGCGTCGAGGAGTTGAACGCCCGCATCGGTGCCGCGGGCGGCTGGGCGGCCGGTGTGCGGCGCCATCTCGGCGCGGGCGGGGCGGGGCCGGCCGGCGCGGGGGGCACCGTCGTCGCCGTGACGGGGGCGAAGGGCGGCGTGGGCGCGACGCTCGCCGCCGTCCAACTCGCCCTCGCCGCCCACGCGTCGGGGCGCAGCACCGCCCTCGTCGACCTCGACCTCCAGTCCGGCGACGTCGCCTCCTACCTCGACGTCCAATACCGCAGGTCCGTTGCGGACCTCGCCGGCATCCAGGACGTCTCCCCGCGGGTCCTCCAGGACGCCGTCTACGCCCACGAGTCGGGCGTCGCACTGCTCCTCGCGCCGGGCGAGGGGGAGCGCGGCGAGGAGGTCGACGACCGCGCGGTACGGCAGATCGTCGGCGCCCTCCGCTCCCGTTACGAGGTGGTCGTCGTCGACTGCGGTGCGCAGCTCACCGCGGGCAGCGCGGCGGCGGTGGAACTCGCCGACCGGGCCGTCCTCTTCACCACCCCCGACGTCGTCTCGGTACGCGCGGCGAAGCGCGCGGTGCGGCTCTGGGACCGGCTCCAGGTGCGCAAGGCCGAGGAGATCGTCACCGTCGTCAACCGGGCCTCCCGGCAGACGGAGATCCAGCCGCCGCTGGTCGCGCGCATCACGGGGACACCCGTCGCGCGCACGGCCGTACCCTCGCACTTCAAGGACCTCCAGACCGCCGTCGACGCCGGGCGCCTCCAGGACCTCGACGACCGCAGCGTCGTCAAGCAGGCCCTGTGGGCGCTCGCCGGCGAACTCGGCGTCGCGGCCGCACCGGAGCAGCCGCGCAAGGCCCGCGGAAAGGCGAAGCGCCGCGAGAAGCACCGCGGCGACAAGCCGCAACCCCCGGAGCAGGCCCAGGCGCTCCCCGGGGCGGGCTCGGCACGGCAGGCGCTCCCGCCCGGCACCGCCCCGCCCCGACAGGCGCCCGACGGCGGCCGGCCGGGCCGGCTCGGCGGCGAACGAGGCGCGGCGAGCGTGGAGTTCGCGGGGATGGCGCCGATCGTCCTCGTCGTCCTCGCCCTCGTCTGGCAGGCCGTGCTGATCGGCTACACCTTCTCGCTCGCCGGCAACGCGGCGGACGAGGGCGCACGCGCCGCGGCCTCGGCAGAGGCGTACGGCGACCCGCAGGGCGCGTGCCAGGCGGCGGCCACCGAGCACCTCCCCGCCAAGTGGCGCGGCGGCTCGAAGGTGGCGTGCTCCCTCTCCGGCGACGTCTGGAAGGCCGACGTCGACATGAAGACCCCCATCCTCTTCCCCGGCTCCGCCCTCCTCCCGTTCACGGTCGCGGGCGAGGCCGGGGCGGCGAAGGAGGGCTGACCCGTGGCGCGCGTCCCCTTCCCGCACCGGCGCCGCACTGGGCGCCTGCACCCCGAACGCGGCGCGAGCTCCCTGGAGTTCGCCGGCATGCTCCCGCTGCTGCTCCTCGTCGCCATGGCCGGCATCCAGCTCGGTCTCGCCGGCTACGCCGTGCAGCAGGCCGGCAGCGGAGCGCGCGCCGCAGCCCGCCTCGCCGGGCAGCAGGACACCGCGGACGGGTACGCGGCCGGGGGACGCGCGGCGATGTCCGGCTGGACGGCGAAGCGCAGCACCTTCGCGCTCTCCGGGGGCGGCGACGAGGTGACGGTGAAGACCACCGTCACCATCCCGTCCGTCATCCCCGGCTTCGGCAGCCTCGGCACCGCGAGCCGCTCGGCGACGATGCCGGCCGACGAGGACGACTGACGTGCCGCCGTACGCCCCGCAGGGGCCCGACACCGCGCCGAGGAGGCCGAGTTGAGCCTGCGCTCCCGCATCAACCAGGACGGCGCGGCGCCCGCCGCGGGCCGTCCCGCCGCCGACACGACGGGCCACCTCGTCCCCGCCTTCCGCACCAAGCTGCTGGAGGAGATCGACCTCGCCGAGATGTCGGCGCTCGCGCCCGACGAGCGCCGCAGCCGCCTGGAGCGCGTACTCGGCCACATCATCAGCCGCGAGGGCCCCGTCCTCGCCACCCCCGACCGGGCGCTGCTCATCCGCCGCGTCGTCGACGAGGCGCTCGGCCTCGGCGTCCTCGAACCGCTGCTGGAGGACGCGTCGATCACCGAGATCATGGTCAACGGGCCCGATCAGGTCTTCGTCGAGCGCGCGGGCCGCGTCGAACAGGTGCCGGTGCGGTTCGCCTCGGACGAGCAGCTGATGCAGACGATCGAGCGGATCGTCTCCACCGTCAACAGGCGGGTGGACGAGTCGAATCCGATGGTCGACGCGCGCCTCCCCACGGGCGAGCGCGTCAACGTCATCATCCCGCCGCTCTCCCTCTCCGGTGCCACCCTCACCATCAGGCGCTTCCCCCGCGCCTACACGCTCGAGGAGCTCATCGGCATCGGCACCCTCGACACGCACATGCTCGCGCTGCTCTCCGCCTTCATCAGGGGCCGCTTCAACGTGATCGTCTCCGGCGGCACGGGCTCCGGCAAGACGACGCTGCTCAACGCACTCTCCGCGCTCATCCCCGAGCGGGAGCGCATCATCACCGTCGAGGACGCGGCCGAACTCCAGCTCCAGCAGGAGCACGTCATCCGGCTGGAGACGCGCCCGGCCAACGTCGAGGGGAAGGGCCAGGTCACCGTCCGCGACCTCGTCCGCAACTCGCTGCGGATGCGCCCCGACCGCATCCTCGTCGGCGAGGTGCGCGGCGGCGAGACCCTCGACATGCTCCAGGCGATGTCGACGGGGCACGACGGCTCGCTCGCCACCGTCCACGCCAACAGCGCGGAGGACGCGCTGATGCGGCTCCAGACGCTCGCCTCCATGTCCGAGGTCGACGTGCCCTTCGCCGCGCTCCAGGACCAGATCAACTCGGCCGTCGACGTCCTCGTCCAACTCGCCCGCCTCTCCGACGGCTCCCGCAAGGTGGTCGAGATCGCGCTCCTCTCGTCGCACGGCAGGGAGCCCTTCCGGATCGTCCCGCTCACCCGCTTCGACGCCGCCCCCGCCACCGGCACGGGGCGCGTCGACGGCAGCTTCGCGCACCTCCCGCTGCCCCGCAGGACCGCCGACCGGCTCGCGCTCGCGGGCGAGAGCGTCCCGGGCGCGTACGGGGTCGCGACCGACGCCTCGCAGCTCTCCTCCCGTGTCGCGGAGGCGCCGACCGAGCGGGGCGCCGGCGGGCGCCACGCGGGAGGCAGGGGATGACCGGGCCCAACCCGCCTACGCACCGGCCGCGTTGGGGAGACTTGCCGGGTGCCGGACCGCCGGCCGGGCGGCCCGGCTGAGGGCGCGCCGCGCCGCGCCGCGCCGACCGCACCGTGCAGACCGCAGACGCAGGACGAGAAAGGCCACCGAGGACGCCGTATGGACAACACCGCACTCCTCGCCCTCACGGCGACCGCGTGCGCCGGTGCCGTGGGCACCGCCGGCGTGCTGGTGTACGCCTCGGGGCGCAGCCGGCGCAGGGCGCTCCTCGACCGCCTCGCCGCCGAGGCCGCGGGCGCCCGGCTCCCCGACGGCCGGGCGCGGCCCTTCTCCGGCGTCGACCGCCGGCTGCGCCGCACCGGCCCGGGCAGGCGCCTCCAGCGCAGGCTCGACGCCACCGGACTCGACCTCACAGCGGGCGAGTTCGCCGTCTACACCGCCGCGCTCGTCGCGGTCCTCTGGTTCCTCGCCTCCGCGATGCTCGCCGCCTTCTTCGGCCCGCTCGCCGGCCTCCTCGGCGCCGTCAGCGCCAACGCCTTCCTCAACCAGCAACGCAGGCGCCGCACCGAGCAGTTCATCGCGCAGCTCCCCGAGCTCTCCCGCATCCTCGCCAACGCCACCTCGGCGGGCCTGGCGCTGCGTACGGCTCTCGGTATCGCCGCCGAGGAGCTGGAGGCGCCCGCCGGCGACGAACTCGCCGTCGTCGTCAACCAGCTCGCCGTCGGACGCTCGATCGACGACGCCCTCGGCGAACTCGCCGAGCGGCTGCCGTCGCGCGAACTCGTCGTCCTCGTCACCACGTTGGTGCTCTCCAACCGGGCGGGCGGCACCATCGTCGGGTCGCTGCGGAATCTCACGCACACGCTGGAGGAGCGCAAGGAGACGCGACGCGAGGTGCGCACGATGCTCTCCGAGGTCAACGCCACCGCGTTCACGCTGCCGCTCCTCGGCCTCGGCGCCATGCTGATGATGAACTCGATGATGCCGGGCGCCCTCGCCCGCGTCACCGGGTCGCCCGTGGGGCAGTTGGCGATGCTCGTCGCCGTCGGGCTCTTCGCGGGCGGGTTCCTCGTGATCAGGCGTCTCGGCAGGATCGAGGTGTGACGGTGGGTACCGCGAAGCAACTCGCCGCCTCCGCCGCGGCGTTGGACGCAGCCGAGAGGCGGTGCCCCGCGTGATCGCGCTGGTCCTCGCGCTCGTCGCCGGCGCCGCCGTCTACGCGGCGCTCGCCGGGCTGCGCCTCTACCGCTCCGAGGCGGAACTCCCCGCCGACCTCGTCCTCGCCCACGAGATCGGCGCCACCCGCGCCTCGGCGCCCGACCGCGCCGTCGACCGGCTCGGCATGCGTCTCGCGCCGCTGGTGCTGCGGCTCATGGGGCCCCGACTCGTCGACCGCAAGCGGCGCCGGATCGACCAGGCGGGCAACCCCGGCGGCCTCACGCTCCAGCGGTACGCCGCGAGGCGCGCCGTCTACGGCGTCTTCGGGCTCCTCATGGGACTCGTCGGCATCGCGGCCGACAGCCTCCTCTTCACCCTCCTCGTCCTCGCCTTCGGCTGGACGGCCGCCGACCTCTCCCTCTGGCAGGCCGTGCGCGACCGCAAGCGGACGATCGAGCGCACCCTCCCCGACTTCCTCGACGTCCTCGCCGTCGTCGTCTCCGCCGGGCTCGGCTTCCGGCAGGCGCTGGAACGGGTGGCGGAGCGGTACGAAGGGCCGTGGGCCGACGAACTCCGCATCACCCTGCGGCAGATGGACATGGGCGTGAGCCGCCGCGACGCCTTCGACGAGCTGCGCAGGCGCAACTCCAGCGAGCAGGTCGACCAGTTCGTCACCGCGCTCCAGCAGGGCGAGGAACTCGGCGCCCCCATCGCCGACACCCTCGTGCAGATCGCCACCGACATGCGCCGGACGGACGCCCAGAACGCGCGCCGCCAGGCCGCGAAGACCATACCCAAGGCGACGCTCGCCACGATCGGCTTCCTGCTCCCCGGCACCCTCATCCTGATCGCGGCCACGTTCATCCTCGGCGCCGACACCGACTTCGGCTCGATCCTCGGGGGTTGACGCCGCGATGACCGAAAACCGCCCGCACACCACCGCCCGAAACGGGACCAGGGCGCCCGCATTTCACGCCAACTCTTCGCGGGGGCAGGCAAATGTGGCACAGTCTGCATTCGGGCAACAACAGTGGGCAACAAGAGTCGGCGCACACCCCACCGGCCTGTCGGAACCCCCCGACCCCGAGTGGCCGCGCCCCACCCGCGAGACCAGGTGCCGGAGGGAGACGCAGCACACCATGACCCCCACCCCCGCACCTCCCCTCCCACCCGGAGGTGCCCCCCATGCCTGACGCCCGGCACCCCCACGCCCACCGGGACCTGACCCTGCGCGACCTCCCTCCCCCCACCGGCGTGCACCCACCCGAAGCCGGACCGGGTCCACACCGAACAGCCGCGCCCCACGCCCCGGAAGCCCACCGAAGGGCGGCCCATCAAGCCGCCGACACTGGAGGAGAGCCCGATGTCCAAGCCGACCGAAATGATGTACAGGGCACTCACGCGCCTGCAGCACGGACGCGACGGGGAGCGGGGGGCGTCGGCTATCGAGTATGTGGGGATCGTGATCATTGTGGGGGCGATCATTCTGGGGATTCGCGCGCTGGGACTCGACGCAGTGATCTCCACAGCCATAGGGAATGCGGTGGCGAAGGTCGTCGGCGGTGGGTGAACCGCCCCGGCTCGGAGAGTGGTTCTGCGCTCCTGCTCTGTGCAATCGCCATGACGGGCCTGTTGTTTCTGGCTTTCGCCCTCTTCACGGTCGCCCAGGCCGCGTCGGTCCGGAACGGTGGGCAGACCGCTGCCGACGCGGCGGCGATCGGTGCAGCGAGAGCAGACAGGGCGGCATTCTTTGATGGCTTCGTCGATGCGCTGGGCGACGATGACGAATGGCGCGAGTGGATAGCCGGGCGTGGTGACATAGTCGCCGAAGGCTGCGGGGAGGCAGGGCACTTCGCGGGCCAGAACGACTCCAACATAGAAGGTTGCCGACCGGTCCAGAGGCAAGGCGACCTTGGGTATGCCGTCGACGTACGAACAAGGTTCGACAGCGGATCATCGATCATCCCCGGCGCCGGGAACAAGACTGCGAAGGCATCGGCGACCGCTGTGATCGTGCCGAGGTGCGAGGCCGATGGCGACTCTGACCAGATCATTCTGACCTGTGACGGCGAGGAGATCGCTATCGAGCCGGACGATGACGATTTTGATGCCAACCCAGCTGACCTGTTCGACGTGGTGCTGGTCGACTGATGAAAGACGACAACCGGAGGAAGCGCAACCCATGAGAACGCGGCGAAAAGGCGGCCAGTGGGCGGCCCTTGCGATCGCAACTGGTCTGCTCTTTGCGCTGGCAGGTTGCAGCGGAGGCGGGGACGACGAGGACGCAGACAAATCCTCCCCGAGTCAACAGGACGACAAGGGCAAGGGCGGAGATTCCTCGTCCCAGGACGGCGACGGCGAGGGAGAAGTACTTGCTGAACTCAAGGGGGGATCGGATATCAGTCTGACCATCAACTCCGCAGAGCGCGAGGAAGGCGGGTTCCTCACGCTCAACGGAGAAGTCTCGAACAGCGGTGGGAAGTTCTGGAGCGGCGTCGAATGGAAGGCCGACGAAAAGGAGTTGGCCGAGGCAAATCCGTCGTCGATGGCCGGGGCAAGCCTGGTCGACAAGAAGGGGAAGAAGAAGTACCTCGTCCTCAGGGACACTGACGGGCGTTGTCTCTGTACTGCCTTCAAGGGTGGACTGCAGGGCGGCCAAACCAAGAATTGGTATGCACAGTTCCCCGCGCCGCCTAAGGGGAACGACGCCCTCGATTTTCAGGTGGGAGACCTTCCGACGGCGAGCATCACCATCTCGGGGGAGTGACAATGGCCCGTACTGTCCTCGCGCGCGCTGTCACAGGCACGTCCGTACTGGGGCTGCTGGTCTTCGGCCTCGGCGGCGTGGCCCATGCAGACGAGGCGACACCCTCACCAAGCATCGGTGACCTGCCGACCGATCCACCCGACTTCGGCACCGACAACCCCACCACCATCCCCACCGGCGCCGCCCCCTCCCTCCCGGGCGAGACCGGCCCCGGCGACGAGGGGTACAGCGAACCCCCCGACAACTTCGAGAACGTCGGTTCCGGCTCCGAGCCCAACAAGGTCGACGCCCAGTCGGGCGGTCTCAAGCTCGCCTCCGGGGCGAAGCTGGCGCCGCCGAAGGTGCTGGACATCAAGTTCGTCACGGAGAACATGGGCGGCGACGAGCGGCGCGAGGACAGCACGGAGAAGACGAAGTTCACGCTCCAGGCCGAGGTGCTCTTCCCCAAGGACAGCAACAAGCTGAACGGAAAGGCGAACGCCAAGATCAAGGAGATCGCGGCGGAGGTCGAGAAGCAGAAGGGCTCGGAGGTGAACGTCTACGGTTTCACCGACGACCTGGGCTCCTACGAGCACGGCAAGAAGCTCTCCCGCGCCCGCGCCGCCACCGTCCAGCAGCGCCTCGCCGAAGAGCTCGGCTCCGACGTCTCCTTCAACGTCCGCGGCTACAGCGAGGATTACCCGGTCGCCGACAACAAGACCGAGGAAGGCCGCAAGAAGAACCGCCGCGTCGAGGTCTCCTTCCCGCGCCAGGAGGGGTGACGCACGCTCCGTCACACCGGAGCGTG